>WQVM01000006.1 GCA_009783985.1 Bacillota bacterium | reverse complement strand
GTCGCTACTGCTGTGTCGTCTGATGACCATGTTACATCTTGGTTAGTTGCGTTAGTTGGATTAACTGTTGCTACTAGCTGGTATGTGCCTGCTATCTCTAGCGTTGCTGCACTTGTTGCCAGTGTTACTCCTGTTACTGGTACATTTGGCGTGCGTCTAAGATACAAAGTAATATCACTTGTCACCGTATTGGTCAAGAAGTTCCATTCTTGACCTCCAATATTTGCGGTGTGCCAAGAATGGGTGTAACCTTCAATAGCGACCACTTGAGGCGGTGTCACTCGACCACCAGTCTCTACTGTCTGATCTGCAAACTGATGGGTACCACTTGCGTCTACAAAGGTCACCGTAAAGTATGTTGACTCATTATTGTTGTTTCGGCACGCCACAAATACAAAAGCAGTGAGCAAAACAACTAATGCCACCAAAAACAACTTAGACTTGTTCTTTTTCATTTTTTACTCCTTAATTATACTATATAAGTGCAAACTCGACTCAAAATTCTTATTTACACAATTGTATTCCATTAAATTTGCATACTTATTTATACTATATATGCTATTATTGCCTATTTGTAGCATTATATCATACTCAAATAAATTTTGCAAGCATTTTTGCATCTAATATACTAAGAACGGATTTTTTCTTAATTTTCTATATTCATAAAATAACCAAAATCCTCAATTAACATTCTTAAAAACTTTTTGGGTGAGCAATGTAGGTTTCTATAAATACTTGATTACATCTAAAACCCATAATTTTTCTTGCTATTATTTTGTTTTTATCTTATTTATCTTACTTTTCATTTATTTTGTGGATTTGTATAGTTTTTTCTTTTGACAATCAAACCTTAATTTGATATACTTATATAGATTGTGAAAGGTGCAAAGATAATTATAGAATGCCTTATCGAACAAGGCGTACAACATGTATTCGGATATCCCGGCGGAGCTGTCTTGGATATTTTTGACGAACTTTATTTGGCTAAAGACCGTATTAACCAAATAATGACTTCGCATGAGCAAGGCGCGGCACACGCAGCAGACGGATATGCAAGAGTCAGCGGCAAAACAGGCGTAGTTATCGCAACAAGCGGACCGGGTGCAACTAATCTTGTTACAGGTATCGCTACCGCTTATATGGATAGTATTCCTGTTGTGGCGATTACGGGCAATGTGGGCTTACCTCTTATCGGACGGGATAGTTTTCAAGAAGTTGACATCACCGGCATAACTATGCCTGTGACTAAGCATAACTTTATCGTCAAAGATGTCAAAGATTTGGCGTCTACAATCAGACGGGCTTTTGAAATTGCACAAAGCGGCAGACCCGGTCCTGTTCTTATTGATGTTCCTAAGAATATTCAGCAAGCGGACTGCGATTTTGTTAATATTCCCCGTGCGACACCCAAAACCTCTCCGCTCGACAAGTGTGCAACTGCGCAACTAAGCAATATTGCTCAGCTTTTGAAATCCTGCTCCAAACCTCTTATATATCTAGGGGGCGGTGCGGTTACAAGCGGCGCTAATGCCGAGGTTATCAAACTTGCCGAAACTATCGGCGCACCTGTTACTTGCTCACTTATGGGATTGGGCGGATTCCCCTCCTCTCACCCTAACGCAATTGGTATGATTGGTATGCACGGTCACAAAGGCGTTATGAAAGCCGTGAGCGAATGTGATGCCTTGATTGTACTGGGCGCACGATTTAGTGACAGAGTTATGGGTAATCGTGAAACTTTTGCACCTAATGCTAAGATTGTCCATATAGATATAGACCCTGCCGAGGTCGGCAAAAATATACAACCTGACGAGTATATTACCGGCGATGTCAAGACTATCCTCAAAAAACTATATCCGCTCCTTGACGGTATGCCCTCTCGTGGAGCAGGTCATTGGGCTGACAAGATAGCTAATCAGCAAATTGCAGGCTCATACGAGTGCAAATGCGACCTTGACCCTCGTTTGATATTACAAACCATCAAAAAATACTCACCTCCCGAAAGAGTTGTGGCAACCGATGTAGGTCAGCATCAAATGTGGACGGCACAAAGCTACAAATTCGAGCGGCCACGAACTTTTGTTACAAGTGGCGGTTTAGGCACAATGGGCTTCGGAATGGGTGCGTCAATCGGTTCTTGCTTTGGACAAGCATACGGCAAAAAACCAAATTCCAAAGGCGAAACCCCCTACGGAAAGACTGTTTTGATTACAGGTGACGGGTCATTTCATATGAACCTTAACGAGCTTGCCACTATATCAAAAAACAATCTGCCTGTCAAGATTTTTCTCTTAGATAACAGCGTTTTGGGAATGGTCAGACAGTGGCAAAAATTATTCTATGACAGACGCTTTTCGTCAACTACACCTACCTTCCCTACCCGTCACGATTTGTTAGCAAAAGCATTCGGAATTAAGTACGAAAAGCTAGAATCTAATGACAAAGTAGATGAAGTAGTCAAGCGTGCATTATCACACAAAAAACCTGTGCTAATACACTGCAAAATTAGCTGTGACGACAATGTATTGCCGATGATTCCACCGGGCAAGGGTGTAAAGGAAATTATTACTGACTTTGAATAATTATACGATAATTGGAGAACTTAATACGATTATGTCCCATTCTTCTCACATAATAGCAGCGCTTGTGCGCAACCATAGTGGTGTACTTACCCGTATTTCGGGGCTTTTTGCACGCCGTTGTTATAATATCGATAGTTTGTCTGTTTGTGCAACGGAAGATGCGGGACTTTCTCGTATGACCATATGTGCAAGTGGTGATGAGGCAACTATTGTTCAGATTGTCAAACAGTTAGAAAAACTCCCCGATACTGTCAAAGTAACAAGGTTAAAAGGAATAGACGACATTACTAGGGAGCTACTTCTAATCAAAATACAATACTCCCCCAGCCAAAAATCTGACATCGAAAATGCCGTAAACTCTTACAACGCAACAATCGCCGACCGCTCTGCCAGCTCAGCTGTAATTGAGCTTACGGACGAACACGATAAGATAGATGCTTTTATATCGATTATGCATAAGTACGGAATTATCGAACTTGTACGCACAGGACTAACAGCGATAGAACGAGGCAAAAACAAGATATAAAATGCTCAGTGCTTAGTGCTCAATGCTCAATGGTTGATGGGGGTATTAAAACTCTTATCAATCATTGAGCATTGAGCACTAAGCACTGAGCATTGAATTATAAACAACAACATCTTAAGGAGATACTATACATCATGTCAACCAAACTTTACTATCAAAAAGACTGTGACCCTTCTTTACTTAAGGGCAAAACCGTTGCTATAATCGGCTATGGTTCACAAGGACACGCTCATGCACTTAACTTGCGTGACAGCGGACACAAGGTTATTATCGGCGACAAAGTCGACTCACCTACTTATGCTAAGGCTAAGGCAAAAGGATTTGAGGTGCTTAGTGCCGCTGATGCCGCAAAAAAAGCAGACATAATCACTATGCTTGTCCCCGACCATTTGCAAAAAGCTGTTTATGACGAAATGGCTCCTAACTTAACCGGCGGCAAAACATTAGTTTTCGCACACGGTTTCTCCATTCACTTCAAAACAATCGTACCGCCAAAAAATGTGGACATTATTATGTGTGCTCCTAAGGGTCCCGGACATACCGTTCGTTTTCAATACGAAGAAGGCAAAGGTGTCCCCGCTCTTATTGCTATCTATCAAGACGCCAGCGGTAACGCTAAAAAAACAGCTCTTGCTTATGCTGACGGTATTGGCTCATCTAGAGGCGGCGTACTGGAGACTACTTTCAAAGAAGAAGTTGAAACAGACTTATTCGGTGAGCAAGCTGTACTTTGCGGCGGATTATCTGCACTTATCAAATGCGGATTTGAGACACTTGTAGAGGCAGGCTACTCCCCTGAGATGGCATACTTTGAGTGTTGCCACGAAATGAAATTGATTATTGATATGATTTTCCAAGGCGGACTTAACCTTATGCGTTACAGCGTGTCTGATACTGCCGAATACGGTGACTATGTTGTCGGTGACCAAATCATCACCAAAGACACTAAGACCGCTATGAAAAAAGTGCTTAAAGAAATTCAGTCCGGCAAATTTGCTTCTGACTGGCTTGCCGAAAACGGAAAAGGCGGTCGCAAAGCATTCTTAGCAAGACGCGAAAAAGAATCTAAGCATCCGATGGAAAAAGTCGGCGAAGAGCTTAGAGAAAAAATGAGCTGGAGCAAAAAAGAAATCAACTAAAAAAATGTATGAATAAGAAGTGAAAAGTGAAAAGTATTAATTAAGTTAAGAATTAAGTGTCGTTGGTTGGGTGTCATTTCGACCGAAGCGGAGAAATCTCCTTATTTGTCGTGTTATCGTACAGTTTTTGAGTAGATTTCTCCGCTTCGGTCGAAATGACACCCTATTTTTGTTGGATATTATTTTTGCTTAGGGCTTAATCGGCATTCCCTTAAAAATAGTGTTCCAATATTCTAGCTTAATCAACACCTTTTACTTTTTACTTCTTACTTATTTCAAGGAGAACATACTACTATGTCAAAAGAATTACTACAAGGTATCGACAAAGCCCCGCAACGCTCGTTATATAAGGCATTGGGTCTTAATGACGAGGACCTTCAAAAACCGCTTATAGCTATTGTCAGTGCTTTTAGCGAGGCTGTCCCTGGTCATATGCACCTTGATAAGGTTGCCGAGGCTGTTAAGGCAGGTGTTTGGGCGGCAGGCGGTGTACCTATGATTATCCCTAGTATAGGAATGTGCGACGGGCTTGGAATGGGACACGCAGGAATGCGTTTTAGCCTGCCTTCTCGTGAGCTAATCGCCGACAGCGTTGAGACTATGCTTATGGGACACGCTTTTGACGGTGCGGTGTTTATTCCTAACTGTGACAAAATCGTACCGGGGATGCTTATGGGTGCTGCACGCACTAATATCCCTGCGATTTTTGTAAGCGGCGGACCTATGCTAAGCGGTTATCATAACGGCAAAAAAATCGGACTGTCAAATGTATTTGAGGCGGTAGGTGCGGTTAAGTCAGGTAAGATTTCAGCGACAGAGCTTGCCCAAATCGAAAATTCGGCTTGCCCCGGTTGCGGTAGCTGTTGCGGTATGTATACGGCTAACAGTATGAACTGCATCTGCGAGGCTCTCGGTATTGCACTTCCCGGCAATGGCTCTATCCCTGCGGTTTCGGCTGACAGACTACGACTTGCAAAAAAAGCAGGCGGACAGATTATGAAGCTAGTCCACGATGCCCTTACCCCCCGCCGTATTATGACCCAAGCAGCCTTTAATAATGCTGTAACGCTTGATATGGCAATAGGTGCATCTACTAACAGTATCCTGCATCTACTGGCAATCGCACACGAATGTAATGTGCAACTTAACTACACAACAATTGCGGCAGTCAGTGCAAAAACCCCTACGCTCTGCAAGCTGTCCCCTGCCTCTAGTCAAGATATGGAAGACCTCAATCGTGCAGGCGGCGTAATGGCTATTCTTAATGAGCTTAATACGCTGGGACTTATTGACGGTAATGCTATTACCGTGACAGGCTCACCTATTTCGGCATCTTACGCTGACAGCACTATCCTTAATCCTGATGTTATCCGTCCTAAAGACAACCCATACTCCCCTACAGGCGGTATAAAGGTTCTCACAGGCAATATCGCCGAGGAAGGCTCGGTCATCAAGCATAGCGGTGTTGATGCATCTATCAAGACTTTTAGCGGTAAAGCAAAGGTATTTGATAGCGAAGAAGAAGCAACAGTAGCAATCGGTAGCGGCAAGGTAGTCAAGGGCGATGTGGTGGTTATCAGGTACGAAGGACCAAAAGGCGGTCCCGGAATGCGTGAGATGCTAGGACCTACAGCAACCCTTGCAGGTATGGGTCTAGACAAGGATGTCGCACTTATTACAGACGGTCGCTTTAGCGGTGCGACACGGGGCTTATCAGTAGGACACATTTGCCCCGAAGCGTACGAAGGTGGTAAAATTGCCTACATCCAAAACGGCGACAAAATAGACATCAACCTAAATACAAGCAAAATCAATCTTGATGTCTCCGCTAAAGAGCTATCCACCAGAATGAAAAAGACCAGACTAAAAGACTTAGAACTTAAAGGTTATCTCCTAAGATACAGCAAAGCCGTTACCAACTCAGCCAAAGGTGCTGTGTTAAAAAGCTAAACCCCAAAAAAAGACCACCTACATAAGGCGGTCTTTTTTTAAGTTCAGATTAAGTTATCACCAACACCGTACACTTAGACCACTTTGTTTTGTTGTATTAAAGTTCTTTTATCGCCTCGACTATCTGCACGCTTCCTTTCTTGTATATTCGCCCTAGACTGAATCCGTTGTCAGTTGCCATGCGTTTTAGTTTGCCGTGGCTGAATAATTTGTTGTCGCCAGCCCTTAAAAGTGGCAGGATTATCCAGTCTACGAATTGTTTAACTACGGCTGGATACCATAATTCGCCGACTAAAAGTGTTCCGTTAGGTTTCAGCACTCTGTGTGCTTCTCTATAAAATGCTTGCGGGTCTTTTAGGTGATGCAAAACGCAATTCATAGTTATTATGTCGAGTTCTTCGTCTTCAAATGGCAAATTTTCACAGACTGCAATTTGGAATGTTATTTCCTTAAACCGCTCTCGGCACTCTTCTATCATACCAGACGAAACATCAACGCCATAAGCTTCTATGTTTGCCTTCTTTTTAACCGCTCCAATTAGGCTTCCGTTTCCGCACCCAACATCAAGAACCTTGTCGCCGTCGGCTGGTTCTACCATTTCAAGTATTTTTACTTTTGATTTTGCCGTGGCTTTTCCTTCAAGTGTTTGGTCGTAATTCGTTGCAATTTTGTCGTATTTCTTTATTGACTGTTTTTGGTATTTGTTAATGCTCATTTTTGCACCTCGTTTGACAGCATTCGCAGAAATTGCATGAGCATGGAGTTTTCCCAAGGAAGTAGTTTATATCGGTCGTTCCTATGACTTCCCCAATTCTTCCCAGCATAAAAATGTCGGGAAGGCTTTCGCTACGCTCCCACTTGCCAACGGCTTGTGGACTTATGTTCACAAGCTCTGCGAACTGTGCTTGCGAAAGCCCTTTATTTTTCCGCCCTTCGGAGATTCTCTCTCCGACAATTTTTGTGTCCATTTTGGTTCTCCTACTTTCCGCAACCGCATCCGCAGTTACACTCTAGCGTGCATTTGCACAGTTCTTGCATTTGCAAGTTGGACATTGGCAAACTTTTTCTTTTTCCATTTTGGCATCTCATTTTTTCGATTTACCAGCGGCTGGTTACCACTATTATATCAAATCTAGGGCTTAAATGGAATCGTCTGACCGCCACTTTTAGTTGTTTTTGCTTAATAGGGCTAGGTTCCCCTTTCGTTATAAACGCTGGTGGTTGGCTTGTTTAGCAATAACACAAAGGGACGGCAGATTGCGAAATAATATAAAATACTTAGTTTAAAATAGTTTAGTTTTTTAAAAACTTGAAAATTTGGCACTTGGCTTAAGGTTGTAAAGAAAGAGAAACAAAAGGGGACCATTGTATTTGTGATATACATCTGTCCCCTTTTATTTTGAATTTATCTTGGAGTGCTTCAATCACCATCTATAACTTCATAATCCGCTGGAATACGCAACGGCTCTTTCAACTTTTCAAGAATACTTAATGCTTGCTTTCTTTGCTCTTCCCAAAAATGCTCTTTACTGACACCATGAGTAGACCAATTTATATTCTTCCACGCTCGTGAAAAATTGGTGAATATGATATTTACTTCTTCTTTTACCTCTCTAGAAATTTTACCAGACTCTACAAGATCATCAGCAAATATATCTATATTAGTATCTTCAAAGTTTTCATAAATATCTCTACCTATATATGTCGGGGAATATAAACAATGGTTTCTTTGAATTTCAAAAGGACTTGCGAACATATATAGTGCATTCAATAACTTATTGTAGTGAAAAGAAATATTTTCTTGAAATAACCCTTCTTTCATAAGACCTCTTAAACAGTACAGTCATATCACAACATTATGTGCTATGACCAGAAAAGTCTTGTCTAGTTCATTATAATTTTTGTGATTTCAGTATGCGGCAACCCAATATCAAGGCGACCGCAGTTATCAAAGCTTTTCGGCATAATCTTGCGGTTAGGTTTACGCTTAATTTGTAGCAATCGAAATATGTCATCTATCAAAGATTCATCATATATTTCAAATCCTAGCCATTTGCCGTCATGCAAAACTTCTGCGTTATCGTATTCTTTGCAAATAACATCGCCAAATTCTTTTCGTTGCTCTTCAAATTTATCACGCTCCTCCTGCCCCAGCACAATTGCCGTTATAAAATAACCTTGACGAATACAAAGTGTAACCAGAGTTTTGCCGCCTCGGCGAAACCTTAGATTGCTGTGATGCTTATGGTTCGGATTGCCTGCCCACCAATCTTCGTCCATTTCATAATTAAAGCGAATATATCCCGTTAGTTTTTCCCACGCAGAACTTGCCTTGCCTAACTTTGCCTCTACTTCGCTGTACGGTTTAGTTTTATTTGCCATAAATACTCCTTACCTTTAATCGAACATCATCATACACTCCAATCTCTTACATCATGCCACAGCAACAGGATTTTCGGATTGGATTTTTGCATTTGTTTCTTCTGCTTGTTTTTGGGCTCTTAGTTTGCCTGCACCTTTTAGCACTTTGGTGTACCAAATGACTGTTAGTGCATTGAATATTACAAAGCCGAATATGACTGCCGCCAAAAAGTAGTATGGTGCTACTATTGTTAGGGCAAAGGTTAGTGCGACAGCTGCTCCGATTAGTCTTCCTATAACAATAAACATCTCTCTGACAAAATATCGTCCTGCGACATTTTTTTCTTTTTCGAGATAGGATGACAGCACCTCTACATGGCAAGCTACCTCAAGCGGTAGACGCATTTTGACAGAAATATTTTGGGCAAGTAATATTAGTCCGCACGCAATAAGCATTACATAACTTCCGTACAAAAAGCTAATTATGATAAAAACTGTTGCTTCTGCCGTTACAAAAAAGTAGTACAAAAATCTGTTGCCGATTCGGATTCTTCTATACAAGAATAATACCGCTGATGCCGCTAGCATACAGCCCGACAATACAATAAGATAGACAACTTGCGAGTGTCCGCTCTGCGTAAACAATATAAGTATTACACCGCCAAGACTGCCCCCTACGCCCGATACAATACCAAAAAATAAGCTGAATATAATCATATTATTCCATAACTTGTCATCTCGCTTAAAAAACTTCCCCTTAAGACTTAGTACACCTTCTTCTTTGTCACCCCTAATTCTTACAATGACAAATAATGCCATAATCTTTAGGGCAACATTAAGTATAAACAGCGTTATATAAACCTGAAGCGGCAAATCATGAACATTGCCGAATATTATAATACTTACCGCCATAATAATAGGTGCGCCGATAGACAAAATCTCTGCAAGGCTACCTTCTGTACTCAAAAACCGCTTAAAATTATGTCTTTCTACCCTATTAAGCGCAACATTATAGCTACACCAAAACATTCCGTTGCCCGCTCCCGCCAAAATACCAAACAGTATGTTGCCAAAAAGCATTTGTCCAAAAAGAGCAAATACAAAAAATACTGATATAGACATCACTCGTGCAAAAATAGATACCGCCAAAAGTGTCGAGTATCTAAATTTGCGCATAAGCTTATATGTAAAAAAGTACATCAAAATATGCGGTATCGTCTGCAAAGCAAACTGCATAATAAGTAGCATCAACGGTCTGTCGCTCAAACTAACAGTCCATTGCGCCACCGTATACGCACCTATAGCCCCCGACGCCGCAAGACTGCAACCAGCTATAATCAATCTCTTGTCATTCTTATTAAAAATAACAGCAAACCCCTATTTGTAAAAAATACTTAATTCAAAGTATATCAAATCGACAATCCCTTGTACAGCATTTTAAGGTTGATTTGAAATAAATTAATATGACTTATTTGTTCAGATACTTGCAAAAATTTTATAGTAGCTACTTTTTTTGTTGACAATACCAATAATTAGTGGTATACTATATTTTGCTACTGAATTGGTGCGACTGTACTGATTTAGGCATCTCAATCAAATATTACCAGAATATCCAATATAGGACTGTAGCTCAGCTGGTTAGAGCACCACCCTGATAAGGTGGGGGTCGGTGGTTCGAGTCCACTCAGTCCTACCAAAGCAAGCCAAATACGAATAGAACGCATTTTATGTATCTTGATAGCGTATTTGGTATAATAATCAGCCGAACAGGCAAATAAAAAAGTCCCACCGGTGGGACTTTTTTGTATTCCAGACGTCTGGAATGCTTATTCAGCTTTTGCAGTTTCGGGCGGGAATACCTTAACCTGAAAGGCTTTGATATATTCGTGGCGTTTGCCGGTACTGTCTTTTTTGGTGCGTCTTAACACTCCTCTAAGCACCTCAAGCCCCCATCCGGCTTTTGCTCCACAGTTTACAAAGTCAACGGCGGCATCGTCATTAAGTCTTATGTCAAAGAACTCATATTCCGTGCCTACTTTCAAATCTAGTCTTTTGACCTTGATGTCAAAATAGCAATACGGCTTTTTGTTCTTGTCATACTTAAGCTCGATTACATCGGTTATATAACCGGCTATTATTGGATTGTTTTTATATTCGAATTTCATTTTTAATTCTCCCGGAGCGGCAGTCCCACCGGTGGGACTGACCTTGTATTTTTGTGGCGCACTGTGCTTTTTTCATAATGCTTCGCATTATTCTTATTGCTGATAACAGTCAAAGCAATCTAAAAATTTTGACGCGTACGCTTGCTCAAAATTTTTTTAGATTGGCTTTTTTGTTTATTTATGATTTATTTAGAACAATTTTAGAACAAAATTATTCTTTATAGAACAATTTTAAATTCGCCTAGCCTATGTAGTACCTATACAGGTATGAGGAGGCGCTACGCACCCCCGCATACCTGTATAGGTACTACATAGGCAAAGACGCAAATATGCAAAATAATCAATATGCTGTCCTCTATGCCACGCTGTATTACATGGCACATTTGTAGTTTAGTCCCACTGGTGGGACTGGCGCGGCTAGCCGCGCGGCATGTGTTTATTACAGACATCTGGAATTATTTTAAAGTTACCACCTAACCATGTAGGCACTTCATGTTTTGGCTTGCGCCTATAGTTGCCGTAATCGTCTTTGACGTAGTATTGCATAACGCAAATACACGGCTTGTCATATATCGGGAATAATCTAGCACATGCTGCACCTGCTACAGGATGTTGATGTACATAATAAACAACTCGTTTCATTTTGCAAACAGTACACTCTTTACCGCCAAAGACACCGTCCGGCGGTTTTTCGTTTCTTGCGCTTGCCTCTTCGATAGCTTGTTGTTTACAAAAGTTGACGCTCTCTAACTGGCTTAGGTTAGCCATGCGTTGCTCAATTTCTTGTAAGTCGGGTCTTTTAGACCAAAAGCCGCCAATGATTTCGCTTAATCTTTTCATTATTCGCCTCCCGTTATTTTAACCGTTACGCCGTAAGTATTTTTGATATAATCGGCAAGCGGTTGAGGATATGAACAATGTTCAAGCTCATGCGGGGTAGGCATAGCGCAATCAAATTTGTCGTACGGCTCTCCGGTGAGCGGGTTTATAGGCACATCAGAGGCAGCAACTCCTGCAGGCTCGTATTGGTCGAGCCAACGCTCCTCATATAACCAGTTAGACGGGAGCTTGATGTATTTTGTTTCGGTCTTTGTGCGGTTACACTCATTGACCATAATTTTAAGTCCGGCAAGTATATTGCTTGCCAATGTAATAATCTCTTGCTCTGTTCTGAGCTTAGAAAATAATTTAAAGTACGCCTTGTATGCCTCTGACTTGCCGTGCTTACGAGGATACAGGATAAAGAACTCGTCAAAACTCTTTTTGACATATTCGGAATTAATACACTCTCTGCTCAAATCTTGATTTGAGCCAGTATTATTTATATCTTTAGATATAAATATATCTATACTCTTATCTCTATTCTCTTCCGTAACATTGTTACTAGATTTTGGTAACAATGTTACCGTTTTGTTACCACTTTCAGCGCGTTTTTTTCTTAATTTGCGCATTAACTCCGCTTTACCAGTTTCATAACCGACAAGACCCTCATAATCCGTTATTTGCAAAGTGCCGTCATTATCTTTGTAAATAAGTCCTAGAGATTTATACAACTCAAATGCGACTAAAATCGTATCAATATGAAAATATTTCAAATCACGCTGAACTTTAGCGGGCGTAAACGGGACAATAACCTCACCAACCTTACCCTCGAGCTTGCCGGATGTATTTACTGTCTTTAGACAAAGCAAGAGATATATAACAACATAATCCGAGCCATTATCTTTACTCATAAGAAAGTCAAATGCGTCTCCGGTCATTAAGCTGTCTTTTAACTTTATCCAGTAATATTTTTTCGATGTTGCCATAATTAATCCTCTAATTCGCCCAAATCTATATCAAGATTTACAAAAGGGCGTTGTGTCAAGCCATTGCTCGGCATTTGATTGAACTTGACAAATACAAGCGGTGACTTTGCTAAGACATAAAAAATATGCTGTCGGTATTCCTCAAGCTCGTTGCTATCGTCAAATTTGCCGCCAAAATAACTCTCATGAGCTGAAAAGATATTACTTAGTGCGTGGCTCTTTTTGCCATAGTTTGGTTTTTTGTTTAACATTGCGACTCCTTTGCCGCTTTTTTCTTGCGATATCTGCGGCTTTGATTGATTTTGCGTTGCTCGATTATACGGGCGGCATACTCCGGGTCGTTTTGGATGCGCTCTATACGCCGACGCTCGGCAGCTTGTTGAGAGGCTTTAACTTTGGCGGCATACTCCGGGTCGTTTGCCATTTTTTCCTTGTGTCGCTCTTGATAGACTTTTTGCTTTGCTTTTTGCCGCACAGCATAATCTGAATCTAACGCCATACGCTCCTTTTGCAAAGCGTAGTAATCTGTTTTATAATATTTTTCAGCTTTAACGGCGGTGTCGCTTTTATTACGCATTAACCGCTCTAGCTTTTCGGCACGCTCGGTAGCATAATATATTTGCTCTTTAAGCATTTTATTTTCTTCCGAGAGGAGTAAAAACTCGTCAACGCTAAAAGCTTCCGGATTAATACTTGCAAAATAAGCACGCGCGTCAATCGATAAACTATGCATAAGACTTGTTACGGTCTTGATATTATCGAATATCTTTTGATACGTCATTATCATTTACCTCTCTTAAAATGGTGCTTGTGCTTTCTGTCCCGCTTATTGAGGCGGTCAAAATCAAAGGTATTGTACTTTCTTGTTTAGCGTCATATGCTATTTTTCTAAATACAATAGCTTTAACTGTGTCTAAAAATTCAATATCTGTCATAACTGCAGCTCCTTTGTCCAGACGTCTGGACTACACACACCGCATTATTATTCGGAATGCTCTATGCCTTTGGTTGCTCCACAAGTGGGATATTTAGGCATATAACGCACCGTTAATCGAAACGGTCTTTGATTTTTAATAAGTGGCTCAATAATACGCTCAACCGTTTTTAAGTTGTCAAATTTCATTACCTCGTCCAAAGCTTCGAGCGTTATATCTAAATTATCTTTCATTTGGCTTCAGCTCCTTGTATAATATCTTCGATACTTGACTCCGCATCGCTAATCGCAAACTCAACAGGCTTTAGGATAGTTGATAATAACTCGGCGATATTAACGGTTTTTTCGACAATGCCTTTTGTGTTCTGCCGCTCATGACACATACAAAATGCATAGCTTGACAACAAATCACATAAATTAATTGCCGTTGTTATAACATCTTGCGAGGCAATTAAGCTTTCGCTTAATTCTTTGGCGGTCTTTGGTTTTTTGTTTGGTTTGTTGCTCATGATTAATTAACTCCTTTAAGTCTGATATAGATTTTTTCTTGACTGGAGTATGCGCCTGCTTTTTCTCTTTTGAACTCGATGCGATTAACCGTATCGCTATATCTTGCCAATGCGTCGCTAAGCGTTATATACTCCAAATCCCTATCTAAAATTTTGTTTAGTGCAAGATGTACATCTCGATGTGCTTGCCAATCGTGGGTTAAGACACTTGTTATTGCGTTTTGCAAATCGAGTTTGTTTTTTGCTTCTGTAGCCTTTTTTTGAGCCTTCTCAACTTCAGACACTGGCACAATTCGTCCCTTTCTCATTTTTTATCCTCTCTTTAACTGTAATTTGCCCTGTAAGGCTCTAAACGCCCCCCCCCTTGACACTCGGTAAGTACAGCGATACCCAAACAGAATTAGGGGCGTTTTGTCACTTCAAAATGATTTGTGCCGAGATGTAGCTTGACACCTCGTAAAGATAATGACTAACTTGTTAGCCATAAGTGTGACATAAGCCACAAGTTAAAACTCTTCGCTTGGCTCGGCACCAATGCTTGCCTGCTCCGAGTTTAGAGATTTAATGTAATCGGCGAACCCGTTCGCCCAAAGATTTTTGAGATTGTCAAGCAAAAATGATTGCTGTTTAATCAAGTCGGAAGTATCAGACTTAAGCAATGGCTTTGGATCTGCAAACTCCCCGTTGCTATCCCGATATGCAATTATTCCTACTTTAATTGCCATAATCTAGCCATCCTCAACATCTACAAAGGAAAAATAATTATCTAAATTCTCATTTGGAAAAGCGTTCTTAAATTTAGAAACAAAATTTTTTCCTACAAAGGATTTGCGTTTTTTTATTCGCCAAAGTTGCTCACGACTTACTCCAAGTTTGTTTGCAAACTCTTGCTCAGTCATAAATCCCTGCAAAGCAAATAGACTACCATTTTTCAAAATAATTTTCATATATAACCTCTGTTACGGGAATGTAACATCATAATATCATATTTGTGCCACGAATGCAACACTTTTTATATGCAAATTTAAAAAAACCTTTTACATTGTTGCATTTAAGTAACATATATGGTATAATTAAATTAAAAAAAGGAAATTACAATGACTATTGGCGAGAAAATTAAAGAATTACGAGAGAAAAAAGGATTGAGTCAAAGAGCCCTATCCTTAAAATGTGATATTAGCAACGCAACCATATCTAGAATAGAACAAGATGCCGTTTACCCAGAGCTTGAAACTTTAATCAAAATTGCGAAAGCACTGCAAGTTGATATTGATATTTTTCTGAAATACTACTCACCCCAAAGAGATGATATATCCCCTTATTTTTCTATGATTGCACGAGGTGCAAAAAATTTAACCCAAACAGAGCAAGAAACATTACTTAAGTATGCCAAAGAAGCATTTCCTAATTTTTCAAAGGATAATGAAAACTTATAAACAGATAACAGAAATTGCCTATAATTTTTTACTTGCCCAAGAAATATCAACTATTCCAGTAGATGTATTTCAAATTTGCAAGGATTTAGAATTAAAAGTCCTTCCTCTTTCAGAACTTAAAAGAAACTTTGCAGACAAGCAAGTATTTGATATGTGGAATAATAAGGACGGGGCTTTGACATGGTATGTAGATGAAAAACAAAATTTTGATTTTTGTATTGGATACAATGACTTAAAGCCTGATGCAAGAATAAGATTTACTATTGCTGAAGAATTAAGTCATTATATCCTAAAACATTTTTTAGTTAAAGAGTTAGATAAAGAAACTTATTATAACTTTGAAATTGAAGCAAGACTATGTGCCGCAACTATTTTAATCCCTACTCCTGTATATTGTGCTATGGCTTACTGGGGAGATACTCAAATGCAACATTTTTTTGATGTTAGCCAAGATTGCGCCATCGCAAGAAAAGATAGTATAGCAAAAAATCTCTATGATTTCACACAAACGAAACTTTATACTGAAGTTGAAAATCAATTTAATGATGTAATATGCTCAATTAATCAAGGAAACATTCCCGAATGCTCCAAAAAGTATTATCTAAAACAACGATTATCAAGAAATGAGAATTTTCAACTTGTAAAACAAACTTATAATAAGCACGCATGGAAAGATAGCTATTTAGAGTTTAATATTGCTAGAGCATTGGTTGATGCCATTTCGGACATAGAAGAAGATTACTCAAAAAACAAATGAATGCAGTAATATACGCAAGGTACAGCTCGTCAGCACAGACGGAGCAAAGTATCGAGGGACAACTTAGGGTATGTAAGGAGTTTGCCGAGCGGAGCGGCTACACCGTCATACACGAATACATTGACCGTGCGATGACCGGGACAAATGCCGAGCGTCCGGACTTTTTGCAAATGGTCAAAGATGCTAGCCAAAAGCAATTTGATTATATCATAGTCTACAAAGTCGATAGATTCGCCCGTAATCAATATGACAGCGTTTTTTATAAGCATAAGTTAAGTCAATCGGGCGTTAAGGTTGTATCAGCGACAGAGGCAATTAGTGATACCGCAGAGGGGCGGCTTGTTGAGGGTATACTTGAGATAATGGCGGAGATGTACAGCCACGACTTAAGCCAAAAAGTCAAACGAGGGCAAAAAGAGAGTTTGCTAAAGGGTAATCATTTGGGCGGTAGTATGTTGTACGGCTATAAGTCGGTAGATAAGCGTATCGAGATTACGAGCCTAAAGCCGATATAATACGGAAAGTATTTAGGGACTATGCAGATGGAAAAAGCAAAAAGGATATTGTAGCGGAGCTTAACGCAAGAGGCTTGACAACTAATAGGGGCAAAAAGTTTACTATCAATAGCTTTTGGAATACCTTAAGCAATCCGAAATATATCGGTGAGTGTTATGTTGACGGCATTAAGCTCCACTATCCCCCGATAATCAATACGGCAACATTTGAACGAGTGCAAAAGCAATTAGCGTTAAAGCGACAGTCCCCTGCATCGGGCAAAGCCAAAGAGGAATATATATTACACGGCAAGGCTTATTGCGGTCATTGCGGATCTAAGCTGATAGGAGTTAGCGGCACAAGCAAGCTAGGGATAAAACATTGCTATTATGTTTGCTCCAAGCAATACAAGTATAAGACTTGCAATAAGCGGTACGAAAAGAAAAACTACCTTGAGCAGTATGTTATCGAGCAGACACTTAAGTATGTCCTTAGAGCGGAAGAATCCGACAAGATTGCGGACAGTGTGCTTGAGATGTACGGCAACTCAATAACCGCCAAGCGTATCAAGGAGTATGAGCGGACTATTGCCCGAATCGAAAGCGAATTTGACAAGTGTACGGCAATGCTATTGCAAGTTTATAGCGTGGAGCTACTCAAGCGACTAGACCAAAAAGCTAAAGACCTTGAGTTACAAAAAGCGGATAACCAAAAAGAGCTTACAAAGCTGAAGCTCGCAAACTCTATCAGTCACACCAAAGAGGACATATTGCAATGGATTGAGTTATTTGCCAAAGGCGATATAAAAGACTTCGAATATCGGCGCCGAATTATCAAAATTTTTGTCAACGCTATTTTTATCTTTGACGATAAGCTCGTACTGTACTACAATGTCATAAACAACGATGACCCAGTCGAACATGAGAAAATGCTCGAAGATGTCGCAGATTATGAGGGTCAAGCGATAGACAATACTAATACGGATTGGATTTCATGTGTTAATGTCTACCAAAAAACCGCTAATTTTAGCGGTTTTTTTGCTGTTTTAAGCGCTTTCTTGAAACTCTAAAAAAGCCGTCGTCAAAAAACTGTTGTCAAATTTTTAGCCGTTATTTCAGCCCCATTCCCCTTATTCTTTTAATTTACAACTTCATTTTTTCAAACTATTATTGACAACGATATATTAAATTTTCAAAAATCAGTATTACTTTGCGTTTGGCGAAAATAGTTCTATAGGAGGTATTACTCCTAGACCGCCGCCTTGGATTTTGCCTTGGCTTCGGCTTTGAGTCGTTGTCTTTCAGCTTCGGCAGCTTTTGCCTCTTTAGCACGGGCTTTTCGCTTTTTGCCGAATACTACTGTCTTACTCTCGTTACCCGCAAACAATCTGACAAAATTCATACGATGAGCCCACATTGTTAGGAAAAACAATCCAAACACTAATATTTGAGCGGCAAGAAAATCTACTCCGCCACCGTGAAGTCGTAATAATTCGTAGATAAGCGGTGGTGTAATTACTAAAAAAGATGTGACACTCCCCATCGCCGTAATAATCATAAACACAATTGCGACAAAAAAGCAAATTATAGTAAGTAGCGGATTGATAGCAAGTCCTACACCGATACTGCTGGCGATACCCTTACCACCCTTAAACTTGTACCAAATAGGAAAAATATGTCCGAACACTGCTGTAAATCCGCCTATATAAATCCCGATACGGTTATCTCCATTAAATCCAAATCGCTCTGTTCCGAATCCGCCTCTGCCCGCACCGCCTAGTAGCCACCACCCTATGATACTCGGCAACAATCCTTTAAGCATATCCAACAATAAGCAAAGCACTCCAAACTTAAAACCAAAATTGCGTCTGATATTCATTGTACCTGCGTTACCGCTACCAAGTTTTCGTATATCTCTGCCTTTGAGTTTACTAATAAGTATAGCAAAATTAAGGCTACCCCAAAGGTAAGCACATATGATAAAGACTGCGTAGATTGTGACTGTAAGTAACATAGTGTGTGTTTCTCTCTTTGTTTTGCTCCCTAAACGATTTGAAGTAAAAAGTAAGAAGTGCGGACTAGTAATCAACAAGTCATCAACACTTTTTACCTTTTACTTTTCTTCG
Organism: Bacillota bacterium; assembly: GCA_009783985.1. GTDB lineage: Bacteria > Bacillota > Clostridia > Christensenellales > Pumilibacteraceae > WQVM01. The sequence continues at coordinate 20,453 of WQVM01000006.1, read as the reverse complement.
TTTCGGCTTCTAAATACCAGCTTGATTGGGGTTCCGCTAAAATCTGCTGACTTGCGCAGACAGTTTTCTAGATAGCGTCTGTAAGAGAAGTGAACCAAACCAGCATCATTGACAAATAATGCAAATGTTGGCGGGTGCGTCTCCGGTTGAGTAGTGTAAAGGACTTTGAGTCTACGACCCTTATAGGAAGGCGGTTCGTTGGTGGCAATCGCTGACCCGATAATATCGTTGAGCGTGCCTGTGGTCAATCTGCGTCCTGCATTTTGATATGCGGTATCAACCTCGGTTATAATTTTTTCGACCCGTTGACCGCTAACCGCCGAAACAAATATACACCTAAAATAACTCATAAACGCTAAATCTTCGGCAAGTTTTGCCTTGTATTTTTCTATCGTGTAGGTATCTTTGTCGCTGACAGCGTCCCACTTATTGACTACTATCACACAGGGTTTGCCTTCTTCGTGTACTATGCCTGCAATCCGCACATCTTGCTCTGATATTTCTTCTGTAGCGTCAATTACAATCAGTACAACATCTGCCCGCCTAACTGCGCCCATTGCCCGCAAAACCCCGTAACTCTCGACTGTTCCGTCATCTACGCTCCTTGACCGCCTTATTCCTGCCGTGTCAACAATTGTATACGGACGACCTGCGTATTCAAACGGTGTGTCAATAGCATCTCTTGTTGTCCCTGCGATATTGCTAACGATAACCCGCTCAAAACCCAGTATCCTATTGACAAGAGATGACTTACCGACATTTGGCTTGCCGACAACGGCGATACTTCGGCTCTCTCCCGTACTTAGTTCTACCCTCTCTCCAAAATGTACGACAACCGCATCTAGCAAGTCGCCTATCCCCAAACTATGCTCACACGAAACAGCGTATACATCAGTCAACCCCAAACCATAAAAATCATAAGCCTTGCTTGCATCATAGATGTCAATCTTATTGACTGCGACAACAACCGGCTTACGACACCGTCTAAGGAGTTCTGCCACATCATAGTCAGGTGCTACAGGACCTTCTTTGCCGTCTGTCATAAGGACAATAACATCTGCTATATCAATCGCCGCCTTAGCTTGCTTAAATATATCTTTGGTTATGTCGTCATTAGATTTGAGGTCAATTCCGCCCGTGTCAATCAGCGTAAAATTATGTCCTGCCCACTCCGCATCTGCATAAATTCTGTCTCTTGTAACCCCCGGCAAATCCTTGACTATGGAGATTCGTTTGCCGGTGACCTTATTAAAAAATGTGGACTTACCCACATTGGGTCGTCCGATTACGGCTACAATAGGCTTGTGAGTTTTTTTTGTCATTTGGTGTGTTTTTAGTATGCTTATTTTACAAGTCGTAGGGCGGGCGTCCCCGACCGCCTAACACTTCTATCCGTATATTTTTAATAATGATAATTACTATTCGGGCGGTCGAGGACGCCCGCCCCTACGGCTTAGTAACTTTTTATGAATTTTTTGCCTTCACCTGTTTTTAGTATTATTCAATACACTTCTTACAAGGCTTTCGCCGTCTACATCTACGACTTGTATATCTGCACCCAACTTGTCTTTAAGCTCTGTCAACGACATATCATCTAAGAATATATCGCCACCCTCTTTTAGCATACAACGAGGGAGCAACAACCGTCCCCTAACTTTGCCTGCTAACTGCTCGGCTAAATCTTGTCCTGTTATAAGTCCTGCAACTGTTACGGACTCTCCAAAATATTTGTTGATTATCGGAATAACAGTTATATGCTTACCTAACCCGTCAACTATCCTCTTGATTGTATCATACGCTGAAACAGATGTTGCTATGGTTATATAATTCCCATTCTTCGGAGGTGAATTATCGCAAGCTACAACTTTTGCCTCTTGCTCTAACTTGGCAATCAGTCCTACGCCGTTTTCTATTTGGTCAAAGTTGCCGTAATGCTCATATGGCGGTATGTTCATATGGGCTTTGATATAAAATTCGTCCGCCAAACAAACAAATCTATCGCCCCTTGCCTTCAAAAACTCATCTTGTAACGGCACAATATCTGCTATAACCTTACGGGCTATTGCCTTATCTACAGGTTTAAGCGGATTTTTGCAATATTTGGTTATACCTACAGGCACGATTGCAAGTGACTCGGCTACAGCCGACAAATCCTTGGCAGACCTAATATAGTCGTCATTAAATGTAGGACAATAAACTATTTGAGTATGAAAGATTATCCCGTTATCTCTAAGATACCTTAGGCTGTCCATTATGGAGGGTAACTTTTTTTTGCACCTAAGCATACGCTGTCTAACAGCGTCGTCTGTGCTATGGACACTCACATATAAAGGCGACAATTTGAGCCTGACAATACGGTCAAAATCTTTTTGGGTTAGGTTAGTTAGGGTAATATAATTACCCATCGCAAAACTCATTCGGTAATCGTCATCTTTGACATTAAGTGCATCACGGCTACCCTTAGGCAACTGGTCAACAAAGCAAAAAACGCAATTATTATGACAAGACATTGGGCTTAATTCGGCATCAAACTCTAGTCCCAAGGTTTCGTATATGTCTTTTTCTATCTCATAATCCGTCTCTTGACCCGAACTATCCTCTATCGTCATTACAAAATCTGTTTCGCCGTCAAAAAACTGATAATCCAAAATATCAGTGGCGGGATTATTGTCAAATCCTTTTAGCTTGTCACCAACTTTGATGCCTAGCTCGTGTCCTACACCATCTTTGTTTACTTTGACAATTTTCATCTAAAACACTGCTACTTGCATCATTTTAGTCAATGCCACTTTATTTTTTTGCATTTTCTAAAAACTTGACCAAATCACCGACTTTTGACAAAGACTCTACCTTGTCATCAGGGATAACTATACCCATTTCTTCTTCAAGTTCAAAAAGCATTTCTACAAGAATAAGACTGTCTGCTTTAAGGTCTTTGCGAATATCGGTCTCGGGAGTGATAACATCCTCCGAAATCTCAAGATATTCGGCAAGTTTTTTCTTAATTACGTCTAACATTTTAATTTTTTGCTCCTTATTTGAGGTCTATTAAAAACCTACTAAAAGTATATCAAACAATAGCTTATACAGTCAAGTTATTTTGTGCAATCTTTATTTTTTATTTGGTCTTTTAGTCTTGAAATTAGTTCTTCTTTTGTCATTGTTCCCAAATCACCGTCTTTGCGGTGACGCACAGACACTACACCTGCCTCCACATCTCTATCCCCTATTATAACCATATAAGGCGTTTTGGCAAGTTGAGCCTCACGAATTTTGTAACCGATTTTTTCGTTGCGGTTGTCAACCTCACTCCTTATGCCATTCTCTCTCAAAAACTCTAGTAGCTTATTAGCCTCTCCGATTGTTCTATCTGTAAGCGACATAACAGTTACTTGCGTAGGCACAATCCAAAGCGGCAAAGCTCCTGCGTATTTTTCGATCAGTAGTGCCAAAGTCCGCTCGTAACAACCGATACTACTACGATGTATCACATACGGGGTCTTACGACTACCGTCCTCAGCGACATACTCCATCTCAAATCTGGTAGCAAGTGCAAAGTCAACCTGCACCGTAATTATAGTATCTTCTTTGCCGTACACATTATTTATCTGCACATCAAGTTTAGGTCCGTAAAAAGCCGCCTCGCCGTCCGCCTCAATATAGTTGATTTTTAACTCGTCCAAAATCTCTTTCATAAGATTTTGAGATTGTTCCCACGCTTTAGCATTAGCTATATACTTGTCCTTATTGCTAGGGTCCCACTTACTAAAACGATATGTCACATCCTCTCTTAATCCCACGCAGTCAAGCAGATAATAGATAAGGTCAACACAAGCCGAAAACTCTGACTTGAGTTGCTCAGGTGTACATATGATATGTCCGTCCGACAAAGTAAACTGCCTTACTCTGATTAGTCCGTGCATTTCACCACTACTTTCGTTACGGAATAGGCTCGCCGTCTCATTATAACGCACAGGCAAATCACGGTAGCTCTTTAGCCCGTTTTTATAAATCATAAATTGATACGGACAGGTCATAGGGCGCATAGCCAAAATATCCGCATCGTCATCTAGGTGCTGATCGCCTATAACAAACATTCCGTCCCTATAGTGGTCCCAATGACCACTTATTTTGTACAGATTGCTTTTTGCCATAGAGGGCGTACGGGTATATTGATAACCTCGCCTTGCTTCCTCGTCCTCAACAAAGCGTATAAGGGTCTGCATAACAGTCGCACCCTTAGGCATAAGAAGTGGCAAACCTTGACCGATATTCTCCTCAGTCATAAAATACCCTAGCTCTCGTCCCAGCTTATTGTGGTCACGCTTTTTTGCTTCTTCGAGTTTTTCTAAATGTGCGTCCAGTTCGGATTTTTTGTCAAAAGCCGTACCGTAGATACGGGTTAGCATCTTGTTATTCTCTGAGCCTTTCCAGTATGCACCTGCAAGGTGAGTCAGCTTAAAGTGCTTGACTTTGCCCGTAGATGACAAATGCGGACCAGAACACAAATCCACAAAATTGCCCTGACTATAAAAACAAATCGGAGTACGGGGGGGCAACTCATTGATAAGTTGCATTTTGTAAACTTCATCAAATGCCTGCATTTTAGCCAAAGCAGTTTTTCTTGTTGCCTTTTGCCTTATAATCGGAAAATCTGCCTTAATAATCGCCGTCATTTCTTTTTCTATCATAGCAAGGTCGTCAAGCGTTATAGGCGAAGTCAAATCAAAGTCATAATAAAAACCTGTTTTTATCGCAGGTCCGATTGCAAGTTTTGCGGTAGGATAAATATTTTTGACAGCCTGTGCCAAAATATGTGACGCCGTATGCCTATAAGCATTACGCCCTTCCTCATCATTAAATGTGAGTATTTCTAGCGTACAATCCTCTGTTATTACAAAACCAAGGTCAACCAAAACCCCGTCCACCTTGCCAATCAGGGCAACTCTCGCCAAACCCTCGGATATCTGCAAGGCAATATCCTTGACCTTACTACCCTCTTTGGCTTCTATAATTTTTCCATCTTTGAGTGTAATTTTCATAATTCAAACAACATTATACCACAACTTGGGCAAAAGGTCAAATAAAAACCCTATTACAACAATATTATATGACAAACAAAAATGCCCATAATGTCCCTCGCAAAGACACTTCGTTTTTGAACGCGGATTAAATCCTAAACATTACGGTGACACTAAATACTAGTAATGCCCCTATCCCTGTTGTAGGGGGACGACGAAAATTATGGATTTCTTACTCTGCTTATGCGGGACGATCGCCATCGTCCCCTACGCAAACTGTATTAGGTTATCACAATTGTTTAGCACCACCAATTCGTAGGGGCGGGCGTCCTCGACCGCCCGAATAACAATTATCCTTATTATACAAAAAAAGTGCCACCAACGACACTTTTTTTGCTTTGTAATAAATCTATCTACACCCTAAGAATAACTGCCATTTGCTCCATCCTCTCCAACAGGTCATAAAATGCAGGAATCCAAAAAATGCTAGTCACTACAATTAGCGTAATCCAAAAAACCACACCTGCCAAATACCCTATCAACATACTTCTTGCTCTAAGCGGAGTTTGAGCTTTCCAAGTAAAAAACAATATAAACGGCAATATTATAAGGCTTAGAGCAAAGCCAAAAAGCCCCCACAAAAATCCGCCCTCATCAGGCACAGCGGGAACAACTGCAATTGGTGCCTGCGATGTTACAAAAGCTGTCTGCGGATGCACAAAAGTCTCAGTAGCTTGTACTCTTTGCACAGGAATACCGCACTGACAACAAAACTCCGCCTCGGCAGTATGCTTTATACCACAATTTCCACAAAACATAATTCTTAACCTACCAAAGTACGAGTCAAATTAGCCCAATCGTCTATCCAACCTTGACTAATACCAATGACAATAAATACGATTACACCAATCGTCATTATCAAGCCCGAAATCAGACCTATAAGGTAACCAATCAATATAGACTTAGCCCTATTAGGTGTCTCGCTTCTCATTACAAAAAATAGTATAAGCGAAATAAATGACCCACTAAGTAGCCACCCCAAAAACACCCAAAGGCAACCGCCCTTATCTGCTGAGTTGCTGACTTGATTAGTCTGCGGAGTGCTACTCACAGGTGCGGGAGATGCACACTTAGCACATACTACTGCGTTTTGTGGAACTGCCGCACCACATTGTTTACAAAACATAATTTCACCTCTCTTTTATTCTTATTATTTAACCAATATTTTTCGGGACGAGTATCCGTCAGCTAAGCACTGTCTTATAGTGTCCCGTTTATATGTCTTGCGAAGCAACCTGCATATAAAGTGTTCTATTCGTGGGATTGATTCGTCGCTAACGCTCCTCGCAATGGCACGGACTTATTGACTATCGTAAGATTAAAATTAACACAACTAACGACTATAAATAAAAATTGCCACAAAAACTATCAACAAAACAATCATCACCATTAACACCGTAAATATAACATCGGCAATTATTCCCTTGATAATAGCGTTGGTACGCTTTGGATATTCGTCTTTCCAAACAACTACAAGAATAATCGGGACAATAAGACTAGAAGCAAACGACAGTATAAAACCCAAAAACCCCCACAAAAATCCACCGCTGTCATCGGGGCTGGGTATCGTCTTAACTCCGACTCTTTGTGCATTACCAAAATTTGCACCCTCAATAGGCACACCGCACCCCACACAAACAACCGCATGATTATTACATTCTTTTCCGCAATGAGTACAGTACATCGTCAACCACAATTCCCCTTAACTAAATCTATATTCATATCTTATCACCTTTCCCCCCTTTTGTCAATAGTTTTTGGCAATGTCTTAGGTTAAACTTTTCTAATAAACTAGGCATAAAAATAACGGCTGTCAGTTTTTTACAACCCAACAGTCGCTATCGTGTAGTATTTTATTCTAGTTGTAGGGGCGGGTCCTCGATCGCCTAAATAGTAATCCTTATTTTAGCACCGCTAAAAAGTCGTAAAAACAATTGATTATAGAAGCTATACTCCATCCGACCTTGAACATTGAATTTCTATCCGTCAAATGAATCAAATGCAATCGAAATCCTTGTACCCATACCGACTTTGCTCTGTAACTTTATAGGAGCGTTGTAATGAGCACATATGTGCTTGACGATAGCAAGTCCTAGCCCTGTACCGCCCTCATCCTGGTCTTTGTTGCGACCCTTATCCACACGATAAAAACGCTCAAATACACGGCTCAATGATTTTTCGGGAATACCCTTACCGTTGTCTGTCACCTTGAGCGAAACCTTACCTTCTTTGTTACGCAGTCGTATAGTAATCTGCCCGCCCTCATGCGTATACTTGATTGCATTATCTATAAGATTTGCGGCAACCTCAATAATCTTGGCTCTGTTAGCCACAATAAAGCACTGGTCAGACTCTTGCAAAAATGTGATTTTTTTTGCTTTTATCTTAGGCACCGCCGACTTAATAACACCCTCCAAAAGCTCCTCAAAGTCAATCACCTCGTCTACCAACTCTTTGTTTTCCTCTAACTCCGACACTTTGAGCATATCGTCTATAAGATGTTTCATTCGGGTGGCTTCTTTGTTGATAACCGCAGCAAACTCTTTATTTTTCTTTTGCTCGGCTGCCGTAGCACTTTTAGCGGTCGTCAGCATTTCGCTGTAACCTATTATTGACGAAAGCGGAGTGTTAAGTTCATGCCCCGCATTAGCAAAAAATTCTTGTTTTTCGAGAGCGATTTTGCGTATAGCCGTTACATTTTTTGAAACTATAATCAGACAAATATCATTTGAGGTGACAGGCAAAAGACGGAGCTCAAACACTTCTCCGTCTTCACGAGTTATATCAAAAGTAATAAAAGTATTCTTTGTAATGGCTTCTTCTATGCTACCTAATAATACTTTATCCGCTATGACTTCGGTTATATTCGCATTATCAGCACGGACAAAACCCAAATCGTCAGCCGCTCGCCTATTGCAAGAAACTATCGCCCTATCACTATTAAGTGCGATGACTCCTTGTCCGATATTATTGAGTATCAAATCTAATATATTATTTTCCATTGTATTTTTATAATCCAAAAGATGTGTCTTAGATGTCCACTTGAGTTAGTCAAATAAGTCTAATTTTGTCTATGGCATCTAATTCTTCTTTGCTAAAAATAGGATTAAGTTTGATGTTTTCTTTAATTTGTTTAGGGCTACTTGCACCGATTAGAACCGATGTCACAGAATCATTTTTAATTACCCAGCTAAGAGCCATTTGAGCCAAAGTTTGACCTCTGTCACTAGCGATTTCGTTAAGTTCTTTGACTTTAGATATAGAATCGGCATTTACTCTGCTATCCATACCCCAACGCTTTTTACCCGCTCTAGAATCTTTTGGAACACCTTTGAGATACCTGCTTGTAAGCAAGCCTTGTGCAAGCGGACTGAATACGATAGTCCCCAAACCTAATTTTTTGGCTTCGCTTAACGCGCCGTTTTCCTCTATCCAGCGATTTGCGATAGAATATGACGGTTGACTGATAATAAAGGGTGTCTTTAAGTCACTAAGCAACCCGTGCATTTTGACAAGTTGCTCTCCGTTATAATTACTGACACCTACATAGAGAGCCTTGCCTGATTTGACTATTTGGTCAAGCGCAAGTGCCGTCTCCTCCATAGGTGTATTAGGGTCAAATCTATGGTGATAGAATATGTCAAAATACTCTAACCCTGTTCTTTTGAGTGACTGGTCAATACTCGATATAAGATATTTGCGGCTGCCCCCGTCCCCGTAAGGACCTTCCCACATTCCGTACCCTGCCTTAGAGGATACTATCATTTGGTCACGGTAGACACCCAAGCCGTCACTAAGCGCCCGCCCAAAATTAGTCTCAGCAGACCCCGGTGGCGGTCCATAATTGTTAGCCAAATCAAAATGCGTAATCCCCAAGTCAAAAGCCGTATGCAACATCGCCTTAATATTGTCAAAACTATCCTCAAATGAAAAATTATTCCACAACCCAAGCGACACTATAGGCAACCTAAGCCCCGATCCCCCACAAGTCCGAAACTCCAAATCTTTATAAAGATATTTTTCCATACGACAAGTATACATTATACCCGCCCATCAAGTCAACTAATTTTCCTCAGGCATAAAAAAAGTCCAAACAAGCAAGCTTAGCTTTGTTCGGACTTTTTTTGAATAGACACTTAAAAAAGAACTCCCTATCTGCAAGTAAAATCTAAATCTCCGTATCAATCAATAAAAATAGATATAAAGTCAAGCCATATCTCATCACTAACTCTTCGCCCTGTTCTAATTTGGCTAAAACGACTTTTCCCATATCTATAATCCGCTTGTTGAGCAACCATAATAAAAGAATCATCTGCATATCGCAACTTTAGCACATAACCTTGAATATGAAATATACTTGATACAGACATAGGCACAATTAGCTGTGAATAAGTAAATTCTATACCTGCAAGCACCTTAATGATTGCGCTCATTTCATCCCCAGCAAAACTCCGTCTTAATTCATAATCAAAACATTCTTCCGTTAGGTCTAAGTGCGAATGAATTGCAAAAACCTCCGCTCGCTCTTCGATATAGATGATTTGCACCTCAATAAGATTTTGGCGCAAATCATCATAACTGTAACTAAATGAAAAATTGCGGACACATCCGACCAAAAAAAAGGATGCCATCATCATAGCAACGATAGAAATTGTTGATACAATCTTTCTTCTCACAGTGTTTAGGTCCACCAAAGCACCGAACAAAGTGGGGCTTTTATTATAGACTGTCGCCGAAGTCGGATTTGAATTTGGCGGCTAGTTTTTGTTGCCAGTCGCTTGTGGGGGCTAGTCGACCTAGGAAGAATCTTAGGAGTTTTGGCTCGTCGGTGAATTTAAGTCCGCCGATTAGCTTGCGGTTGGCATAGAGCCATGTTATGCGGTCTATGGCATATTTTATTTGTGAGAGTGTGAATACTCTTCTAGGCATTGCAAGTCTTAGGAGTTCTACTGCGGCAAGGGTGTCGCTACCGTCGGCTTTGCGTTCTTCTGACATTGTTCCCCGCTCCATTCCTCTTATACCGCCTGCAATATATAGAGCCGCACCGAGTGCACCTGAGGTGTACTCGGTCTGAGGGACATGGTCAAGGAATCTCTTAGCATCAATATGGCAGCCAAGACCACCTGCCGGCGTAACTACGGGTATGCCCTTCTTTTTAAGTTCGCTGACCATATACTCAATAAATTGCGGACCTTGATTTATCATATGGAGGTCCATTGTTTCGTCAAGTCCTACCGTTATCGCCTCAATTTCGCGCACACTCATACCGCCGTAAGTCAAAAAGCCCTCAAACAGCGGAATCATATCACGCATTACACGGTAATGGTCGTAATTTTTTATGCAAATACCGCCGCCTCTCGCATGACCTAGCTTACGAGCCGAAAAATACATAATGTCAGCGTTGTCCGCTATTTCACGGGCGATTTGTCTAATAGTCTTATTCTTATACGCTGTTTCGCGCACTTTGATAAAATACAGGTTGTCTGCAAGCAAACTTGTATCAAGCACAAGCGGAATACCGTGTTTTTTGCAAATCCCATAAATTTCTTTTTGGTTGGCAAGACTGTAAGGTTGTCCGCCGATAAGATTTGTACCTGCCTCAAGACGCACATACGGCACTTTTTTTACACCGTATTTTTTGATTACATCTTTGAGAAGTTCGGGCGACATATTACCCTTAAAAGGATTTGTACTGTCAACCTCAAGAGCTTCGGGGTAATGAATTTCTAGTACGCTACCGCCACAAAGCCCGATATGAGCCTTAGTTGTGGTAAAATGGTAGTTCATAGGGACGACATCGCCCTTTTTGACAAAAGCCTTAGCCAAAATATGCTCGGCGGCACGCCCTTGGTGCACCGGCAAAAAGTATTCCATACCAAAAATCTCTTTTACCTTAGCCTCTAGCCTAGCATAAGTCGCACTGCCTGCATAACTGTCGTCAGCTATCATCATAGAGCTTTGCTGAATGTCACTCATGGCATTGACACCGCTGTCGGTGAGCATATCCATAAATATATTGTCATTGGTAAGCAAAAAGGTGTTGTTGCCTGCCTCAGTAATCGCCTTAACTCTTTGGTCAATAGGAACAAGGTTAAGTTTTTGAATGATGCGCACCTTGTGCATCTCTAGCGGCACTGATTCGCCGAAAAATTTGATTTGTTCTGACATATTGATGTATTTCCTTTGGAAAATAGTTGTGTGTGTATTTATTATACCAAACAAATTAAATTAAAGCAAGCCGTTACAATATCTTATGTCAAAATAATTTGATTGTCTTTATTTGATAAGGATAATTGATGTTCGGGCGGTCGAGGACGACCCGCCCCTAGACTCTTCGCTCGATCTTCGATGACTTGGTTGCCCACTGTATAGCCTATTTACATTCTATTAGTTTGTCGTCGAAGAAGGAATAGATGTAGGCTTTGATTGGCTTATTGAAGGCGGACTTGGCGGATTGGGTGTAAATACGCATTTGGACTGCGTATTGTTTTGCTAGAACTGAGGCGGGCTTGTTATTGGTCTTGTAGTCGACAATTATCACATCATCCTTACCTACCGCTATTAGGTCGACTACACCTTGAACAAGCGAATATTCAGACGGAAGGCTAGCTATAATGTCGGACAATTTGAGATTGGCGACAAAGTTTCGTTCGGTATAAACTTGACGGTTATCACCGATTAGCTTACTAAGGGTGTCGTAGCATTTTTGGATTTTTTGAGGGTCAACATTGGACTCCTCAATAGCAGTATTTTTTTGCCACATATACTCCATTGCTCTGTGATACGCTATGCCCCGCTCTGCACCCCTATCATCGTCAGGAATAAGCTCCGACATATATATTATGCGGTCTTCTTGTCGCTCGGCATATTCGTCTGCCATTAGCTTAGTCGCACTAGTCTTGGGCGGATATGTCATATCGTACTTATAGACAAAATCAATGGCTTTTTGGATATAGGAAGTTAGTATAGGGTCGGGATTACCTAAAGACGGAACACCACGCACTATATGGGGCGCATTATTGTCACTGCTGTTATCAGACTGACAGTCTTGTACATATGCGGGTGTAACAATATTTTGATGCCTAATCCAATCATATGCACACTTTGCCATATATGCATTTTCTATATTTTTGCCCTCAAACTCCTCCTCGCCCTTAACTGCACCAGTTACAGTTAGGCTATACTTTGCCCGTGTCAAAGCAACATACCACAGCCTAAGATTTTGGGAAGCCAACCTCATACGCAATGACTCTTTAGCTAGTGCGTGCATAGGTGTATCAATTATACTCTTGCTCACTATATCAAATGCCTTACAGCATATCCCCAAATCCTTGTCAGCAATAACGCTCTTATTAAGATCTCTAGTATTAAACTCTCTTGTCGCCCCTGCCGTTATGACACAAGGGAATTCTAACCCCTTGCTCTTATGCATAGTCATTATGCGTATATGCCCTGACGGTGCGACACTCTCTAACTTAGGGGGTACGGCATTGTCCACAAAGTTGATGTATGCGTATAGCTCTCGTGATTGATGTGCTTCCAGACTGTCCAAATAAACGGATAACTTGACTGCCGTATCGCCCCCCTCTCCAAAAGCGTGCGAAAACAAATCAAAGTCAGCCGTGATTTTGCTAGTTAGCTCCGATATTGATAAGGCTCTACTGTCCTCGGTATGTCTGTGGATTTTGTCGACAAAGACTTTGACTTTATCCATAGAGGATTCTAGTACCGCTTGCCAAAAAGTTGCATCTTTCTCTTTGTGACTTGCTCTTATAGTTGCTAGCTCATCATCGTCAAAACCGCCAAAATACGGGGCTCTCATTATTGATGCTAACTCATAATCAAGCTCAAAATTATCGACAACCTTGAGATAATTGTAGAGTAATTTGATTATAGGTGTCTCAAAAACTTTATGCTCTCCGACAAGTGCGACAGGGATTTGCCTCTCGGCAAGTACTTTGAGCAAGGTGTCTGCAAGAGTCGTAAGTGACGACATAAGTACAACAATATCATCAAACTTGACTTGTCGCAATTTGCCTGTTGTTTCGTCCACAATCTGCCTGTCTATAAGCTCCGCAATTCGGTCAGCTATCAGATGGCTTTCGGAATGAGTCGAATCAAAAATTTGATTCTCCCGCATATCGTCATTTTGAACACTGTACACTGAGCTACTCCGCTCTTCTGACACCCCTTTGAGTGAGGAATTTTTTTTAACGGTTGCAAGTTTGACCTCGACAGGCATAAGAGTTGACTTAGTTTTTTTACCACCGCTCATTATAGCTTTTTGGGCATAGTCTACTCCGCCAAATTCGGGAGTCATAACAGATGCAAAAACCGAGTTGACAAAGTTAAGGATATCAGGACTACTCCTAAAATTAGCGTTGAGTTCTATAGCACATTTTGATGTAGCGTAGTCATTGTACTTGTCCTCAAATATTTTTGCTTCGCAACCTCTAAAGGCATAAATACTCTGCTTGACATCGCCTACCAAAAAAAGATTGCCGCCCTCGGCTAGCTTGCAGATTAGGGCATCCTGCAAAGGGTTGATATCTTGATATTCGTCAACAAAAATATACTTGTATTTGGTGCGTATCAGGTCGGCGGATTCGGAATTGCTCAAAATCTGATAGGTGTAATGCTCAAGGTCATTATAGTCAACCAAGGCTTTTTTGCGTTTTGCCTCTTGGTACTCAAGGTATAATAATTCTGCTGTGCGTCCCAAAGCTCTGGCTTGACTTGCGGCAAGGGTTATGGTATGCGTTCCGTAAGATTTATCATCATCGCAATAGCATATGCGTCCAAAATACTCCCTAGGGTCTACGGTATTGACTGCGGTGTTATAGATATCCATTAGTGCCGTACGCATTGCCGTGTCCTTGCGACGGCGTAACATTCCTTCATAGATAGATGCAAAATCAGGGTCATCTGCTACTTGTCTCTTGATAACCGCAGTCAGAATTTTGTTCCGTTCTTCTGCGGCTACCCCTTCACCCATAAGCTCATAATCAGGGTCGATCTCTAGACAATAAAAATATGATTTGAGCAAGTGATTGCAAAAGCTATGTAGCGTGCAAAAAGCTTGAGCCGGCAAATCCACATCGGGTAGTAGCTTGGCGGCTTTGAGTCGCATATCCTGTGCCGCCGCCTTAGTAAAAGTGCATACCAAAATATTGTCGACTTTGACACCTTCGTCAATAAGCCTAGCGATACGCTGTATCATAACAGTCGTCTTACCACTCCCTGCCGCCGCCGATACAAGAATATCGGCACTACGAAGAGAGGTTGCTTGTTGTTGCTCTTTAGTAAACATAATTTTTTAATTAGGAATTAGGAGTTAGGAATTGTTGACAGTTCAATTAAAATAATTTTAGCAATAATTCCTAATTACTAATTGTTTTTTATTCCTTTCCAAGTTATCTTTCCTCCGCCTCGTTGAGTGACCTTATCCTTTACCTGACATATGTCACCACACTTGCAGTACTCACATACTCCTTTGTATGGTGAGGGGGTGATATTACCGCTTGAGATTTCTTTGACGGCGATTTGTGAGATTTTGGACGCATAATCACATAACAAACGCAAAGTACCGATATCAAGTGCCGAACGGCTTTTGTTCCCGTGTAGTTCTACCTTGCCTTTTTGGGCAGACTTAGTTCCTGCCTTGATTATTGTACTATCAAAATTCTCTTGCTCTAATCCTATATCGTGTGCTGTCGCATATTCTCTAGCATACACACCTACCATACGATAATCATCGCTCTTATCCCCAAACTCGTCCTTAAAAGGAAAATAAAATACACCAGCAGGATAATACCCCTCGCCCATTAGTGCGTACATATATATAAACAACTGTAGTTTTTTTCCGTAATAGAGGTCTGACGCTTTTAGTTCAATTTTACCTGACTTGTAGTCAATTATTCTGACAGATTTGTCATACTCATCTACCCTGTCAATTTTTCCGACAAACTCAAGGTCACCGCATCCATACTTAAACTCCATTTCCCGTCCTAAATTGACAAACTTGGTGTTTTTGATTTGGAATGTTATAATTTCGGCTATCCTTATACATTCTTTTTTGAGACGGCATAAAAGCCCCTCATTAGCCTCTACAAAGCTTTTTGGTCGCTCTGCAAGGATTTGGTCAATTATCTTAGCAGTCTGCTTTGGCACATCGTCAAAGTCATCTAAGCCTAGCCACTTGTCTATAGCTTCGTGCAAGATATTACCTACATCAACAGGCAAAACTCCGCCTGTTTTTCGCTCTTTTAGCCTTAATCCATACTCGGCAAAATGCAAATACGGACAAGAAAAATAACTCTCTAACTGTGATACCTTTGTTCGGCGGTAAGAAAAAAACATTTTATCTGCGTTAAACAAGCGATAATCAAGGTCAGCATTTTGGGCAATGTATTTGTATGGATTAAAAGTATTTTTCTTAGACAAAGCCGAATATATTGCGTCGTAATAAGGCACGCCCAAAGGACTTTTTGCCCCGCCGACATACGCAATAAGCTCTCTCTCGCAGTTTTTTCTTGCCGATGCCATATATGCTAACTCAGCTGCGTGGTCTCTTAAATCCTTACCTTGCAGAGTTATGCCCCCTATCTCATCGGGATTGATTTGAGTGATTTGGTGGGTCTGCTCTAGCACTTCTAACATCTGTGGTTTTCTGCCCTCGGTGCCGTCTGCAAGAACGCTTGTCCACGACAAAAACAACCTATCGTGTCCGCACATCAAAAGTTGCTTGAGTTCTGTTTTTGCTCTATCGTTGACCTCTTTGACTTTTGGCTCAATTGATAAGCCTGCTAGTCCAAGTCCGTCTATCTCGTCATCGGTTATGATTCCGCTGTCGGTAAGCGTATTAGGTAACACTCCTTCATTAAAGCCCGAAACAAACATTGCTTTGTACGGTGTACCGCGAAAAATCTCAGGACCACCAACAATCACGCAGTCAGCAGACGGCGAAAGCGGCGAAACCTCTGCCCCTGACAAAAGTAGCTTTAGCACCTCGCCAAACTCAGTCGCTCTCATATTCTCGTCCGAATATAACTCACCTGCAAGTGCGATACTTTGACGCACCTTGTTAGTTACTGCCTTGTAGTCAACCCCTGCCCTATGACCTAAGGCAACTGTAGTATCGTCAGCATTGCTGATTAGCTCGGCTAGTTTATTAGACCATTCCGATGCCGTCGCTGTACCGCCAGGTAATTTTGCTATAAGACTTATAAGTGCCTGTCGCACACTCTCATACTCAGCTAAGTGGGGCGTTTCTATAATTGTCCACGGTTTTTCGAAATCCCCATAATCCACAGAATTAGCAATGCAAGCAGTTACAAAAGAATCAATCTCTCTATTGTCAATCTTTTTGTCTGTTAGCTCAAAAAAGTATTGACTCCTAATAACGGCTGTCGCTTCTTTTAGCCCCGATGCACTAATAAAATCAAGAACCGCAAGCAAAAATACTCCCAAGGGGTGTCTAGCCAAATCTATCTTAGCGTCGGCATAGTACGGAATATCAAACTCCCCGAATATTCTCTTGATTTGTCCTGCGTTGATATTAGTCCTAACAAGAGCCATATCTTTGTAACGCATTCCGTACGATACAAGGTATCTTATGCGTTTTGCTATTTCTTTGAGTTCGTCAACACTGTCTTTTGCGTTGTATAGCGTTGTGGGCGGCAGACAAGTAGCTGTTAGTGCCTTGTCTTCTGTGCTATAGACCGTTACATTTGTCCGCTCGGCAAGAATATCAATTATACCTCTTGCCCGCTTTGTAAATACATCAAAATTGGCGACATACACATATGTGTTATCAAAGTAAATATGTTTCCGCACAATTTTTTCTAACAATTTGAGCCGCCCTCCCGCATCAATAAAACGACCTAAGGTCAGCTCCTGATACGCTCCATAAATCAGTCCTATATCTCCAAACTTGAATTTTGCTGCCCCGACTGCTTTTTGAGTAGCTGCAACCAAATCTGTAGGCTCAATTTTATTGGCTTGCAACTGCGTGATTATCTCATACATTTTTGCAAAAAAACCTGCGTACTTGATACTCCGTCCAAAAAAAACCAGCTTGTCCTTAACTTTCTCGGTAGCTTTTTTTAAGTACAATAATGCACCTTGTTTGCTCAAATATTGTTCGTCGCCATCCCATAGTAATCCAAAAAGTCTATTGAGAGTCACCACCTCAATATCAAAAGTTGCCCCTGCACCGTCTCCTAACAACCGTCTTTCGACCGCCATAGTATACTTGTCCGGCACAATAACAATATGGCGAGTGTCTAACCCCGCCCCTACCTTATGCTTGTTAGCCTTGATTTCTTCTATTAGACAGTCTAACGCCGCACTATATGTATTTTTTTTGATAATTTTTTTTGGCATTTTAGATTATTATACCCTAATTTGTGGTGACAAGGCAAGCGGAATGTGCTATAATAAATTGTAATGAAAAAATTGGTATTCTTATTATTATCTTTAACACTGTTTCTTGTCGCTTGTGGCGGAGGCGGAACAGCAGTAGCAGTTTTTGACGAGACTTCACCTTGGGAACACGGCGAGACCCTTGTTTATTCTATTGAGCATTACAGAATCGAAAGACAAAGCGGTAACGATGTAGAAGACTCTAGAGAGGTGTTAGCGAGAGGTGCACAGACCGTAACGACTAGGGCAAATGATGCTCGTAACCGTTATTTTATAACAACCGATTGGTATCTTGATTTTGAGTGTGGTGATTGTGATGATACTGATGACTGTAGTGACAATAATTGTAGTGATATAGTAAGAGACACTATTATAACCTCAGCTACAATTATGAGTGATTTACTTCGCCCTACCCCTACCCACTCAACACGAACAGTCATAACAAGACGAAAGGTAGCCAGCGACGGATATTCTAGAGGTGACATTAATCCTAACCTTAGCCACCAAATCATAACTTTTTATGACCCAACTCATATACAAGGACTCACAAGCACTTTTAGACCTATAATCGGCGAAGAAGAAAACGGCGACTTAATATTCGGCACAGTCTCAGAAAGAACTATCCCCTCTGGAAGAATCAGCTTTGATAACGAATCTTTGTTTTTTGTTGTTAGGGCATTGCGTGACCTTGGAAATAATCGTCCGATAAGATTTGACTTGAATAATATGTTTGACTTTCATCGTAACGGCATAATGTCACATCCGATTAGTGTAACCTCCGCATCAGATACCCAAAACTTACCTATCGGAAATCTCACTAATTTTGTTACTTCTGACGGCACATCTATTAACGGCGAAATAGAAACCTACGCAGTACAAATATCACTTGCTACTCAACGCCCCGGTCAGCCGATACGGGCATGGTATGCTGTCAATGATTATTACTCTAACGGCAACAGGGCAAGCAAACTGCTCATAGAGTATTACACCCACACAATAGACTTCAGCTCACCTATACAAACCCGAATCAGATATAGACTCATAAATGTATGTTGGTGCGACGAACCTTGTTCGTGTCAATAAGAAATGCCTATTTAAGTTGTAATGGTACAAAAGTTACTAGTAATATGCTGTGTCTTGTGTAGGGAAAGATTGCCATCGTCCCATACATTTCGTTTGATCTTCGATAACAACTTTAATAGCCTATCACGATTATTTTGCACCGCCAAACTAGCAAACACTTTAATTAAGCATATTGTCTACAACCACTAAAAAAAGCGACTTACACCATCGCTTTTTCTTTTACCTTATTCATAAATTTTTCTGAATCTATAACAAATCTATCATGTGTTCCCTTGCCAATCATACCACTATTGTCTCTTGCCGTAAGGTCAAACGATACTTTACGACCGTCTACTGCCGTAATTGTTGCCATTGCAGATATATCAGCCCCAAGCGGACTTGCCGAAATATGCTCTACATTAAGCTTAATCCCCACAGAGGTTTGTCCCACGCCTAAACTATCCTCAAGCACTTTGTATGCGGATTTTTCCATAAGTGCAATCATCATAGGCGTGCCAAAAACCTCTAAACCACCACTTCCTACTGCTAGAGCCGTATTAGTTTTGTCCACCTTTGTTGTGACTGTTATACTTTTGCCAATTTGTATATCCATCATACTCCCCCTCCTTTTAGAAATAGATCGTCTTTGCGAGCGAAGACGATATTTAAGTTAGACTCCATTTGAACAATTCCATACCTTGCCCCCTTTTATGGAGTGAAAGCCTGTCTAATTAGTTGTATTGTTTATTTATAAATCTGATGCGTTAAGTTCTTTTGCCGTTAATGTGTTTGGAGTAGCCTTATCTCTATTTCCGACTTTTTTCTAGTCTTCGACATATATTTAATTTTACTATATTTAGAACTAATTGTCAACCAATTTTACAACCCCAACCCATTGTGTTCTTGCGGTCCTACCAAACATCGATTTTTTGCTTTACGATATGTTTTTATTGTGCTATGCCTTTCACCTATCGCAGGAAATGATAATCGTCAAAGCATTGTTGTTCTCTCTGTTATGCTTGACGACTACAACTTTATTATGTAATTACTACTATTTAACCCCTAATAAACCTTTATGCACATGTGGACATGTATATTACGCAAAGATTATTTTATCTATTGTTTCCGTCTATTCCTTAGCTGGATTGCTTCGCCGCACAATAATTCTTTATGTCCTACTATTGTGACGGCTCGCAATGACGATAATATGGTCAGGTTAACTCCACACATTTTTACCAAAGCATTTCAACTAGGGATTGTTCAAAGGTATGGAAAACAATCCTTGTATGGAATAGTCATAAATAAATTATATCCCACAAAAGTTGGGTGTTCTTTCGACCGAAGCGGAGAAATCTCCTTATTTGTTGTTTTAGTGAAGGTCTCCCCGCCGCAAGCAACGGGGTATCCACCCTTGCTCACTTCGTTCGCACTAAAACGGAACGACGCAAGCATCGGGGAATTAACCCTAAGAGATATAAAAAAGACTAGGTTTTGGACGCCTAGTCTTTCTATACATGATCGGAACGGTTTTAGGATAGTGGTTATTATGCTTTGTGCCGTCGACTGCTCAAAGTATAGTCACCATTCGTTAGTTATGCTCTCGCATAACCGATACAATTACAGGCTGTCACGAAAAAGGAATTCAAAAAACCTTTTTCGCCGCCCATATAAGCCCGTAAAGGCTCATTTTACTTTTAAAGGAGGTGATCCAGCCGCACCTTCCGATACGGCTACCTTGTTACGACTTCACCCCAGTCATCGGTTTTACCTTAGGCAGCTGCCCCCTTGCGGTTAGCACACCCACCTTGGGTCCCCCCGCCTCCCATGGCGTGACGGGCGGTGTGTACACGACCCGGGAACGCAATCCCCCCAGCATTCTGAACTGGG
>WQVM01000005.1 GCA_009783985.1 Bacillota bacterium | reverse complement strand
CTTACCACCGTTGAGATAGTAGGCGGTGTAATAGCCTGAAAGAATTGCTTGGGATATTTCGCTTTTTTGTTTATCCTCATGAGCAGCGATATAGGTGTTATATTCCCATAGTTCTAAGTCCCATATCTCACTAGGCTTAAGTCCTGACAATGCACCTGTCTTAATTATCTCTTGCCAGTTGAAGCCCTGTTTCTCAGCAGACGAGGTGTTTAACCCGCTTTGGCTTTCCCCGTCCCCGATGGCTTTTTTGCTAGTTTCTCTTCCACCTCCGCTTCGGTAAGTCCGGGAAATTGAAGTGCAAAAAGATATTTCTCTAGTGTCTCTATAAGTTCTGCTAACCCTAAATTGTCATCACATAGATCGCTAAATGATTTTTCTGTCATATCTGGATTAGCTTTCTTTACCCCGATATACAAGAGCTTAATTTGCTCCTCTATTTTCATAGTAGCAACCATATTGATGACATCAAAGAAGGACTTATCAAAGATCCTCTCTATGTCCCTAATAGTCCCTAATGTAACTTTAACCTCGTATTCTTTGTCTAATTTAATATGCATTGTTTTTGTCCTCCGATTGTTTGCTTTTTAATTGTTATGTGGCAAGACATTTTTGGCTCTCCCAAATCCGTCCCATATAGAGTCTTGTTTGTATATAGGTACAAACAAGACTCAAAAATCTTATATCTTATTTACGATACTTTAGAGCATTTAAGTTCGTCTGCTCCAGTAATGCTTATTGAGATATTTCCCTTGTCCTCTGCCGATAGATCTATATTAAGAGATTCTATCATCCCTTTGCCACAAAAATAGACTTGCTCGCCGCTTTTGTCACACAGATAAAACTTACAGTCTATTTCTTTGCCATCATGCATTGCTGTGAATAAAGTAGCGTGATTACTGTCATCGCTAAAATATACTGTGCCGTCTGCACTTGCTGTCCAGCTTGTTTGTCCTGCAACTTTGCTTCTGTATCTTTGTCCCAGCACGGGAACATCTAGAATCTCTACTGTGTCATCCACGCTCCAGTTGCTGATGTAGGCAATGTCTTTGTCATCTATCATTACCTTTCCCGTCATACCTGTATAAAATTTTTGTGTTGCCATAATAATTAACTCCTTTGTTGTTTGTTTTTTGTTTTGTTAGTTTTTAATTTACCGACTTAAAGCTAACGGCGAGTTGTGGCATTGTATCGCCGTCTATATGCTCAAAACCACTTATTTGGATAAAACCCTCATTCTTGAGTGCTGTCTTAATCCTATCGTTAAGATAATCCTCTAGCTTGGAATAATCCTCACCTTTTAAGACAACCTTAAACACTTCAACAGGCAATACTGCACCACCCATTACATTACGGGGCTTGTCCTCATCAGGCAAGTGTTTACCTCCTGCAAAGATGACTTTGCCGTAAATTCCAGTAGCATCTATTGGGTTTTCTGAGTATTTGCCATACCCCATTGAAATACCATTTAATGCCGTTCTTATTTTTTCTAATACTGCCATCTTTTCTATCCCCCGTTTTTCTTAACATAATTAGCTATGGCTTTGTTAAGCGAATCCCCACCCTTGACAGGCACTAAGATATAAACAGCGTCTTCCCGTTGTTCAAATAAGTAGCTTTGACTTTTTTTAAGAGCTGCAATTTGCTCCTCTAAAGCCGATAAACCACCATTTTCATACAACGCCTCAAAGTTTATCAGTGCCTTTACCGCTATTACATTCTTAGCTCCCTTAATTGCAAGCACTGTTTCAACCTTGGAATCAAGCAGCTCTTTATCTAATTGAGCTACCTTGTCTTTTAATAGCTCAATTTCAACTGTCCGTTCCCTAAGTAGCTCCTTGGTTTCCTTTAGACATAGATTTATACAATCAAATCTATGCTTTGGAATTGATTGCTCTTCAGATGTTTTAACAGGCAATTTCGCCCCGACTCGTTCTTTAGTTTCCATAACTTCTACTTTTGTTATCGCAGTTGCTTCTGCGGATAAGCGTGTTTCGCCACACTATTACGAATATTCTGTTTTTACGACTTTTCTTGTCGACACGCCCATTGTAGCACATCATAAAAGTGTGCTACAAGTGTTTTGCCCTACCCAATTGGGTAGGGTTGATTCATCTAGAGCGTTGTGGGTTTATTAATCCAAGCATAATATCTTTCAATAATTTTCTTGTAAATTGTATCCTCTTTTGACATTTTCATTGCTTTTCCAATGGCAATTCTGTTGCATTTATAAACAAATTTCTCAATATTAGCACCACCAACTTTTTGTGAAATTTCTTTATATGTTATTTTTTGCCTACTCTCAAATAACATCTCAAAGATATTAAGATATTTTGTAGGCTTTTTTGTATCCGCACTTGCCAAATCCATGCCCTCACTCCAATTTCTAATCAGTATATGGATTTCTTTTAACGCACTATTTATTAGTGACTCCTCATTTTTCTTTGTACTATCAAAAACTATATCTTCTGCAAACTCTGAATCAACTAAGGATTTTCTATTTGTATTTATGTAATGTAATATATTGCTTCTTTTGTTCATATATCTCCTTAGTTTTTTGTTTCTATAAAAAATACCCCCTTATCTAACGCATAAATAACGATAAAATAAGAGGGTGCAAAAAAATTATAACGATACTTGATTGTATGATAGTCGAATAATTGATAATCTTAAATTGCGGAGTAAGATTTGTATCACTAGCACCCAATTGTTTGTCTAAGATTTTTTGTTGCTTGTTGTCTCTAAGATTCTTTTCAGTTACTGACTTTACTACTTATCTATAGTTGTCAGTAACTGAAATAAATAAGGGTACCCTTATTTATTTCAGTTACTGACTTTACTACTTATCTATAGTTGTCAGTAACTGAAATAAATAAGGGTACCCTTATTTATCGCATTTCTTTATACTGTTTTTTCTATTATATTATACCACACTTTTGTGCTTTTGTCAATAATTTTTGTAAAATATATTCTGGTGCCACCCGCGCAACTGCGACAGATGTTGCCTAAAGGGTAATACTAGGCGAAGCCACCTTTAGGCAGGCTAACGCCGTCGGTCGATGCGACATTTGCTGCCCACGCGTACCGCGTGGGGCGGCAAATGTCCGCACTCCCTCTTTCGTGAAACGCTCCTTACACTGGGAGCGTTTTTTATTGTCAAGTTATCCTCGCCAATAATTCTACTCTATCATTATATCACAATTTTCACAAAACCTTGGTGAGATTGAAGTTTACTAAAAGTGAGGTCAAAGTGTACTACTCTAACCTTTAATATAAATTATCCTACCTAATTGATTAGACAAGACTAGTTTTTTCTTTCGGGTGTGGTCGTATCAGAAAAAACCGCCTAAGTCAAAGGTAAAAAAATATCGCTGAAGACTTAGAGTAGTATGACTGTAACAGAGTTGTTTGGCAACTCTGTTTTTTACATAGTTTCAATATGCATTATTCGACTGCAATATTTTTTCCTTTTTCTTTGACTTAGGCTGTTTTTTCTGATTTTCCCTTGTTACCGAAAGAAAAAATAAAGGGAGTCTAATAATCATGCTTGCTTCTATTTATCTCACTAATCTTACCTATTCCGCACTCAAAATACCACCTTGACCTCACTTTTACCTCACCTTAGCTTCACTTTATATCCACTTCTATCTCACCTCGATTTAAGTAACAATGCTCTAAAATGATAGTTACACCGTTAATACGGTTAAGTTATCATCTTAATCTGTACTGAATATATATTGGATATACATATTCGCTACTAAGGTTTTGTATTTGTAAGGGAGCATTTTGAAAGAACCAAATACTAACAGCTTTTTTTTAGAGTCTACCCCTGAGTTTCGGCAAAGATTGAAACTTGGAGTTTATCGTGAGCTTCATAAAAAAGAGCTAATAACAAAGGAGCAGTTAGATGCATTGATTGCGTTGCAGCGACAAGCCAGTGCTTCTACCAAAAATACAGCTTATGAATATAAGTAATAATATATGGTCACAAAAAATCGTTGTATCCCCTTATTGCCGTGTTTCAACAGATAAAGATGACCAAGCGAATTCGTTAGATAGCCAAATAAGATATTTTGGTAATTTTATAAAAAACCATCCTAACTGGACTTTGGGCGAAATCTATTATGACGAGGGTATTAGCGGAACTAGTGTAAAAAAACGAAAAAACTTTAATCGGCTTATTGATGATGCTTTAGCTGGACGGGTACAGTTTATAATAACTAAAGAAGTCTCTCGCTTTGCAAGGAATACTGTTGATACGCTGGTTTTTACTAGACAGCTAAAGGCAATCGGCGTAGGAGTATACTTTGTACTTGACAACATCAATACCCTTGATAGTGACGGTGAACTACGACTAACCATAATGGCTAGCCTTGCTCAAGAAGAAAGCCGTAAAACCAGCGAACGAGTCAAATGGGGAATTAAGCGGCGCATGGAAACAGGAATTGTCTTTGGACTTGATTTGTTTGGATACGAAGTAAACGAAGGGAAATTGTTTATAAAGCCTCAGGAGGCAAAAATAGTGCATGAGCTATTTGCACGCTACTTAGAGGGTGAAGGTTCTTACACATTAGGGAACTTTCTCCGCAGAAGCTGTGCCGAATTATCTTTGCCTAGAGCTTGGACCTCTACAACTGTTATGAGAACACTCAAAAATGAAAAATATGTAGGCGACTTAGTGCAAAGAAAGACCACCATAGTAGATTATCTTACTAAGCAAGTTGCATACACAAATGATGAAGATAGAATTTACTTTTACGACAATCATGACGCTATCATTGATAGAGATACTTGGAATAAAGTGCAATCCGAAATAAAAAGGCGTAGCACAAAAGAGCAGTCTAAAACAAGACATTCCAACAAATATTGGGGAAGCGGAAAAATTCGATGCGGCGAATGCAATCATGGTTACGGCATGATTAAAAAGCGTTATCCTAGTGGAAAAATAACTTTTCTTTGGAGATGCTGCGAATACACAGACGGCAGGCGCAATAAAAATTCTTACGGCAAAAAATTGGGTTGCGATAGTGGTGGTGTCAACGATAAGATACTACAAACTTGCGTCAAAGAAGCTATAAAATATGTTAAAGTTAATAATGATATTTTAATTAGCGAAATTACCGAAGAACTTAGGCAGGTGCAAGTAGCTTCAAAGCCCATCAATGTCGCCCCCCTACTTGCTAAGATTGAAGAGCTAAAATCTCTCAAAAAAGATACTGTTGATTTATGCTTGAGAAAGCTAATCTCTGAAGCAGACCTCACAGCACAAAACAAACATTATGACGATCAAATAGAATCATTAGAAAAGCAAGTTTTTGAGACAGAACAAGACCGTCTAGTAGCAAAATCTCAAATGTTCAATAGTCAGAAATTCATAGTTGCCGTACAAGATATACTAAATATGGAAGATGACAATACTGAATTCTTAAAAAATATACTAACAAAAGTCGTTATATACAAAGACAAAACCCTAATCGTGTACTTGCACCATCTTCCATTCGGTATAAAGATTAAATACTCCAGCAAAGGAAGGGAACAATTTTACACAGTAATCATTGATAATATTGAACTTGTCTATGATACCGGTGACTTTCTTCTAACCGGCTCAACATAAAATGTCTCCCAAATAGTAGAAAGCGGGAGACATTTTTGCTATAACTAATCGCTCATCAAAACTCACTCAAGATATTTTACTCGACCGCTAGAACAAAATCGTCTCTGCGAGACGAATCGCTGATGCTTTTTGTTGATGCACGGCTATTCCGTTGGACGACAATTCCTATAGCATAAAAACATTGCCATATATATCGGTAAATAAATAACACCGTTATCGCCTTGCTCAACATTGTATTTGCTTAGAACAATTCGCTTCTTAATTTTTGAACCTGCCTCCTCCCATGCGTGGTCGAGCGATGCGTGGCGTTTGTATTCTTTACCGCTCTTTACTTCAATAATCAGTATTCCATCGCCGTCATTAACTAAAAAATCTAACTCCATTCGACTTTTTTTATCGTAATAATATAGCGGTATATCTTTTTTAGCAAGGCTTGCCGCCACGCAGTTTTCGGTTATCCCGCCCTCGTTAACTTCTATATTGCCGCTTAACAATTCGCTTTGAAGACCTTTCATTCCTTGCGCACAAAGCAGTCCTGTGTCGTGCATATATAATTTATAAAGGTTGCGCTTTTCATTAAAACTCAAATCCTGCTCTAGTGCAGTTACATTAAAGCAGTTGTAAGTAATGCCTGCCTCGGTCATCCACATCGAGGCATTTTCATACTTTTTGGCTGTCGTTCCTTTCTCTAGGTCTGCTAATATAAAGCGTTTGTTTTTCTTATTAAGCTGCTCCGGTATCGCATCAAACATTTTCTTGACAAGAATTTTCTCTTTGCCCGCATACTTAGAAATGTCATCCCGATAACTGTTAAGAATACTGTTCTGCATTTTTAGCGTTTCGGCAAAATCGTCATTAGCTGTAAAGGTCTTAACAACCGCCGGCATTCCGCCGACAACAAGATACTCGTGATACGCTTTCATCATTCGCTCATGCAAAAACACATCAACAGGTTTTATCCCGTCATACGATTCCCGAACTCTATTTATTACCTCTTGACTTATGCCCTTTGCCCATAAGAACTCCTCAAAATCAAGCGGGTACATATTCACTTGCTCTTCAAAACCAACGGGATAAGATGAAACCTCTTTGTAGTTTATACCAAGCAAAGACCCCGACTCTATATAGTCAAACCGCCCGTCTTCTACCAAAAACTTTATCGCAGTTCTCGCCTGTGGACAACTTTGTATCTCATCAAAAAATATTAAGGTTTGCCCATCTTCAAAAGTTCCAAGCCCCATCGCAGACAAATTAAGAATAATAGTCCTTGCATCAAGGTCGCCCTCAAAAGCTCTTTTTACGGACGGCTGCTTTTCAAAATTGATTTCAATAAAATTCTTGTAATGGGTTTTTCCAAACTCTCTTACAATAAAAGTTTTGCCAACCTGTCTTGCTCCTTTGATAAGCAGAGCTAGTTTTTGCTTGCTGTTTTTCCAATTAACAAGCCTATCTAACATTTTTCTTTTTAACATCTTGACCTCCACTCTTAATTAAGTATAACATTAACCTAAACTTATTGCAAGTCAATTATACCTAAAATTCTAACTTATTGCAAATTCATTTTTTATATTATTTCAACTTTATTTCTCAAAACTAACCAACTATTCTAATTGTCAAATATTTGAAAGGTGTAGTTTTGTATCCTCAAGGGTGCAAAAGGAGCCAGTGATTCCTAATCCTATTTTTTTGTTTTTTATCATCTTTTTTTCTTCCTTTGTCGTTAATTAATAATCTTTATGTCAACTATATTTTGATAGCTTACGGTTGTCTAAATCCTACTTAGCACGCTGTCAAGTAATAGTTCGGCAGCTGTTTTTGGGGCTATTTTGCCAGGGATGCCTAGATAAACCTGAATATTGATTCCCAGCAACTCTGCTTCGGTTATGTCCACTCCTCCCGGTTGACTTGACAGCTCAAGCACAAAGCAGTTTTTTTTGAGCATAGCTAGTCTCTCTCTTCCCAAAATCCTAACAGGCACAGTGTTTATAACAACATCAAAATCGTGGAGTATATGGTCAATTTCGCTAAAACGGTATACTTGTGAGGCAAATAGTGAGGCTAGTGCATATTCGTCATTCCGTCTCGTAGCGATACTTACATTAGAGCCGTTGCTTTGCAGTATCTTAGCCGTTGCCTTGCCCACTCTGCCGCCGCCAAGCACGAGGACACTAAGTCCCCCAAGCGCCTTATCCGTTTTGGCAATGACCGCCCCCAACGCACCTTCGGCGGTAAGGATAGCATTACGCACAGCAAGCGGTTCGTCATCAAAATAATCTATTACCTCAACCTCTCGCTCCTCTTGCAAAAACTCCTTGATACAAGTCAGACAATTGGCACAAAAAACAATGCTGTTGTTAGGTATAACTTTTGCCGTCTCTTGAGTCAACCTCGTCGCAGGAGCAAACAAAAAAATATGCTTATCCTCAGCTCCAAAAACATTATATTGCGACAATTTGGTCACAATACAACTGCGTTTAATCAGCATCGAATACATATATTCGTTGCGTTTGTCGCTACAATCAATGACAAAAACCCACCGTGACATATATTATCAATCTATGCCGATGACTATAGAATAGTGAATGGGGTTTTTATCTGCCAATTATCCACTATTCCCTATTTCCTATTTCCTACATATTATAAATAGAGATGTTTTTTCTTGCTTTTTTGGAAGCCTTAGCGCTTACCTCAGCTTTAAGTGCGGATTCTTTTGTTTCAGCTTTCGCATACGGAACAGACAAAGTCAAAATACCGTTCAAAAGCTGTGTGATAATAAGTCTTATTTGCACGGCAATGCTTACAGCGGCTTTAGCCTTGGGTGATTTGGCGGGTTCGTTTGTTCCGCTACATTTTGCCGTATGGATTAGTTTTTCTATTTTTGTAGTTATCGGTAGTATTAAAATTTTGTCACCGCTTATTAAGGGAATTAAAAAAAGGCGGTCACCAACTTCGGTTCCCTGCAATTACGATGACACAGTACAGGACAATATCAACACTCCCGACAACAATTCCTCACTCCTCACTCCAAATTCCTCATTACATCACACCCGCCGTCTTACTATTGCTCAATCGGCACTACTCGCCGTTGCGCTTAGTCTTGACGGTTTAGGTATAGGCATAGGATATGGTCTAGGCACACCAAATTTTCCTCTTATCATTACCCTGTCACTTATTACTAACTGCGCCGCTCTTTTACTAGGCGCTTTAGCCGGCAACAAACTCTCCAAAAAAATCCGTTTTAGTCTCTCGTGGCTTAGCGGAGTTGTTTTGATAGGAATAGGAATAAGCAGCGTCTTGTTTTAGTGTCAGTATTTGTTTGCTTTACTTCAAAAAGTATGTTATAATAAATTAATTGTGAAAATAAATGTCGCAAGCGTTTGCAAACAAGGCGGACGCACATATAATCAGGACTATGTCACTCATCTTATACAAGGTGATAAGGCGTGTTTTGTCGTATGCGATGGTCTTGGCAGTTATGTCGGCTCCGAAGTTGCAAGTATGCTTTGTGCCGACAAAATAAAAAAGTTATTCAAAAAGGGTGTTTCTGATAACGGCGACATTGCTTCGACCGAGTTTTCGCTTAAAACTATTCAGTCAGCTCACAATCATGTGGTCAAGTATAAAGAAAAAAATCCGATTATTTCGTCAAGTTGTACTACAGTAGCCTGCATTATCACCGACCTCAAATCTACAGTCATGAGTCACATTGGCGACAGTCGCATTTACTTTTTTGACAGCGGAAAGCTCAAGTATCAAAGTAAAGACCACAGTGTAGCGCAATTAGCCGTTGACAGAGGCGAATGCACTTTGCGAGATATACGCAAACATAAGGACCAAAACAAGCTAACCCGTGTACTTGGCTCTAACTATTATACCGAGCCCGATGTTGTCACTGAGTCCACTCCCCTCAAATCGGGGGACAGCTTGATACTTTGTACAGACGGGTTTTGGGAATATGTATACGAAGAAGAAATGGAAAACGCTTTTGCGACCTACAAAACCCCAAACGAAGTGCTTAACCACCTAGAAAAACTACTGCTAACCCGTGTCCCATCAAATAATGATAATTACACAGCAATAATTGTCACCATAAACTAACCAACTATTCCCTACCCCCTATTATGCGTAGAACCAACAAAAACATATGCTTATATTGTTTCGGTGACCTTAACGCCGAACGGGAATGCGGAGCGTGTGCCAAAAAGGCTGACGACTCCCCTTCTCCTTTGCACCATTTGCCGCAAAGAACTATTATAAATAAAAGATACCTTTTTGGCAAGGCTTTGGGCGAAGGCGGTTTTGGCATAACTTATTTGGCGTGGGATATACATTTAGAAACCAAAGTTGCCATCAAAGAATATTTCCCTACTTGTTACGCCACCCGCACACCAAAATCTAATCAAGTAATAATCAATTGTGAGAGTAATAAGGCGGCAAGCAACCGCGGCTTAAAGCGTTTTATTGACGAAGCACGAACTCTCACTAAGCTCAAGCATTTGCCTGGAATTGTGACCGTACATGATTTTTTTACAACTAACGGAACAGCTTATATTGTTATGGAGTTTTTGGACGGAAGTAGCCTAAAAAAATATCTTGCACGGCAGGACAAGCTACCGGTCGATAAAGCCCTTGCCATTATTAAACCCCTTATTGAAAGTCTAGAACAAATGCATAAAATCGGGCTGATTCATAGAGATATAAGCCCTGACAATATTATCATAAACAAAAAAAGAGAAATTAAGCTAATTGATTTTGGTACGGCAAAACAAAGCAATCTTGACGGCAAGACTTTGTCGATTGTTCTTAAACAAGGTTATGCACCTGAGGAGCAATACCGCTCGCACGGTGAGCAAGGTCCATGGACGGACATATACGCAATCGGGGTAACTATCTACTATTGTCTAACGGGCAAAATGCCCCCCGAAAGTATTCAGCGGATGTACAAAGACAATATTCTTAAGCCCAGCGAGTTAGGAGTCGAAATATCTGAACAACAAGAAAAAGCCTTGATGAAATCCCTTGCCGTATATTCCAAAAACAGATACCAAGACTGCGGCGGGCTACTTAAAGCCCTATACGGACAAGCTAACGGTAGCAAGCAAACAACTATGGCAACATCCGGGACTAAAGTAGCAACTACCCCCACTCCAAAGCAAAAAGACTCCACACCAAAAACAATTGCCAAAAAACCTGCAAAGCCACCTACAAAAACAATCGAAAAAAAACCTGCTAAAAAAACAAAAAAGACCCCCGAAAAAAAAGGTCTACTAGGACGCCTCTTCGGCAAAAAAAAGTAATGTAGTGGATTTAATATTTTTGCAACTACTCTATTTCGCAACAATTCTAATGACTTAATTGCACAACAAAAAAACGGACATCAAGCAAAAACCACGATGTCCGTTTTTTTTGTATTCTATTATTTGCTACTAGACACTCCAAGTAAGGGTCGGAAAATATCCGTCAACAAAAGTCCACACAAGCGGATCCCAACCTAAATTGCCTAGTTGCCATTCGTAATCGGTTAGAAGGTCAATACTCGTGCGAATACCTATAAGGCGTTCATTATCACCATCATCTAACCCCTCTAACACAGAACCATAACGAGTGTAGTTATTAATTGCTACACGGCTAGCACCACTGCCTTGAAATCTGCCAACAAGGAAATTAGCAAAATTATCATTAGTAGTAGAGAAACTTGAACCTCTAACATCTCCGGTGGCAACGCAGTTCTCAATCCAAATTACCCCACCCGCCCGTGCATCTGCTCTACCAATAAGTCCTCCAACATAGTGATTGTTGTCCCCATAAGTAATCGTACTTTTAATTTGAGCGTTGCCCGTAGCGTAAGAATCTCGTATATAAATATCCATATTTAATCTATCGTCTATTCGCCCAATCAAGCCAGCAACATATGCGTTTCCGCCATTAGCTGTCGCCGTTGCATTGCCTATAGCAAAGGTTTCGATAATTCTGACGACATCGTCTGCCCCAACAGAGATATTGCCAACTAACCCTGCTGCGTAAGAAGTCTCACGATAACTTATTATTATAGCATCGCCTGTGGCAAAACTTTGTCTAATGGTAGCACTAGAATCAATATGTCCTACAAGTCCCGCCGCATTAGAAGATCCTGAAGAAATGTTGTCATTGCCATAAACATTTCCGACTTTTACACTAACATCTACATGTGCCGCACTTCTCAAAACCGTAGCTTCGTCGCTTAACAAGCCCACAAGACCCCCAACACGGTTACTTGCACTCAAAATAGGATTGTCATCATTACCGATATGCTCTACTTTGATTGAACCGCTTACTACAGAATCCTTGATTATAGCATCCGCACCTGTATTATGACCCACAACTAAACCTGCCATAATACCACCGTTTGAAGCAACGGCATTTATTTCGCCTTTTATATAAGCATTGATGATTTCGCCGTCATTGAAGCCCGCAATTCCGCCAACAAAAACTCGTCCGTTTGGCATAAGCGTATCAACATCTATATCTATATTAAGTTCTTCGATATGAATGTTTCTGACCGTACCGGCATTAACGCCTATAAGTGCGGCAAAATGCAAGTCACCGACTGCATATGTCTCCAAAATTTCTAGCGAAGCAATTGTGTATTCTGGTTGACCACTAGCGTCTAACTCTGCAAACAATCTACCAGTAAAAGGATTTGCTGTTGTGCCTATCGGTGTCCAGTCTGTAAGGGTTAGATTAGCACCAAGTCTATAAGTACCACTCATTGACATATTACTAAGACTAGCAACATCTCTTATCCAAGCATAATGAGTCAACGCTATTGCCGTAGCTCCGGTTACTATATGAGTGTGCGGCAGATTTGCCGGAACAAATTGCTCTCCGTTAATATTCAATACCACTCTAACATCACTTTCCCAGTTAATCGTAAGCACTGTTCCTGATGTTACTTGTGTTCCGCTCTCAATCCTAGTCTCACCGTCCATAACAGTAAAATTAGTTATTCCTGCGGGTGGGTCTACTATTGTTACTGTGTATCGTGGTGTAGGTGTGCCATTTCCGCCACACGCAGTGGCAAAAAGTCCTACTCCTGCGAACATCGATATGATAATCAAAATTGATAATAGCTTTTTCTTCATAATAAGAAAAACCTCCTTACTCGCCATTGTATCACAAAACAATATAAATGTAAAGAGGTTTTTGCAAAATTTATGCATAAGTTTTTTTTGGGATGCTACGAATAATTGTTATTCGGGACGCCGAAGACGGCGTCCCCTACGATTTAGGTGTACGAGTGTCTCATTGTGTGGACAGGTGCAGTAGGGACACAGGTAGGGGCGGGTGTCCACGACCGCCCGAATGGTAAAAATCAATGTTGTAGTATAAGGGTTAATTTGGGCGGATGGCGATCCGCCCCTACGAAGGGATACGATTGCCGTTGGGTAGGCAGGTATAGTTTGGACACAGGTAGGGGCAAGCACTGCTCGCCCGAATACTTGACCTTATAAAACATAATAAGGATAATTACTATTCGGGCGGTCGATGCCCGCCCCTACAAGACAACCTTGCCACTCACTGCCACACAACAAAAAAAACGGACATCTTGCAACAATGTTTTGATGTCCGTTTTTTGTATTTGTATCTCTACTAATTCTTATCAAGATACTCGTCATATCCTATTATCTTATCATACACTTTTTTACCGCCGTCGATTTCTATAATACGGTTGGCAACTGTATTCATAATCTCGTGGTCGTGTGTGGTAAAAAGCATAGCACCCTTAAAAGCGGTCATTCCCTTATTAAGCGCGGTAATCGCCTCCAAATCAAGGTGGTTAGTAGGTTCGTCCATTATCAAAAAGTTAGCTCCTGCCAGCATACACCGGGCAAGCATACAACGCACCTTTTCTCCTCCCGACAACACACTCGCCTTTTTGAGCGCTTCTTCACCGCTAAAAAGCATACGACCTAGCCATGAACGCAGATAAATCTCAGTATTATCCTTGCTAAATTGCCCTAGCCACTCGGTAAGTTTAAGACTGCATTTATCAAAAAAGTTGTCGTTGTTAAGCGGCAAGTAACCTGATGTAATTGTCGTCCCCCACTTAACCGTGCCTTTAGTCGGTTTTTTGATACCGGCTATTACATTAAACAATTCTGTTACAACAAGTCCGTTACTGCACAAAAAAGCTATCTTATCCTCTCGTCCTACAATAAAGCTGACATCACTAAAATATCCGTCAAGCGTCAGTCCCTCAACCGTAAGAATATCATTACCCGGTTCTCTGTCAGGCTTAAAGTCTATATACGGATATTTGCGGGTACTGGGCTTGATGTCCTCAAGTTTAAGTTTTTCGAGTTCTTTTTTACGGCTTGTTGCTTGCTTACTTCGGGCGGCGTTTGCACTAAACCTCGCAATAAAGTCAGCAAGTTCTTTGGCTCTCGCCTCGGCTTTTTTATTTTGTTCCTTTGCTTGCCGCGCAATAAGTTGGCTTGTCTCGTACCAAAAATCATAGTTGCCGACAAAAACATTGATTTCCTTAAAATCCACATCGCAAATATGCGTACACACCTTATTAAGAAAGTGCCTGTTATGCGAAACTATTATAATAGTATTATCAAGACCCATTAAGTAGTTTTCGAGCCAATTAACACTTTTTGCGTCAAGGTTGTTGGTAGGCTCGTCAAGCAACATAACATCGGGACTGCCGAATAACGCCTGTGCCAAAAGCACCTTAACCTTAACCTTAGGGTCAACATCGGACATCTTGACTTCAAAAAGTTCTTTAGGCACTTTTAGATTATCAAGCAAACTCTCCGCCTCGGAATCAGCCTCCCAGCCGCCAAGCTCGGCAAACTCCTCTCCTAATTCGCTTACTTTATTACCGTCCTCATCACTAAAATCAGGTTTGGCGTAAAGTGCATCCATAGCATCCTTTACATCAATAAGTCTTTTATGCCCCATAAGCACGGTGCGCAAAACTGTATGCTCGTCAAAAGCGTTTTGATTTTGTGCAAGCACACTCATACGGGTGTTTTTTTTGAGCGAAACATCACCTTTGTTAGGCTCTAACTCTCCGCTAAGAACCTTTAGAAAAGTTGACTTACCCGCCCCGTTAGCACCGATAACCCCATAACAATTGCCGCTGGTAAAACTAAGGTTTACTCTGTCAAATAATACCCTTGACCCAAACTGCAATGTAACATCTGTGACTTGTAACATAAAATAAAAAATGCATAATGCACAACGCATAACGCATAATGACTGCTAAGAATATTTTTTAGACCATCATTATGCGTTTTGCGTTATGCATTATGCGTTACTCCCTTATTATTCTGCTTTGAATGCAAGCAATGCCATCACACGCGCTCTTTTGATTGCTGTGATAAGCTGTCTTTGATGTCCCGCGCAAGTTCCGCTCATACGGCGGGGTATAATCTTACCCTTTTCGGTGACATATCTTTTAAGTTTTCCAAACTCTTTGTAGTCAATCTCGCCCTTATGATGCTCTTTGCAAAATTCGCAAACTTTCTTTTTTTGAGGACGCTTCGGCTTTTTCATTTTGTCATCGCCGATACTGTTTGGATTATAATTATTACCGCCGCCTTGACCGGCGGGACCTGTTTTTTTCTTTTCTGGCATTTTATTCTTACTCCTTATTTTATTTCTTGTCTTAGTTGTTTTTCTTATTTTTAGTCGTATTAAGTGTCATTGCGAGGAGCATAAGCTCCGAAGCAATCCCACGAATAGAACACTTTACATGGGATTGCGGAGCCTGCCCTGAGCTTTGCCGAATGGGTCGCTAACGCTCCTCGCAATGACCATATATTCTTTCCACAAACTACTAAACTCTAAACACTTAACCGCTAACTATTATTTGAGATTAGAACGGTAATTCATCATCACTAACGGGAACTAACTCATCGCTTTTTGCACCCGCACCTGACGGAGCCGCACTGTATCCGCCGTTACCTTGAGTATTCGGTCCCGGAGACAAAAACTCCACATCGTCAGCCGCAATGTCAATCGCATAGCGTCTTGTTCCGTCTTGTGCGTCATATGTGCGAGTCTGAATACTTCCGCAAATACCAACTTTTTTACCTTTAGTTAAATACTTAGCGACATTCTCTGCAAGCCCTCTCCAGCACACAACATTAAAAAAGTCTGCCTCACGCTCGCCGTTGCTGTTAGTATAACTACGAGATACTGCAATAGCGAATTTGCATAACGCTACTCCGCCTGATGTCGTGGTTAGTTCCGGGTCTCTTGTTAAATTTCCTATCAATATTACTTTATTCATTTGTCCTTACTCCTGTTTTTAACTCTCTTTCCAATATAATATAAGCTAACACCTCAATTTATAATTTATAACTTATAACTTATAATTAGCTTATTTCCTAACTACCATGAATCTTACGATTTCGTCCGTAATCCTCATTTGCCGCTCAAGTTCACGCGGGAAATCAGGTTCCGATTCAAAATTCATAAGCACATAATAACCGTCATTTTTGTAATCAATCGGATATGCAAAACGCCTATTACCCCATTTGTTGATGGTCGGCTCTACTTTACTTGCTTCTTTGGCAAGCGTGGCAAAACGCTCAACAAGCGCTTCTTTCTTAGCCTCGTCAAGCCCCGTCTTGATGATATACAAAACTTCGTACTTATTCATGTTTTCTACCTCCTTATGGTCTTTGCGACTGCGAGTTTGCTGCGTGATTGCCGCTAAAATCAGAGCTTGCGGCTTGGTCATGTATATCAGTATACATTCCCGCGCCCCTTCGCCTGCTTTTATCGTCACTGACGCCGCCTCTCTCAGTCTTGTCTCGGCCGATTGAGAACTTGTCCTCAACGAGCAAGGTGGTTCTGCTACTGATTTTTCAATAGCTTATGAATTATAACACACTCAAAAATTATTTGCAAGCAAAATATATGCCCTTGTAGTGATTAGTTACGGATTGTTATTCGAATGGATTGGTAGCTTCCTACCCATACTAAAAAATCATCACTTTGAAATATCAGCCTGCAACAGTCCAAAAATCTCTGCTGTTGTTTTGGCAAGGTTGATGTTGTTTCTGAGTTCCTTTGTATTGGGTACTTTTCTAAAATAATACGGACCGAATTTGCGGATATTGCTGACGGCATACTTTTCGCCATAATACTCTACCATAAGTTTGAGGTGGTTAGCAAACTCGGCTCTCGCATTCCAAGTCGTGTCATTGCGAGAAGGCGAAGCCGACGAAGCAATCCCATGGGAAGAACACTTTACATGAGATTGCACGGGGGCAAGGGTTTCTTTTATCTCCCCAAACACATTTGACCCCAATGCTCCTCGCCCTATCATCACGGCATTACACCCTGTCTGCTTGCATATCCGCTCATAACTCTCTACATCAACAATGCCACCGCTAACCAAAACAGGGATTTTGACCGCCTGCTTTACTTTGGAGACCAAGGCATAATCGCACTCACCTGTATAAAACTGCTCCCTCGTCCTCGCATGAACAGTCACCGCCTGCACTCCGTTATCCTCTAGTGTCTTAGCCATCTCTACAGCGTTGATGCTGTCCGCATCCCAACCTGAACGGATTTTTGCCGTGACTATCCTGCCCTTTGCCGCCTTAACGCACGCGGCCACAATCTCACCTGCCCTCTTAATGTCCTTTGATAATGCCGACCCTTCGCCCGACTTAACGATTTTTTGCACGGGGCAACCCATATTGATGTCCACAATATCAAAAGGTGCTAAAGCCTCGTGACTCCTTAGCACCTCGCCAAAAACATCAGGTTCACTACCAAACAACTGCACCGCCGTAATTTTTTGAGCAGGCGGAGTCAGCAGTAAGTCGGCGGTTTTTTCATTGCCGTACAAAAGTCCCTTTGCACTGACCATTTCGGTATAACACCAATCAGCCCCCTGCAAAGAGCTTATTTGCCTCTGCGCCGCATCGGTGAATCCCGCAAGCGGAGCAAGCACAACCGCATTGTCAAAGTTTATTTTTTTAGTCATAATCCTTGTAAAAGTAAAAAATAAAAGGTAAGCAGTAAAAGTGTCGTCGGCATAACCTTATAATTCTCAGTCCGCACTTTTTACTTCTTACCTTTTACTTTTTACTTCTTATTTCTAACTACTGTCCTCTTGCGGACATAATTACTTTGATTTCTTCTTCGTTGATGCCGACCATTGCCTCGCCCAAATCTTCGGATAGTTCGGCTAGGATTTTGGCATCTTTGTAGTTGGCTACGGCTTTGACTATTGCCTTAGCACGCTTGATAGGGTCGCCTGACTTAAATATTCCCGAACCGACAAAAACACCCTCTGCCCCTAACTGCATCATAAGAGCCGCGTCTGCAGGAGTTGCTACACCGCCTGCCGCAAAATTAGGTACGGGTAGCTTGCCGTTTTTGGCAACATAGACTACTAGCTCATATGGCACTTGCATATTTTTTGCTGTGTCGTATAGCTCGTCCTTACTCATAGAAGTCAGCTGTCTCATTTGGCTTTGCATAGCGCGCATATGACGCACCGCTTGTACAACATCGCCTGTGCCTGCTTCGCCCTTAGTCCGTATCATACCTGCACCCTCAAGTATGCGTCTTAGCGCTTCGCCCAAATCTCTCGCACCACAAACAAAAGGCACGCTAAAGCTACGCTTATCCACATGATACTTATCGTCCGCAGGTGACAACACCTCGCTCTCGTCTATAAAATCAACCTCGATAGCCTCGAGGATTCTCGCCTCGGTAATATGTCCTATACGGCATTTTGCCATAACGGGGATTTTGACCACCGACATAATGTTCTTAATCATTTTTGGGTCGCTCATACGAGAAACCCCACCCGCCGCTCTAATATCCGCAGGAACACGCTCAAGTGCCATAACCGCACACGCTCCCGCCTCTTGGGCAATCTTAGCCTGCTCGGGATTACTTACATCCATTATAACGCCGCCCTTAAAGGTATCGGCAATGCTTTTGCTTTTTTTAACTGTCGCCATTTGTATTTATTTCTCCTTGAAGTACTCCTGTATTATATCAAAAACACCCTGCAAAACGCAACGATTTATAGGGGTGTTTTTGAGAGTTCATTACTTAACCGCATCAAAAGCGGCTTTTAGGTCTCCGATTATGTCATCGATATTTTCCGTGC
This sequence comes from Bacillota bacterium, assembly GCA_009783985.1. Classification (GTDB taxonomy): domain Bacteria; phylum Bacillota; class Clostridia; order Christensenellales; family Pumilibacteraceae; genus WQVM01. The sequence goes on along the minus strand of WQVM01000005.1, from coordinate 22,949 downwards.
CGATTGATAGTCTGACTGTATTAGGCTTGATACCAGCACCTAATAGCTCTTTCTCACTCATTTGAGAATGCGTTGTAGACGCGGGATGAATTACAAGCGATTTAACATCGGCGATATTAGCAAGCAACGAAAATAATTTAAGATTATCGATAAACTTCTTAGCCGTCTTAGCATCACCCTTAATATCAAAGCTGAAAATGCTGCCTGCTCCGTTAGGGAAATATTTTTTGTACAGAGCATTATCTTTGTGTGTTTTAAGGCTTGGGTGATTGACTTTTTCTACTTTAGGATGTTTTGCCAAAAACTCAACAACCTTAAGTGCATTAAAAACATGTCTTTCCATTCTTAGCGACAATGTCTCAAGCCCTTGCAAATACAAGAACGAATGGAACGGGCTGATACATGCGCCGGAATCTCTCATCAAGGTTGTCCTCATTTTGATAATGTATGCAAGATTGCCGACAACCTGAGTAAACACCGCTCCGTGATAACTCGGGTTAGGCTTACTCAACCCGGGGAATTTATCACTTTTTGCCCAGTCAAATTTACCCGCATCAACTACAACACCACCGATTACCGTGCCGTGTCCGCCGATAAACTTAGTTGCCGAATGCACTACAATATCTGCGCCGTACTCAATCGGTCTTATTAGATAAGGAGTAGCAAGAGTATTATCGACTATAAGCGGTATGCCGTTTTTGTGTGCGACTTTAGCGATACTCTCGATATCGGCAATGTCGCTGTTAGGATTGCAAAGACTCTCCACAAAAATCGCCTTTGTATTTTTCTTAATAGCCTTTTCAAAATCTTTAGGGTCGGTGCCGTTAACAAATGTAGTCTCTATCCCTTGCTCTTTAAGCGTATTAGCAAACAAATTGTAAGTACCGCCGTAAATATAATTACTCGATACAATATGGTCGCCTGCTATGGCGATGTTTTGGATAGCGTATGCACACGCTGCCGACCCCGACGAAGTCGCGAGAGCCGCAACACCGCCCTCCAATGCGGCGATACGCTTTTCGAAGACATCGGAAGTCGGGTTCATAAGTCTTGTGTATATATTGCCGGGTTTTGCCAGTGCGAATCTTCCCGCAGCATCATCGCAGTCATCAAAAACATACGATGTTGTCGCATAAATAGGTACGGCACGCGCACCCGTAGAACCATCCGGCTCTTCTTGTCCAGCATGTAGTTGTAAAGTTTCAAATTTGTATTTGTTAGACATTATTTTATTTCTCCTTAAATTTGTTATATGTTGCCCCTATAGGGGACTTTGGCAAAATTGTATAAAAACATTACATCGGTCACCGTCTTTGCGAGCCGTCGCTACAATAGATAATAAGGATAAGCATCTACGGCGAAGCAATCTAGCTAAGGATATATGGGTACATTATCTATGTTTCCGTCTATTCCTTAACTAGATTGCTTCGCCGTACAATAATTCCTTATTCCCTGCTATTGTGACGGCTCGCAAAGACGACAATCAGTCACGCTTCCTTTCCATACCCTTTTACCAATGCGTGTAGGGGCGGACGTCCTCGACCGCCCCTACACTTTCAAATCTGTTTGTTTTTAATATGGTTTTTATTGTTTAGGCGGACACCCACCCACATAACTAACCACTAGCCACTAACCACTATCCACCAATCTAAAACAGCGTTGTCGAGAGATACCGTTCGCCCGTGTCGGGCAGAACAACCACAATTGATTTATCTGCGCCGCCGGGGCGCATCGCAACCTGTGCCGCCGCCCAAAGAGCGGCTCCCGATGATATTCCGCAAAGCACACCGTCTGTTTTTGGCAAAGCCCTCGCCGTTGCAAAAGCGTCCTCATTAGTAACAGTTATTACCTCGTCGTATATTTTTGTGTTAAGAACATCTGGAATAAACCCCGCTCCGATACCTTGAATTTGATGCCGTCCCGCCACGCCGCCGCTAAGAACCGCGCTATCGGCAGGCTCAACAGCAATAATCTTAATATTAGGATTTTTGGATTTAAGATATTCACCCGCACCGGTTATTGTGCCGCCCGTCCCCACTCCGCAAACCAAAACATCAACCTTGCCGTCGGTATCCTCCCATATTTCGGGACCTGTTGTTGTCCTATGCGTCGCAGGATTAGCCGGATTAACAAATTGCCCTATAAGCAAGCTGTTAGGTGTCGCTTTTGCAAGCTCCTCCGCTTTAGTAATCGCGCCTTTCATTCCCAATGTGCCGTCCGTCAGCACAAGCTCGGCTCCGTACGCTTTAAGCGGGTTACGCCTCTCGACACTCATAGTTTCGGGCATTGTCAGAATCAGCTTATATCCCCGAGCTGCGGCAACCGAAGCTAATCCCACGCCTGTATTGCCGCTTGTAGGCTCAATAATAACCGTTCCCTTTTTTAGCTTACCGCTCTTCTCAGCATCGTCTACCATAGCGCGTGCGATACGGTCTTTTACGCTGCCGGCGGGATTGCCGTATTCCAACTTTGCCAATACTTTCGCCTTAATCCCAAACTTAGCCGCATAACCTTTAAGTTCCAAAACCGCCGTACCGCCAATCATGTCCGTCACATTTTCAAAAACTCTTGCCATATATATATTCCTCCCTTTGAGCAAGTCGCTCATATTTATTATATACATAGTATACATATATGTTTACTATGTGTCAAGCGAAATGTCAACCAAAAATAAAAAAATTCCCCAAAAATATAGGAGAATTTTTTGCTATTATTGTTCTTGCTTTAACTATCTACTAAATATTCTCGATGATTCTTTGGGTCATTTCTTTTGTGCCGATAACTTTTACCGTCTTACTCTCTCCAGCGATATCGGGAGTGCGATAGCCTGCACGCAAGGTTTTTTCGACGGCTTTTTCGATTGCCTTTGCTTCCCTTTTGCGTCCTAAAGAATCCCTCAGCATCATCGCCGCCGATAATATTGTGGCGATAGGATTAGCCTTATCTTGTCCGGCGATATCGGGAGCAGAGCCGTGAATAGGCTCGTACAGTCCTCTTTTGCTTGCACCTAGTGATGACGATGCTAACATTCCGATAGAGCCTGTCAGTTGAGATGCCTCATCGGACAGAATATCACCAAACATATTACTCGTGACAATAACATCAAACTGTGACGGATTTTTGATAAGTTGCATTGCGGCATTATCCACAAGCATATCCTCGTACTCTACCTCAGGATACTCGCTTGCTAACCTATGCATAACCTCTCGCCACAGACGAGAACTCTCCAGCACATTCGCCTTATCTATGCTCGTCACCTTTTTGCGTCTACCCATAGCCTGCTTAAAAGCCACTCTACCTATCCGCTCAATTTCTTTGACGCTGTAACACTCGGTGTCATATGCCTCTAGACCGTCCTTCCCCTCTCTTCTGCCATTGACTCCGAAATAAATTCCGCCCGTAAGCTCACGCACTATGACTATATCAAAACCTTTTGAGGTGATTTTTTTGTCCAAAGGTGATGCCGATGCCAAAGACTTGAATAGTCTGGCGGGTCTTATGTTAGAATATACGCCTAAAGCCGAGCGCAATCCTAAAAGCGCTTTTTCGGGACGAATATTGCCGGGCAGTGCATCCCATTTTGGACCGCCGACTGCGCCTAGCATTATACTGTCGGACGCAAGACAACCCTTGATTGTTTCTTCCGGCAAAGGCTCGCCTGTAGCGTCAATTGCCGCTCCTCCCGCAAGATACGGCACAAAATTAAACGAGTGTCCGTATTTTTTGCCGACAAACTCCAACACCTCACATGCACCGTCGATTATTTCGGGACCTATTCCGTCCCCTTTGATTAATGCTATATTGTATTTCATAATGTTCCTTTTGTTATTATAAATTATAAGTTATAAATTATAAATTGCTGACTTGGTTTTTAGTTAGGGTCGTTGAGGGCTAGTAGCTGATACCGTAATGACAAAGTATTGGTACGAGTCGTTACCATAAACATCAATAACTTTATATCTTATTGTGTACCTGCCAGCAGACTCAAAAGTCATCGTACGAGTGCTATAAGCATATTCTAATCCTATTCCGTTTATCATAAATTCCTCAATAGGAACACCATCTAATCTCACCTCTCTAATATACCTAAAGGTATTAGGGTCTTGAGCTTGTCCTACACCATCATTATTAGTCGCTGTAATCGTACGAAGCTCAAAGGTATCGCCAATTCTAAGCGTTGAAGGGTGAGGGTCGCCACTAAGAGTCATATACGGAAAATAAAACGACGGCGGAATATTTGCTACTGTTATTTGTGCTTCGCCATATACAGTTGAGTCAAATGCAGACCTTGCGGTAATTGTGACTTCGCCATTAGTCAGACCTGTTACAAGTCCACTACTATTGACAATAGCAATTGTAGGATTTGATGACCGCCAATTAACTATCCCTACAGCACCTGTTTTTATTTGCTTGTCTTGCCCATACAATCCACGCACTTCGGCAGTAAGCTGAAAAGTTCCGCCATTAACCCCAACTATACGCTCATTAGGCGAAATCACAACCGAAGTAATCACAATTTCGGGTGGGTCGCCATTGTCATAAGGCTCACCACAAGCCACAAATGCAAACATAGCTAACATCACTAGCACAAGCGGAATAATTGCAATAATTTTTAATTTGTTTTTCAAAGAGTTCCCCCGTTTTTGGCTATTAGCTCCAACAATCCGCCTGCATCTATTATATTTTGGATGGCTTTGTCAAAAGGCGGTATAGAGTATTTTTTGTTTTGGGTCACATTATATAATAAACCCTTATCAAAATCAGCCTCTACTATATCGCCGCTTTTGATTTCTTTAGCGGCGGCTACACACTCAACAATAGGCAGTCCGATATTGATAGCATTACGAAAAAATATCCTCGCAAAACTCTCGGCGATAATGAGCGAGATTCCGCTAGCCTTAATCGCAATAGGGGCATGCTCCCGTGACGACCCGCAACCAAAATTTTTGCCCGCTACGATAAAATCGCCTTTAGTTATCTTTTTGCCAAAGTCCTTATCCAAATCCTCCATACAATGTTTGGCTAACTCTGCGTGACTTGTCGTATTGAGATATCTCGCTGGAATAATGACATCTGTGTCAATATTATCCCCATACTTAATTGTTTTGCCTTTAAGTTTCATAATGGTTGTCCTTTTCTGTTGAGTTGCAACTCGTCTAATTTTGCATTTTAGTCCGTGACATTTTGTCACGACCTCAACTTTTTGTGTAATCAACCCGTGACACTTTGTCACGCTTTGATTTTGTTATCTAACTATTACAGTTGGTGACAAAATGTCACCAACTCATCTCAGTCAATTAGACTGCAAATAGTGAATGATTGCGAGAGGATTTTGTGGTTACAGCCTCCAATCTGCTCCGAAGTCGTACTATCCGTACGATGAGTGGGCAGATTGGAGGCTGTAACCGCAATAAGACTCCGCAAGCATTTGCTATTTGCAGTCTAATTGACTATGGTTCTGTTATATAACCTGCTATAGCACTCGCTGCGGCTACAGCGGGGCTTGATAGGTAGACTTCGCTTTCGGGATGACCCATACGCCCTACAAAGTTGCGGTTAGTGGTTGCTACACATCGCTCGCCCTTGGCTAATATACCCATATGCCCGCCTAAGCACGGACCGCAGGTAGGAGGACTGACTTGCGCCCCGCTCTCCACAAAAATTTGCAGATACCCTGCTTTGAGTGCATCCAAATAAATCTTAGGAGTAGACGGAAAAATAATACAACGGACACCCTTGGCGACTTTTTTACCCCTAAGAATTTTTGCGGCAACTTGCATATCACTCAAAAATCCGTTAGTACAAGACCCTATCACAACTTGGTCGATTTTGATTTGGTCGATTTTGCTAACCTCGTGGACATTCTCAGGCAAATGCGGAAAAGCCACCACAGGCTTGACGGCACTAAGATTAATTTCTACTACCTCGTCATACACGGCGTCATCATCAGCTACAAAAATCTTTGGCACTACCGCCCCTGCTTCTTTGAGATAGTCGATAGTTTTTTTGTCCACTCCGAAAATCCCGTTTTTAGCACCCGCTTCAATCGCCATATTACAGATAGTCAGCCTGTCCGTTACGCTTAGAGTCGCACAGCCCTCACCGACAAATTCAAGCGACTTATAGAGTGCGCCGTCCACACCTATCTTACCAATAAGCGTCAAAATAACATCCTTAGCTAGGGCTTGTCCTACTAGCTTGCCTGTAAGTACAACCTTGATACCTGCAGGAACTTTGAACCACGCTTTGCCTGTCGCCATACCCGCCGCCATATCTGTAGACCCCACACCTGTCGAAAAAGCACCCAAGCCGCCATAGGTACAAGTATGACTATCCGCACCTATAACAATATCGCCTGCCGTAACAAGACCTTTTTCGGGTAGCAATGCGTGCTCGATACCCATTTCGCCACCGTCATAAAAGTGCGGCAAGCTGTGTTCCCCTGCAAACTCACGGCAAGTCTTACACTGCTCCGCCGCCTTAATATCCTTATTAGGTGCAAAGTGGTCCATAACAAGCGTTATCTTATTCTTGTCAAAAGGCTTAGCCCCCTTAATCTTACGGAACTCCTCAATCGCCACAGGTGCAGTAATATCATTACCTAACACCCTATCAATCTTAGCTACAATCAGCTCACCTGCTTTTACGCTCTGCTTACCTGCATGCTCTGCAAGTATCTTCTGTGTCATTGTCATTGGCATATTTTTCTTTTTCCTTGCTAATAAATTAACCCTATTATTTTACTTTATCTACTTATATACTGTCAACTAAATAACTGCTTGAATGCAGTTGCTTAAACAATTCAAATATCTTCAATTAAATATTGCTCCAACGCCATTTTATATTTGATTTTTTCCTTTTTAGTGCTTTTTGCAATACAAAACTTAATTGTAGTATTGTAATAATTTTTTAACCAAACATATTTTTGCTTTATCCATTCATCTTCTATAGCTAATCCTTCTTTAATTGTTTCTATCATATTCACTAAATAATTTTGACAAAAATCATGTGAAAGAACTCCATCGTCAGAATCATCAAAAGAATTTTCATTCAAGCTATTTGCAATCAATTGACCATATAAAATTTTATTTAAATAGCGAGGCAAAAAATTGCTCTGCAAATAATCAACATACCACATGCCATCTTTATCACTTTTTACAAAAGCCATGAAGTTAGAATCATAATTACCATACCCAGCGGAAGTGTGTACCCATTTCTCATAAAAACTTTCTTTATGAAAAAAGTTTAGAACAGCTTCATCAATCAAAACTCGTGGAAATACCGCTTTCTTGCTCTCTAAAAGATATGCATTAATCACTCCTTTTCCAAAAACAAAACTCGGTATATTGATTGCCAAACCTAAACTAATACCGCCACGAATTAATACTCCACAAGAAAACAATTCAAACTGCAACTTTGAAACATACGATAAAAAGTTATGAAGATTAGCACAACGCAAATGGTGAGTTATTATAATTGAGTCTGAAAAAATCTGATATTTAGGCACCTCATCTTCAAAAACAATTCGTTTGAAACCATATTCATCACTTTCGTTCAAATCTTTTTCTTCTTCTAAATCTCCTTCGTCGAGTGATTGAATATACTCTTCATCTTCTTTACTTTTAGGAGCTAAATCATAATAATCATTCGTCAACTGCTCTATCGCTCTTAAAATAAAGATTACTTTTTTAGAGTCATTAGACAACTGCTTAAAGTTCATAATATCCAAAAAAACAACTAATGACTCTTCTTCTAATTTTAAAATTTTGTGATTCTCTTCATCATTTTCTGAAACAGACTCCCAATAATCTATATTAACCCAATTCTTCATTTGATTAAATCCTTTATTTTATCATCATGTATTCTTCCTTCTTATTTCCTTCTTATTTACTTCTTATTTATCGCATTGATATACGCCAATATACTTGCCTCAATAATATCCGTACTCAATCCTCTGCCTGTTATTGATTTTCCGTCTATTTTTAGGCGGACGGTTACTTCGCCTAGAGAGTCCTTGCCGTCGCTTGTGGCATCTATTTTGTATGCTTCCAATTCGGGGGTCAGTCCTGTTATCTTGTCAATAGCGCGATACCCTGCATCTACAGGTCCGTCACCAGGGCAAGTTTCTTTGAGTAGCTGACCCTTATCGGTCTTGATTGTGATAACGGCGATGGCTTTTTTGCCTTTGCCTGAGCTGATTTCAAAATCCTCTAGCGTATAAATATTGCCGCCGATTAACTGCGACTTTTTGGTGCTTACAAGTGCCTCAATATCCCTATCGGTGATATCTTTCTTTTTGTCGCAAAGAGCCTTAAATTTGACAAAAAGAGCCTCCACCTCATCCGCCGTAAGGTTGTCGTACCCCAAATCCTTGAGCCTATCGACAAAAGCGTGTTTACCCGAATGTTTGCCCATAACCATCTTACCTTTGACAATACCGATTGATTCGGGGGTCATTATCTCATAGGTCGCCTTATTGCTAAGTACGCCGTGCTGATGTATCCCTGCCTCATGCAAAAATGCATTAGTACCGATAATCGGCTTGTTGAGCGGTGCAGTATGACCGATAAGATTGTAGATGAGTTTGCTCGTGCGGTACAACTGTTGCGTATTGATATGGGTTGTCGCCTTAAAATATGCCTCTCTTGTCTTTAGTCCCATTACGATTTCTTCAAGCGCCGCATTACCTGCACGCTCTCCAAGTCCGTTGACCGTACACTCCGCCTGCCCTGCTCCTGCCCTAATACCTGCAAGAGTATTAGCTACCGCAAGTCCCAAGTCATTGTGGCAATGCACAGCGATGGTCACCTTATCTATACCGTCAACCGACTTTTTGAGATACTTGATTAGCTTATACATTTCGTCAGGGGTAGTATAACCCACCGTATCGGGGACATTAAGCGTAGTCGCACCCGCCTTGATTACCGCCTCAAATACCTCTCTCAAAAATTCCCAATTAGAACGGGTGGCATCCTCTGCCGAAAACTGCACATCGGCACACTTATTGCGAGCGTATTTGACCATCTCGCTAGCTCTCTCAAGGACTTGCTCCTTGCTCATCTTTAGCTTATACTCAAGATGTATATCACTAGTCGCAATAAAGGTATGAATCCTCGGATTAGCCGCACCGCCGAGAGCCTCCGCCGCCGCATCTATGTCTATCTTAGTAGCCCGTGCAAGACCTGCCACGCTGCAATTTTTGACCGCTCCCGCAATAGAACGCACAGACTCAAGGTCACCTTTAGAAGATATAGGAAAACCCGCCTCAATAATATCAACACCCAAAGCCTCTAATTGCTTTGCCGCCTCAATTTTTTCGTTAAGGTGCATACTACACCCCGGAGCTTGCTCCCCGTCCCTTAGTGTAGTGTCAAATACTTTGATTATTCTGCTTTTTTTCATAGCCTATCCCTTATAATATACTAACATTAGTATATACCTCTTGCTTCGACGATGTCAAGTGTTTTGGAATAGGGATTAGGGAATAGTAGTAAAACACCACAAGTCATTGCACGGATATACTCTTTGTTGTTTTAAGTCTGAAATTATATACCCAAGTCGTAGGGGCGGGCGTCCCCGACCGCCCGAATAGCAATTATCATTATTATAATAAAAACATACGGATAATTGTTGTTAGGCGGTCGAGGACGCCCGCCCCTACGACTAGGTTTCCATTTACAATCCTCTCCCAATTCAAAAAAAGACACGGTAGTTTTTTACCGTGTCGGTGCATACACAACCAACGGTCACTGTATGCCTGCTCAACTGTATTGCTACATATGTAAAGGTAGCGTCGCCAAATCCCTATTCCCTATCACCTAACATAACTGTGTCACTAACACCCTCTCAGTCATAATATAATGTATACATAATTTTAGGAGATTGATATGCCGATAGGTAAATTAAATGTAAAGGTGACAACGGCTAGCGAAATGCTTCCTATCAAGGGGGCAAGGGTTGTTACTACTGACAGACTTGGGCGGGTTTTGTTTGAACAGACGACTGATGCTGACGGAATGACCGAATACATAGCCTTGCAAGCCCCCGACCCAGAACTAACGCTATATCCCGATACTGCCGAGCAGGGGTATTCTACCTATGAGGTCTTAGTAACGGCGGACGGGTTTCACGCTGTACAAGTCCACGGGGTAGAAATCCTTGCCGATATTCCCAGCACCCTGCCCATATATATGCACCCGATTATTGACGGACGGCGAATGGTCGGTGACTTTTTGGGTGGTTCTGCAACGGTGGAGATTCCTGACCGATACGGTTATCTTGACGAGTTAGGCAATGCCGTAGAAAATGTCGGTGAGGATTTTGACGATATTGTTATCCCTCCCCCCGCCGTTACCCTGCCTGTTCAGAGTAGCCGTGTAGGAAGCAATGCCCAAAATCCTGTCAGACGGGTTTTTATCCCTACGCAAATAACCGTCCACCTCGGTGTACCGACCAATACCGCTGCCAGAAATGTCCATGTCCCCTTTGTAGAGTATATCGCCAATGTCGCCTCCAGTGAGATTTTTGCGACATGGCCGGACGCATCTATCAGGGCTAATATTCATGCGATTATAACCTTTACGCTCAATCGCCTGTATACCGAATGGTACCGTAGCCGCGGGCATAATTTTGACATTACTAACACAACTCAATTTGACCAGATGTATGTACACGGGCGGAATATATTCCAAAACCTTATGGAGATTTCGGCTCAGGAACTTAATAGATATGTACACCGAATCGGTTTTGCCAATCCCCTCTTTACAACATATAGGGCTAATGCGTGCGGAAACGGCTGCCTAAGTCAATGGGGAACGGTTGACCTTGCTAACCGTGGTTTTACTCCACTACAAATTATCCGCAATTTTTATGGGCAAGATACAAATATTGCGACTACTAATCTTATTCAGGATGTCCGCACAACCTATCCCGGTGCGCCGATGAGATTAGGCAGTCCTCCGAGCCGTTATATTCAGGAAATGCAAATCTACCTCAACAGGATACGGCAGGACTTTCCTCTTATACCGCTTATCGCTAACCCTAACGGAGTTTTTGGTCCTGATACAGATGCGGCGGTTAGGCAGTTTCAGCGGACTAATAACCTTAATCCTGACGGTGTTATCGGCCCTGCAACTTGGAATCGCATAACGCAAATTTGGGTGGCAGTCACACGACTTGCCAACCTCAATAGCGAGGGCGTACGAATAGGTATCGGACCTAATCCTCCTAGCGTTGTGCTTAGAAACGGCTCAAGCGGTCATGATGTCCGTCAATTGCAATGGCTACTTAATTATATCGGGTATTATTTTGAGTTTGTGCCTAATGACCTTACAGTAGACGGTCGTTTTGGGGCAAGAACCGAAAATAGTGTCAGGGAGTTTCAGCGTAATTTTGGACTTAATCCTGATGGTGTGGTTGGACCTGCAACATGGAACAAAATTTATGAGGTGTTCCGTCAAATTCAGAACTCCAGTCCTAATCCTGCTCCTATTCCGCCGCCACCACCGCCTCCGCAACCACCGCCTCCACCACCGCCGACAGGAGGCAACCTGATAGGTACTGTTAGGACTTCGGGCGGCAACTTAAACCTTAGGAGCGGACCGGGAACTAATTTTGGGGTCGTGGCGACCTTGCCTAACGGCACTCCGCTGACAGTTATAGGAGAGCAAAACGGTTGGTACAATGTACGCACGGCAGGCGGTCAAACAGGTTGGGTGTCGATGGATTTTGTAGGCATAACCCCTAGACCTGCACGGGTAACAACTGCAGGAGGCAATCTCAATCTACGAGCCACCCCAAGCACAATGGGTGCGATTTTGGCAAGTATTCCTAACGGCACTCCCCTAACAATCACCGATATATCAGGCAACTTCTTTAGGACAAATTTTAATGGCATTAATGGCTGGGTTAGCAGAGATTTTGTGCAATTTGTCGGATAAAAGAATAGAGTTGTTCCGTAACCCAAGCGGCACAAACTCTAATAAAAGAAAAAGGACGAATTTATAGGGAGCGACAGCCCCCATAGTTCCGTCCTTTTCTTTCTTCTACGACCTAAAAGAACAATTAGCCCCAAGAATCCGCTTTAAGGCACACAAGCGTAAGCGATTAGAGTGTATTAATTGTCACTATTTCTCGTATTGGCTGCCATTCTGTCGTTAAGTTCTTTTAGTGTGTCGTATCCCATAACCTTGAGACTATAATTGCGGGCGGCAACTTCGAGTATAGATGCAAGAGAGCGACCTGGTTTGATAGGGATAATATGCTTGGACACCTCAACATCTAATATAGTATGCGTCTTGTTGTCACCGCCTAGTCTGTCATACTCTTTTTTGTCGTCCCACTCCTCTAACTCTACCACTAGGTCTATTTTTTTAGTCAGACGCACAGAACCTGCACCATACATACTGCTTATATCAATAATGCCGATACCACGCACTTCCATAAAATTACGGATAACACTGGGTGCCGACCCTATCAAAATACCATTGACCCGCTTAATACTCACCGCATCATCTGCAACAAGGCGGTGGTTACGCTGAACAAGCGCCAAAGCCGTCTCACTCTTACCGACACTGCTACGACCGACAATAAGCACTCCCACACCATATATATCAATAAGCACACCATGAATTGTCTTTTGGGGCGCAAGCAAATCATTAAGATATATGACCAGTTTATTGATTAGTTGCGTTGTGTTAAGTTTGCTTCTAAGCACTATTCGCTTATGTTTTTTGGCACATTTGAGAATCTCAGGCAAAGGCTCAATTGATGTACTCAAAATAAGGCAAGGAATATCACATTCCATAAGCTCATTGATAGCCTTAGTGCGTCTTGTTTGGGTAAGTCCCCGCAAGTATTCTATCTCCATCTCGCCGATAACCTGAATTCGTTCTGCCACAAAATGTCCATAAAAACCCGCCAGTTGCATACCCGGTCTGTTGACATTAACAGTGCTTAGAGCCACCATTTGCTCCCCCGTTCCTTGCAAAATCTCTAAGTCCAATTTGGACGCAAATGCCTCGGCACTTACCTCAATCTCCTCTGCATCATACTGAATTTTTGTCATTTGTCTTACTCCTATTATTTTGTTATTCTAACACAATTCCACCACTTTGTCAATCAATTATTGATAATCTAGGGGTAATATAAATGATAGGGGTATTAGACGGTCGAGGACGCCCGCCCCTACGACTGAAACCCCGTCAATATTCGCACCTCCTCGCAATGACATTTTTATACAACTAAAAATTATTGACGAGTTAATTAAAATAATTTTAGCAACAATTCCTAACTCCTAATCCCTAATTCCTAATTGTATTGTTTACATTTTTTCGGGGGCTTTTAATAGCAACAGTCCCAACCCTTCTTTGAGTGTATCTCTTACGGCTACTGTTAGGGCTAGTCTGCCTGCACTTATTGCGGCGGCTTCGCCTATGATTTTTCGCTCAAAATAAAATTTGTTATACGCTTGTGCTAAGTCAATTAAGTATTTGGCAAGTATGCTCGGTTCGTATTTATCCGCTGCGTTTTCTATAGTCTTATGATAGACATCAAGTAGCCGCACTACCGCCAAAGCCTCGTCATCGGCAACGGCTTTGTAATCTATTTGACAATTCTCTTTATTCTCTCCTCTTTCCTCGCTTTTCTTAATTACACTACAACATCTTGCGTGAGTGTATTGCAAATACGGTCCTGTTTCTCCCTCAAAGCTAAGTGCCGACTCTTGGCTGTATACAACATCCTTAATACGGCTACTGGCAAGGGCGTAAAAAATCACCGCACCCACTCCCACCTCTTTAGGGACTTTGGTTTTTTCCAGTCCGGGACTTTTTTCTTTAACTATTTGACCGGCTTTGTTGACAGCCTCTTTGAGCAAGTCCGCAAGATAAACAACCGTACCCTCACGAGTTGACAGCTTGCCGCCGTCCTTTAGGCTGACCATTCCAAACGGAACATGTACTACTCCGTAATCCCGTCCCATAAGCTCCAACACCTTAAACACTTGCTTAAAGTGCAGATTTTGTTGATATGCCACTACATAAAGACACTTATCAAAATCATACACTTCTTTGCGGTACAAAGCGGCGGCGAGGTCACGGGTAGCATACAAGCTACTACCGTCTTTTTTAAGGATAAGGCAAGGCGGCATATTATATTCTTCAAGGTCAACAACTTTTGCCCCTTCGCTCGTAGTCAGTAACCCCTTAGCCTCTAGTTCGTCAATAACAGGTTGCATTTTGTCACTAAAAAAGCTCTCACCGTCATAACTGTCAAAATCCACCCCAAGTAGTTTATAGGTCTTGTTGATTTCGGCTAGGGTAATGTCCTTGAACAGCTTGTATATCCTGTTAGCCTCTTTGTCGCCTTTTTCTATCTTAACAAACCACGCTCTCGCCTCATCATCATATGCAGGATTGCTCTCTGCCTCCTTATGAAAGCGTACATACAACTCAACTAACGCACGGATGCCCTTCTTTTTGAGTTTATCCTCGTCACCCCACTTGAGGTATGCGGCTATCAGCTTGCCGAATTGCGTGCCGTAATCGCCCAAATGATTGATTCCGACAACCTTATATCCAAGCCTCTTATAAATCCTGTATAGGCTACCACCGATAACTGTTGTCATAAGGTGACCTATATGCAAAGGTTTGGCAATGTTGATACTCGAATAGTCAATACAAATAGTCTTGCCTTTACCACGCTTTTTGATATCCTTGCCCTTTTTTTGCAAGACGTCCAAAGTGCTTTTGAGATAAAAAGACGGGTCAACAAAAAAGTTGAGGTAGCCATTGACAGCTACAACATCGCTCAAAAAATTTGCTTTCTTTGCTATTTTTTCTTTTATCTTTGCCGCAAATTCCTGCGCAATCTGTACAGGGCTTTTCCTAAGTTCCTTAGCCAACTTAAAGCACGGCAACGCAAAATCCCCCATCTTGCTGTCGCTAATCGGGGTAATATCTTCCGCCGTAATAAGCGGAAGATTTATCAACTTTGATATCTCTAACTTATAATCCATAATTAAATATGGAATATGGGATATGGAATATGGAATAATTGTTGACTTAGTGCTTTGTCAAGCTATAACTAGACAAATACAGCTTGACCTTAATTATTCAATATTCAATATTCAATATTCAATCCTTTTTCTTACACATTAAATCTAAACAGTACAACATCGCCGTCTGCTACTACATACTCTTTGCCCTCACTTCGGACAAGACCTTTTGCTTTGGCGTTAGCATTGTTTCCGGCTGTCACAAGGTCATTATAAGCGACAACCTCTGCACGGATAAAACCTCTTTCAAAATCCGTATGAATCTTACCCGCCGCCTGCGGAGCTTTTGTACCTTCGGTTATAGTCCACGCACGGGTTTCTTCAGGACCTGTTGTTAAGTAGCTGATAAGTCCTAGTGTCTTATACCCTATCTTGATAATCTTATTAAGTCCGCTGTCACCTAACTTTAGGTCCTCAATAAAAAGTTCCCTCTCCTCGTCAGACAAACTGATAAGCTCCTCCTCAACCCTACAGCTAATAGGGATAATTTCGGCTTTTTCGTCCTTAGCAAATTTTTGCACTACCGTTAGGAGCGGATTATCCGCCTTACCAATTTGGTTCTCGTCAATATTAGCCACATAAATAACAGGCTTACTTGTCAAGAGGAAAAAACTCTCCATCAACGCATCTTGCCCTGCCACTAGTTTGTCTTGAACCATTCGGGCAGGCTTACCTTGCTCAAGTAATCCGACTATCGCTTCTAATAGCTTGACTTCGGATTCGGCTTGCTTGCCGCCGACTTTGAGTAGCTTTTTTGACTTATCAAGTCGCCGTGCGGTCGTCTCCAAATCCGCAAGACACAATTCTACATTGATTGTCTCTATATCTCTTAGCGGGTCAACTTTGCCGTCCACATGAACAATATCAGGGTTATCAAAACACCTAACCACATGGACAATAGCGTCAACCTCACGGATATGCGACAAGAATTTGTTGCCCAAGCCCTCACCCTTACTTGCACCTCTCACAATGCCTGCAATATCAACAAACTCCAGACTTGCCGGCGTAACTTTTTTGCTTGCGGACATTTGAGCTAGTACACTCAATCTCTCATCGGGGACAGCAACCACACCCACATTAGGCTCAATTGTACAAAACGGATAATTAGCCGCTTGCGCCCCTGCCTTGGTTATGGCATTAAATAATGTGCTTTTGCCCACATTGGGCAGTCCTACTACACCTAGTTTCACTTTATATACTTCCTTTGAAAAATCAATTTTACCTGTAATTTGATGTTTTTTCAATTAGGAGTTAGGGGTTAGGAATTGTTGTTAAAATTATTTAATTATTTGTCAACAATTCCTAATTCCTAACTCCTAATTCCTAATTATTAATATATCTCAATCCGAGCCTCAAGCGCTCTACTCAGTGTTACCTCATCCGCATACTCTATATCGCTGCCCATACTTATTCCTTGCGCTATCCTGCTAACCTTAACTCCCATCGGAGTGAGTAGCCGAGCAATATACATTGCTGTCGCTTCGCCTTCTACATCGGGGTTGGTCGCCATAATAACTTCGCTTACACCACCCATTCTTGACAAAAGTTCCTTAATCCGTAGCTCATTAGGTCCCCGTCCGTCCATAGGGCTAAGCGTGCCGTGCAATACATGGTAGACACCCTTATAGCCTGCTTTTTCGATAGCTAACAAATCCTTAGGATACGCAACTACACAAATAAGCGACTTGTCTCTCGTGGTGCAAATCCCGCACTCGTCCTTATCGGTCAAGTTACCGCAAAGCTTACAAAACTTAACCTCATCTTTGACCGCTAGCATACATCTGCAAAAACACTCTGCATCAGACCTCTGCATATCAACAACACTATAGGCATACCTAAGAGCAGTCTTGCCCCCCACCCCGGGGAGTTTACTAAACGCCGTCGCAAGGTCGGCTATAGGTTTGGGAATGTTTTTCATAATTATCATTTGGAAATTAGGGAATGTTGGGGATGCATAATTTATTTTTTGAACACAAATATATACTCATGTGCTAGCAGTAAAAAATTATATTTTTCGCTGTTTGTCTTCCAAAAACCTGTTGCCTTACAGTTGTGCTGCTCTTTAATTATTATCTCTTTTATCTTAAACCCGGTATTAAGAAATTTTTGCATAATCTCAAAGCCCAAAGGTTGCACCATTCCATTTTGTCGAGTGTCGCCCATCACAACTATGCAGAATTTACCTTTTTTCAAAACCCTATAGCACTCACTAGCAACCTTATCTATTTTTTGAACAAACTCTCTTAGGGGCAACAATGACAAATCGCCGTCAATGCCATCGCTATATTTAATAATGTTTGCATAGGGCGGATGAGTACAAATTAAGTCTATAGAGCCATTTGGTATGCCTGCTATCAAATAGCAGTTTGCTTTTTGTTGATTCGACAGCAATTCTGTTTATATCAATTCCAATAGCGTTGCGGTTGTTAAGCTTACACTCTATAAGTGTTGTACCGCCACCAACAAATTGGTCAAGCACCAAATCACCCTCTTGTGAATATCGCAAAATTATATTTTTGGCAACATACGGCGAAAAGTTTCCACGATATTTTGAGTCGTGAGTAGCCCACTTGCCTCTATCAGGAAAGCTCCATACTGTATTCGTTTCTAATTCAAAATTTTTGTCAGTCATTTATTTCGTCTTGTGGCACGGGCAATCCTAGTTTTGTCAAAGGAATATATTCAAATAATAATGGCAGTTTACACTAATAATATAATCCAAGACATCTTTGTAACGAGAATGCCTAAACCAATCACTTAAAAGATAAATATATTCCACATCAACATTTGCAGGGGCAAGTAATTTTTGGTATTGCTTTTTCTTAAAGTCACAAGTCTGCAATTTCTCATCAACACTTCCCGATACTTGCTGGAATTTACATTCGATAATAAATAAAGTATTGTTTAGTAAAACAAAGATACTATCATCCGGCATCAAGCGTTTTGACAAATACTTGCTCCAATCTACTTCCAATTCTTTTAGAAACACTGCATAAAAAGAATTTTTCTTAAAAATCCTTGCAACAAGCTCTTCATTATAAAAAACCTTATCGCCACTAACCTCATAACCCGTTTTTGAATCCAAAAAAGTTTTTAGATCAACTTCGCCTTCATATACAAGTCCCGTGCGTGTATTGCCACCACCTTTTCCGTCTTTAATCATTCATGCTACTCCTTTGTAATTTGCAACTATAATTTCTGTTATGTTGCCTCTTTTGTCTGCTTGGCAATTTATTATACGCCTTGCCATAATTCTGCTAATATAAAAGTCACTATACAAATTATCAAAAAAATTATCGTTTATATCTGCATTTTTTGGATCAGAGTTGCTCAGAAGTATATTGCAACCCCTTGCTGACATTTCTTTGACAACGCTAGCTAACTCTTTTTGATTTTCGTCATTAAATCCGTTTTGCGAATATCCTACAAAGGACTGTGTAGCCGTAATAGGGCGATATGGTGGGTCAAAATAAATAAATGTATTGCCACAAGCATACTCTCCGCATTTGTTATAATCACCACTTAAAATAATCACCTTTTGCAGTAGTTTGTGTATGCTTATCAAATTATCCTCATCGCAAATGTTGGGGGTTTTATATTTGCCAAAGGGGACATTAAATTCACCTTTGCTATTGACTCTATAAAGCCCATTAAAACAAGTTTTGTTTAGGAATATAAAATCTGCCGCCTTGTTATAGTCGTGTTTTCCATTTAGAACTGTTCGATTATACCTCATACGAACTGTTGAAAACAAGTCGCCTCTACCGCCTAAATCTAAATCATTATATTCTCTTTGCAATGTCTTTAGCTTAGAAATAAGCTGCCCGACATCTTCTTTGATACACCTGTAGCAATTTATAAGTTCTTTGTTTGTGTCTATTATAACTGCCCGTTCTATACTAAATTTTTGCAACACATCAAACAAAACAGCTCCACCACCAACAAACGGCTCTATGTAAGTTGTCACACCGCCGCCTATTAGCTCCTGCGGATAAAAACTACTAAATTTCTCTAGTAGCTGTCCTTTACCGCCTGCCCATTTGAGAAATGGTTTTGCAATTTGTTTTTTAGTATATTCCACCATTTAATTATACTGAATTACCCTGATAATATCAAGTAAAAATCAACACCTTTTTAATACGATAAAATGAAAAGCGGTTGACGAGTTTTTTTATATTTTAATTACTAAGTCCTTCCTACGAAGCACCGAAGGTATTTTTAAGTTTTCATTATTCACTATCCAACTACTCCTTTTGACCAATCATAAATATTAGCTAGCAGCATACCGCCTCGTTTTTGTCCGTCTACATACCTCATCGCAAAGTCAAAGTTTACATTTTGACGGATATTATTATCGCTGATACTGTCAGCCGAAAAATGGTCGAATATCATACGACCTGTATCATAGGCTCGCTGCTCAAAGTCAAAAGTTCCGCCAAACCTACCTATAAGTGTCTTAAAATTATCTCTTTGGTATGTGCTGTCAGTTATATTGCCGTCCTCATCTACATCCATCTCATTGATAGTAACTTTTGTAAAATAAAATGCTCTTTGCTCGTCATCGTCTATGTCATCACCCCTAATACCTATATAAGTGGTCGAACGCACAATAACCCTATCCACAAAATCACTAAACACCGCACCGCCAAATTGGTATGTCCCTAATATAGCATCTGTCTGATACTCAATAATAAGGCAAATGGCAAAGAAATCATCTTCGTCTATATTGACCTCTCTTATCTCAATGCTCAATATGTTGCCTACATTGTATCCGCCATATGCTGCCAGACTTAGCCTGCTCATAACATACAAGTGCAACTCATCATCTCTGACAAATGGTCTTAATTGTTCGGGTGTCCTTGTATCCGTAGCACGCCTAACCGCATCAAAATCATTAGGGTCAAATCTCACATCCCCGCCAAAAAGACTTGCTAGACTTGTTATGTTCGCTTGCTCTGTCCTAAAGTACTTGTCATTTATCTCGGCAAGCACTCTATCCTCGGTTACTGTCATCGGCTCAATCTCAGTCCACCTTTGGGCATTGGTCACTGACATATCCCTAAGTCCCCATAGGAGTGACCGACTGGTGACATCGTCTTCATCACCTTCGTTGATACCACTCAAAAACAACATCATCTCTATAGGGTCAAAATCAACCCGTCCGTTGTAATAGCTATCAGCATCAATAAAATTACCCACAAGAGCTGTCACAGGAGCAATAAATCTAACACCAAGCTCGTCTAACAGGTCCTGTGTCGTCGAATTCTCACCCGTCAAAGCAAGTATCCCGTCTATGACCCTATAAAAACTTGTTATTTGTCTCTGACTCATTGTACCTGCCGACAAGACAGTCGCAAAATCTCCATTAAGTCCTATTGTCGCATTAAGTAATAGCTCCTCTGGGAGCAAAGCTCTTATTGCACCGCCAAATCCGCTTACCCCGATATTGTCAAGGATTCCCCTTGCTAGCTCTTGTGCATCTAGCGAAAACTGTACGCTTGCAGTAACAATACCGTCCTCTGCTTCTTTGCCAAAAGTTATGGCTCTGATTGTCATATCAGTATTAGCAGGGAATAAACTCGGCAGTTCGACTGACCGCAAAAGTGACTGAAGCAAAGCATTCCCAAAAGACGCAAATTCGTTGCCTGATAAATTCATCAAATATTGACCTTCGTCGTGTAGGTACGGACAAAATAAGTCAAGTCTTTCGAAGTCAATGTTTTCCCGCTTAAAAATATTTTCGAAGAGATTTTCGCCACCGTCTACCACAATATTATCCGCACTGTTACGGGGTGCAATAGTCGCAACGGGTCTGACATATCCGTCCACCTCTTGCTCGCCTGTCTCAATGTTTAGGTATTCCATTATTTTGTCGGCACTGAGGTTGGTGTACTCATTAAGAAAAAGTCCTTGTTCTAAGTTTCTAAAAAAAGTATACTCGTCCTTAGCTGTATGCTCAGGGGGCAATCTATCCGAATCAACCCACCTAATCCCACGAAAAACCCTAACACTATCGACAAGCCCAAACCCCAAACGATTGACCATCATTCGGTCAACGCCAAAAATAGCGGCGGAACAACCCCCGACAAAAATCACAAACGCCATAAACATTGAAACAACGCAACAGCGACAAGTTGTCTTATTTTTAACCGGCAAACGAACTCCTTTTTGATAACGCATAACGCATAATGCATAACGCATAATGATTGACAAGTGTTTTAATTGATAATGTACTAGATTGCTTTCTTGTCCGACATTATGCGTTATGCGTTATGCATTATGCGTTATTATTGAGCATTGCTATAATATCCCCAACCACTTCGTCCCTATTCTTCTCAAACAACAAGTCGTGTCTTGCACCATCATATGTTTTACACTCTACTTTGGTAAAACCTTGTTTGTTATATGCTTGGCAAAGTTTTTTTGCACCCCGCCCAAACCAACTCAAACAATCCTTTGAGCCGCCTATTATGAATATAGGCATATCCTTAGATGCCGTCGTATCAAATTTAGTCTTGGCTAATTTTTTAAGCCCTACAAAATACGACCTAAAAAAGTTGTTGTCACATAAGAATCCCGTTAGGCTTCCCGTATTAAACTCACCGACTGCCTCATAATCACTACTAAGCCACCCGTTAATACCCTCTCTAAAAATAAAATCATGCCCTCTAAATATTCGCCCAAAAGTATGCCCTTCTTTGTTCCCGCTTTTTTTGGTTGCCTTAAAGTAAGAGCGTTTGCGTGCAAGCCAAAATCTTATATCCTTAGCAACCGTTGTCCCAGAAAGAATAACACCGCTAAGTAGTGACGAACCTAGCTGACCGCTCTTAATAAGTGCCTGCGCCAAAAAAGACCCATAACCTTGTGCGAATAAAAACATCGGCAATCCCGTATACTCTATTCTTACACTTTTTGCCAAACTCATTACATCTAACTTAGATTTGTCAAAATGTTTTTTGTCCGTCTTGCCTAAATTTGGGATAGCCGTAACTCCATGCCCTCTCAAGTCCAATCCTACCGCTATATATCCTGCCTCATTAAGTTTTGTGGCAAAACCGCTGTATCGCCCTGCACACTCACTCATTGTATGCACTATCAAAACAATTCCTTTTGGTGTAGCAGTCACATCACTCCAAACAGTCACATTGATTTGATGCCCGTCCTCAGCAGTCAAAATATTCTGCAAATAAGGATTAGCGTATAACGGTTTTTCCTTTGGCATAGAATAGTAGTATACCATTGTTCACACATTCTTGTCAATTGATAGTGGCTAGTGATTAGTGATTAGTGGTTAGTATCTGTAGGGGCGGGCATCGGCCCGAACAATAAATTATCCTTATCTCATTCCGTAGAGCGAAACCCACAACAGGACGGCATTTCGTAGGGGACGATGGCGATCGTCCGCATAAATAGAGCAAAAATCCATATTTTCGGGACGATTGCCATCGTCCCCTACACCATATACCTTTGCAACCCCCATCGCTAGCCTATGCCGCACAATTGTGTAGGGGCGGGCGTCCTCGACCGCCCGAACAACAATTATCCTTATCAAATTAAAAACGCCCCATCCAACTCCTCCCACTAGCCACTCACTAAACAAAATCATGAAAAAAAAGATTCTCCTAACAGGCGGAGGAACAGGCGGTCACATACTCCCCAACCTTGCTCTTGTTCCCCGCCTCAAAACTGACTTTGACATCTATTACATCGGCGGTGTCGACAGTATGGAACAAGACCTCGTCTCCAAGACAGACAGCGTCAAGTTTTTTTCTGTTCCTGTCGTCAAATTCAGGCGGTCAATAAGTCCCCGCAACCTGCTTATTCCTTTTAAGTTATGGTCAGGAATCCGCAAAGCAAAAAAACTTCTCAAGCAAATCAACCCCGACATTGTTTT
>WQVM01000004.1 GCA_009783985.1 Bacillota bacterium | reverse complement strand
TGGATAAACGCTGAAAGCATCTAAGCGTGAAACCCACCTCAAGATAAGATATCTCATAGCGTAAGCTAGTAAGACTCCTTGTAGACGACAAGGTTGATAGGCCAGAGGTGTAAGCACAGCAATGTGTTCAGCTGACTGGTACTAATAAGTCGAGGGCTTAATCACAAAATACAATAGCAGGTCATATTATCATGACCACTATAACACGCAATTTAATAGTCTTAAAATGTTTTTCAAAAAAACAAAAATTATTCTCTCTATGTGGTTGTAAATGTGCAAAATAATTGTCAATGACTTGACAGCACATAACTATAATAGTTATTATTCGGTCGATTAAGACCGTTAATATACCATTACGGTGACTATATCGCAGGGGTCCCACCCGTTCTCATCTCGAACACGGAAGTTAAGCCCTGCAGAGCCAATGGTACTTACCTGGAAACGGGTTGGGAGAGTAGGTCGTTGCCGTATTCCAAATTTAGACTGGTTCTATATGAGCCAGTCTTTTTTTATGTGAACTGAAATGGCTTGATCTTTGATGACATCTACTAGACAATCCACGATTATTTAGTTGCCCACATGTTTAATTAGTGTGAATATCATAGCGGTGTTTGGCATTAACTTGTAGCGAACTTGCAAAAAGCTAGCCGAAGACTTTGAGGATTTCATATCTAATGACGAAAGTGCATAAAAATACAGGATATAATTCGTCTTTGTGAGTTGAGTAAGGCGAATTGGTTCTCTCTTTATATTTAATTGATTTAGAAAATTATGCAAGGGTGCTTAAAATGCTTGACATAGCTGGTAAAAAAGAGGTATAATTAGTAGGTTTTGAAGCAGACAGGAATAGGTTTTGGAATATGGAGTTAGTGGATATTATTAACGCACCTGATAGGGTGACGGGATATAAGCAAGTGATGAGGGGTCTTAGAGAGGGAACGGTGGGAGTAATTGCACTTGCTGATGATACTGACAAGACTATCAAAACTCAAATTGTCAAAGAATGTAAAGCAAGGGCTGCCAATATCATAAGAGTCAAGAGCAAGGTGGAACTGGGAGAAAAATGCGGTATTGAGGTTAGTTGTGCTGTAATAGGCTGTATAAAAAGGTGATAGGTGAGAGTGGATAGATGACAGTAAAACATTGAACATCAACCATTGAGAACTGAGCATTGAAACAAAGTCAATAATTGCGTATTGAGCATTGCACACTGCGCATTGAATAAAATCTTAATAAGGAGGTCAACCAAAATAATATGCCAACAATCAATCAATTAATTAGGCAGGGTAGAGAAAAAATTACTTTTAAGAGTAAGAGTCCGATTATGGACGAGTGTCCGCAAAAGCGTGGCGTTTGTTTGTCTGTAACTACAACTACACCTAAAAAGCCTAATTCTGCGCTACGCAAAATAGCGCGTGTCCGTCTTGTCAACAAGATGGAAGGAACGGTTTATATTCCGGGTATCGGTCATAACCTACAAGAGCATAGCGTGGTTCTTATCCGTGGCGGTAGGGTTAAAGATTTGCCTGGTGTCAGATATCATATTATCAGAGGCGCATTAGATACTGCGGGCGTTGCTAAGCGTATGCAATCAAGAAGTAAGTACGGCGCTAAAAAACCGAAGTAAGTAAACAAATTAATTCTCAGTGCGCAATGCACAATGCTCAAGGGCGGATATTAAGATTTACTTTTGAGCATTGAGAATTGAAGAACAGTCTGCTACTTTTGTAAAATGAGCAAGAAGTAGAGTATTGCTTTGACAGATAGTCAAAGTGAAAAGGAGAACTAAATAATATGCCAAGAAGAAGCGGGGTGCCTAAGAGGAGCGTTTTGCCAGACCCTATTTATAAAAGCACCGTTATAACAAAATTAGTCAATCAAATA
Source organism: Bacillota bacterium (assembly GCA_009783985.1). Taxonomy (GTDB): domain Bacteria; phylum Bacillota; class Clostridia; order Christensenellales; family Pumilibacteraceae; genus WQVM01. The sequence goes on along the minus strand of WQVM01000004.1, from coordinate 45,705 downwards.
ATGCTTGACGGAAAAAAGGGCACAGCTCAAAGTATCGTTTATGAGGCTTTTGAACTTATCAAAACCAAAACCGAACAAGAGCCGATAGATGTTTTTAATAAGGCGCTAAGCAATGCCAGTCCTGCACTTGAAGTTAAAGCACGCAGAGTAGGCGGTAGCACTTATCAAGTGCCGATGGAAATCCGTCCTGACCGTCGTCAGACTTTAGGGCTTAGATGGATAGTTACTTTCGCTCGTAAGCGCGGCGAAAAAACAATGAAAGAAAAACTTGCTGGTGAACTTTTGGACGCTTTTAATAACACGGGAGCCGCTGTTAAGCGTAAAGAAGAAATGCACCGTATGGCGGACGCTAATAGGGCGTTTGCTCATTATAGATGGTAATTATAGTCATAATGAAAATTGAAAAATGTTGGACGAGTTATATTAAAAAACACTAAATCAATCATTTTTAAGTTTTCATTATATTTTTTAAGAAAATAAGTAATGTGCAAATCGGCACATAGGAAGGATAATAAAGTTATGGCTAGGCAATTTAGTTTGGAAGATACCAGAAATATTGGTATTATGGCACACATTGATGCGGGTAAGACAACCACTACCGAGCGCATTTTGTATTATACCGGTAAAGTTCACAAAATCGGCGAGGTGCATGAAGGTGCGGCGACAATGGACTGGATGGCACAGGAGCAAGAGCGTGGTATTACTATTACATCCGCAGCAACTACTGCGTCATGGAAAGGTAAGTGTATCAATATTATCGATACTCCCGGTCACGTTGACTTTACCGTAGAGGTAGAGCGCAGTCTTAAAGTTTTGGACGGAGCGGTTGCGGTTTTTTGTGCGCGCGGAGGTGTGCAACCTCAAAGCGAAACAGTTTGGAGACAAGCTAATAAGTACGGCGTACCCCGTATGGCTTATGTCAACAAGATGGACAGAGACGCCGCCGATTTCTTTAATGTTATGGATATGATGCGTGTTAGATTAGGCGCTAATCCTATAGCTATTCAATTGCCTATCGGTAAATCTGAGACATTTAAGGGTATTATAGACCTTGTCACTATGAAGGCAACTATATACAAAAATGACCTTGGTACAGATATGGAAGAGACTGAGATTCCTGCGGACCTCAAGGCTCAAGCCGAAGAATATCGTGGCAAACTTATTGAAGAAGTCTGCTCTCATGACGACGCTCTTATGGAGAAATATTTTGAGGGAACGGCTCTTACTAATGAGGAACTTGTAGCCGGTATCCGTAGTGCGACTATTGCGATGAAGATTTTTCCTGTTGTGTGCGGTTCTTCATTCAAAAACAAGGGCGTACAAAAAATGATTGACGCTATTTGTGCCTATATGCCTAGTCCGCTTGATATTGACGATGTAAAAGGAAAGACTCTTAAAGGCGAAGATGCGACGCGTAAGACCAGTGATGCCGAGGCTTTTTCGGGATTGGCTTTTAAGATTGCTACAGACCCTTTTGTTGGTCGTTTGACTTTCTTTAGATGTTACAGCGGCTCACTTAAAAGCGGTTCTTATGTGGTAAACTCTACTAAGGATAAAAAAGAGCGTGTCGGACGCCTGTTGCAAATGCACGCTAATAAACGAGAAGAAATAAGCGAAATTTTTGCCGGTGATATTTGTGCGATTGTAGGTCTTAAAGATACGACAACGGGAGATACACTGTGTGATGCGGATAAGCCTATCATCTTAGAAAGTATGGACTTTCCGGAGCCGGTTATCAGAGTTGCTATTGAGCCTAAGTCTAAGCAAGACCAAGAAAAAATGGGTATAGCACTTGTTAAACTTGCTGAGGAAGACCCGACATTTAAGACTTACACGGATAAAGAAACAGGTCAAACAATTATCGCCGGTATGGGTGAGTTGCACTTAGAGATTATTGTTGACCGTATGAAGCGTGAGTTTAAGGTTGACGCTAATGTGGGTAAACCGCAGGTTGCGTACAGAGAGACTATCCGCAACAAAGTTACTGTTGAGGGTGTATATAAGAGACAAAGCGGCGGTAAAGGTCAATACGGACATTGTAAAATTCATATGGAGCCGCAAGAGCCGGGTAAAGGATACGAGTTTGTTGACGAGACTGTGGGCGGTTCTATTCCTAAAGAATATATCCCTGCTGTTAATAAAGGTATCGAAGAAGCTAAACAAAGCGGTATTCTTGCGGGTTATGAGTGCGTAGACTTTAAGGTCACCGTTTATGACGGAAGTTTCCACGAGGTTGACTCAAGCGAAATGGCGTTTAAGATTGCGGGTAGTATGGCATTCAAAGAAGGTATGCGTACAGCTAATGCGGTATTGCTTGAGCCGATTATGAGCGTTGAAGTAGAATTGCCCGAAGAATATATGGGTGATGTTATGGGTAATGTAAGCTCAAGACGAGGCAACTTGCTTGGTACGGATGATATTCCTGGTGGCGGCAAGAAGATTAGGGCAGAAATTCCATTGTCGGATATGTTCGGATATTCGACCGACCTTAGAAGCCGTACACAAGGACGCGGTGTCTACAGTATGCAATTTAGTCACTATTACGAAGTTCCTAAGTTTGTAGCCGAAAAAATTATCGGCGACAGAGCCAAAAAATAATTTATAAAAACTACTAAAAAACACTTGAAATATTTTTATAGATAAGATATAATAGTATTACACTAACTAATGTGAAAAACCTTATAAAATATTAAATAAACGGAGTATATTAAAAAATGGCTAAGCAAAAATTTGAAAGAAACAAAACCCATGTTAATGTGGGTACAATCGGTCATGTTGACCACGGCAAAACAACTCTTACCGCCGCTCTTACAACAACTCAAGCGGTTAAATTCGGCGGTGCAAAAAAAGCGTATGCGGATATTGACTCTGCACCGGAAGAAAAAGCACGCGGTATTACAATTAATACTTCGCATGTTGAGTACGAAACAGAAAAGCGCCACTATGCTCATGTGGACTGCCCAGGTCACGCGGACTATGTTAAAAATATGATTACAGGTGCCGCTCAAATGGACGGTGCGATTCTTGTTGTGTCCGCTGCTGACGGTCCTATGCCGCAAACTCGTGAGCATATCCTTCTTGCCCGTCAAGTTGGTGTGCCTAAGATTGTTGTATTTATGAACAAGGTTGACCTTGTTGACGATAAAGAACTTCTTGAACTTGTAGAAATGGAAGTTAGAGACCTTCTAAGTCAATACGGTTTCCCCGGAGATGATACACCTATCGTTAAAGGTAGTGCTGTTAAAGCTCTTGAAAAAGCTCTTGACGGAAAAGTTGATGATCCGGCTTGTGCTTGCATTGCAGAACTTATGCAAGCTGTTGACACATTTATTCCTGACCCTGTTAGGGATAGCGAAAAGCCTTTCTTGATGCCTGTTGAGGATGTATTTACAATCACAGGTCGCGGAACTGTTGCTACCGGTAGAGTAGAGCGTGGTTCTGTTAAGATTCAAGACAAAGTCGAAATCGTTGGTATCACAGCAACTCGTGAAACAGTTGTTACAGGTATCGAAATGTTCCGCAAAATGCTAGACAGTGCTTTGGCAGGTGACAACGCAGGTATACTTCTTCGCGGTGTAGACCGTAAGGATATTGAGCGCGGTCAAGTTCTTTGTAAGCCGGGTTCTATCACTCCTCATACAGAGTTCACCGCTGAGATTTATGTTCTTAAAAAAGAAGAAGGCGGTCGTCACTCACCATTCTTTAACGGATACCGTCCGCAATTCTATTTCCGTACAACAGATGTTACCGGTACAATCGAATTGCCTAAGGGTGTAGAGATGGTTAAACCGGGTGATAATGTTACTATTACTGTTAAACTAATCGCTCCTATCGCTGCCGAAAAAGGACTTCGCTTTGCTGTCCGTGAAGGCGGTCGTACGGTTGGTTCTGGTGTTATTGCTAATATCATCAAGTAAATAATGAGGTTAATTCCCTAAAAACCAAATGAATTTATTGCAAAGGACGCTTTCGGAACAAGGCGTCCTTTGCTTTTTTTATTGCTGTTATTAGAATAAGGATAAGAATATTCGGGCGGTCGGGGACGCCCGCCCCTACATGGCAAATAAAGTGGCAATAATTGGGCGGTTTTGCGTATTTTGTAGGGGCGGGCATCGACCGCCCGAATAATAATTGTCAATTACGCAACAATTCATAGTTTCGTTACAACCTTAATGACAATACGGCTAAGGTTATATTTATGATATGTACAAGGGATACAAGTCATTAAAGATTAGCTAATTGTAGGGGCGGGCGTCCCTGACCGCCCGAACAGCAATTACCCGTATTTTTTTGATAATGATAATTATTATTCGGGCGGTCGAGGGCGAACCGTCCCTACGATTGGCAACTAATCCATTACAAACAATGCCTCTAAAAAAATAAAAAATATTTTTGATAATCCCCTAAAAAATAGTTGACTACTTTGGTCAATTGATATATAATAGCACTATTGACTACTTTGGTCAATAGTGTTGTTATGACAAATTTTGAAACAATTGACAAATCTAAGCGGGAGAGGATTATCAATGCGGCGATGGACGAATTCCGCTACGGATACAAAAAAGGGTCGACAGATGCTATTGTAAAAAAAGCAGGAATCAGTAAGGGCTTACTATTTCATTATTTTGACAACAAAGAAAATTTGTACAAATATCTCACAGAATTTGCGTTGAACCTAATGCAAAAGGAATATTATGAGATGGAGTATTGGGATAGCAGTAAGGGGGATATATTAGATGATGTTGTGCAAATCATTGGTCACAATAATGACATCTTAAAAAAACATCCTCACATATATAATTTTTTAAGCGGATTATATGCTAATACTGATGACAAAATCGGTACTGATATTTGGGAGTTGTTCAATCAAAAAAAGGCAGAAATGATGAGATTGTTATATGAGCATTGTGATAAGAGTTTGTTTAAGGACGGAATTGATACTCAAAAGATATTTGATATTATATTTTGGGCAGCAGAGGGGTTTGCTAATAATTATATGGATACTAACCAAGACTATATAGATAAGCTGAAAGAGTATTTGGAGGTATTCCGAAAGCATTTTTATAAATAGGGTTGGGGGTATTCGGGCGGTCAATGCCCGCCCCTACGGTGGGATTGTCTAGTTTAGCTGAATTGCCAAGTCGTAGGGAATATCCCGATTAAGTGTATGCAAGTATGGCGATGCAAAACAATTGTAGTGGTCACTGTAATATTTATGACTTAATCGGTAGTTTGTAGGGGCGGGCATCGACCGCCCGAATAATAATATCTATTTCACTATCACGACAACTTGCCATATAGATACCGGCAACAAACGGTTGCTAAAAATACGGCATACAAGAGTTGATTTGCTTTTACAAAAAGTTGTATACTAACTACTAAATCACTACTAAAAAATAAAAACGGATAAAAAAATTATGTTAAGATTATTTTCAAAATTTAAGCCCTTTGATTGGGTTCTGATTGCTTTGCTTACAGGCGTTGTTATTGTACAGGTTTATTTTGATGTACATTTACCTGACTACTCAGCGGAGCTAATGAGGCGGTTGACAGAAACAAATATATTGACCGGAATGAGATACAGTACGGCGGATATTTGGCGCACGGGCGGCAGAATGGCATTGTATGCTGCAGGTTCACTTGGTGCGTCAATTGTAGGCGGTTTTATGGCGGCATATTTGGCGTCAAAACTAGGACGGCAAATCAGAGATGACTTATTTAGCAAAGTGCAGGCATTCGGCTTTGAAGAGACAGGACGGTTTTCTACAGCATCTTTGATTACCCGCTCGACTAATGATATAGGGCAAGTCCAAATGGTCGCTATGTTACTCTTGAGGGTGGCAATATCTGCACCTGTTACGGCAATTTGGGCGATTACAAGAATCAATCAATCAAGCTGGGAGATTACCCTGACAACAGCAATTGCTATAGGTATTCTGATACTTGTACTGCTTGTGCTCTGTATATTTGCATTGCCTAAATTTAGACTTATTCAAAAATTGACTGACAGGCTCAATGCCGTTACCCGCCAAAATTTAACGGGATTAAGAGTGGTCAAGGCTTATAATGCTGACAAGTTTGAGCAAGCAAAATTCGGCGAAGTCAACAAGGAGCTTAATAGCGCCAACCTATTTGCTAATAGCATAATGGGTATGATGATGCCTGTGCTTATGCTTGTAATCAACGGTGTCAACCTAGCTATATTTTGGATAGGCGCACACCTTATCAATACAGGGTCGCTTAGTTTCCCTGACCTTATACAGTTTAGCGGACTTGTTATGCAAGTGTTGATGGCATTTATAATGATTTCTATGCTGCTTGTTATGACACCCCGCGCGCAAGTAAGTGCAAGGCGCATAAGCGAAGTGCTTAATACCAAAGAAAAAATCAAAGACCCCGAAGCCCCAAAGCAATTTGACGAGAGTAAGCAGGGCGAAATAGAGTTTGACAATGTCAGCTTTAAGTATCCGAATGCCGAGAACAATATACTTGAGAACATCAGTTTTAGGGTAGGCAAAGGGCAGACGGCGGCTTTTATCGGTTCGACAGGTTCTGGCAAATCTACGCTTATCAACCTTGTTCCTAGATTTTATGACATTAGTGACGGTAGCCTTAAAGTAGGCGGTGTTGATATAAGGGAAGTCAGGCAAGAGGACCTTAGGGCAAAAATCGGATATGTGCCTCAAAAGGGAGTGCTATTCGGCGGAACGATTGAGAGCAATATCGGGTACAGCGGTTGGAAGTTATTAACAGGTGAGAAAGACGGTAGCTTTGAGTTGTCGGATAACAACAAATCTTTAGAGACTATCAAAAAAGCCGCTCATATTGCTATGGCAGAGGAGTTTATTGACGGACTAAAGGACGGATATCAGTCTAAGGTAAGCCAAGGGGGCAAAAACTTTAGCGGCGGTCAAAAGCAAAGAATGTCTATAGCAAGGGCTGTTGCTGCTGAGCCTGAGATATTTATATTTGACGATAGTTTTAGTGCGCTTGACTATAAGACCGACAGGGAGGTGCGTGCAAGGCTCAAAAAGCATCTCAAGGGAGCGACCTGTCTTATTGTTGCACAAAGAATCGGTACAATTATGGATGCTGACTTGATTGTGGTGCTTGAGGAAGGTAAGATAGTCGGTAAGGGTACGCATAAGGAACTTTTGAAAAGTTGTGAAGCCTACAAAGAGATTGCGTTGTCGCAATTGACTGAGGAGGAATTGAAATAATGGAAAATGTATTAGACCAAAATCAAATAGAGGCAGAAGCTCCTAATAGCGAAGAGCAAAAAGGCAAAAAGAAACCTAAGCAAAAAGTTTTTGCCAAGGGTATGGGCAAGTTACTTAGCTATATGAGCAAATATTGGTTGCCTGTTCTTATCGCTACATTGTTCACAGTAGCGGCGGCTGTTTTTGCTGTGCTTGCGCCTGCGGTAATGATGGACTTGACCGACGAAATCATTACGGCGGTAGGGTTGTACGAATTTGGGATTGCTCCTTCGATTATGATTGATATGGGTGCGATTGTAGGCTTTGCGACTATACTGATTATATTTTATGTGGCAGGACAACTGCTTGATTATGTTCAGACGCTTATAATGGTGCATGTCAACAACCGTGTGGCAATGGATCTTAGGACTAAGATAAGCCAAAAAATCAACAAGGTACCCCTCAAATATTACGACAAAAATACCGTGGGTGATGTGCTAAGCCGTACGACTAATGATGTGGACAGAATAGGAGAGGTGCTAAGTTGGAATTTTACTCCGCTTATCAGTAATATCGCTATTGCTATCGGTACGCTTATTGCTATGTTTTATCATAGTTGGCAACTTGCACTTGTCGGGCTTGCTACTGTGCCTGTCGCAATGATAATTGTGGGACTAGTTGTAGCGTTTAGTCAAAAGTTTTTTAAGAGACAAGCGGATTTGCTGGGAGACCTCAACGGCATTGTAGAAGAGAACTTCTCGGGACAAAGCGTTGTTAAAGCATTTAACGGACAAAAAAAGGCTTGCGAGGATTTTAACAAAATCAATAACAAACATTTTAAGGCATCTTTCGGAGCGCAGTTTTTTCAAGGTATAATGTTTCCGGCTATAATGTTTGTAGCTATGTTAGGATTTATTGCAGTGAGTGTTGTAGGCGGTGTGCTGTATATGCAAGGAACTATCGCCAGCGTTGGTGTGATAATTGCTTTTACTATGTATGTAAGATTATTTCAGCAGTCTATAGGCTCTATCGGTGAGGGGATTGCCGGGCTTCAAGCGGCGGCGGCGGCGAGTGTCAGGGTGTTTGAATTTTTGGAAGAAGAAGAGCAACCAGATGAGAGTCACAAAGATGTAACGCTTATTCCGAGTCAAGTCAAGGGGCAAGTAGAGTTCCGTAATGTCAAATTTGGCTACTTGCCCGATAAGACAATTATCCATGACTTTAGCGCGGTTATTAAACCGGGTCAAAAGGTAGCGATTGTAGGTCCTACGGGTGCGGGTAAGACTACTATGGTCAACCTGCTAATGAAATTTTACGAGCTTGACGGTGGACAAATATTTATAGACGGTGTCGATACCGCCGAAATGAAACGGGAAGATGTGCGTGCGCTTTTTGGAATGGTGTTACAGGACAGCTGGCTGTTTGAAGGCTCTATCCGTGATAATATTATTTACTCGCTCGAAGATGTAAGTCAACGGCAAGTAGGCGAGGCGGCTAAAGCGGCGGGGGTTGACCACTTTATTAAGACTTTCCCCGACGGCTATAACACGGTGTTATCTGATGAAGTTAATATCTCAGGCGGTCAAAAACAACTCCTCACAATAGCCAGAGCGATGATTCAAAACAGTCCGATGCTGATACTTGATGAGGCGACCTCTAATGTGGATACTCGGACAGAGAGGCAGATTCAAGAGGCGATGGATAAGCTAAGCAAGGGACGCACCAGCTTTGTTATCGCACATCGTTTGTCTACTATCAAGAATGCTGACCTTATACTTGTAATGCGTGACGGCGACATAGTAGAAAAAGGCTCACATGACGAACTACTAGAAAAAGGCGGTTTCTATAGTGAGTTATATAAGAGTCAATTTACGGATAATATTATAGTAGAAGAAAGCGAAATCAATGAAGAGAATAAATAGTTTTTAAGGAATTCCACATAAAGAGTGGAATTCTTTTTAAGTGTATTGTCAAGAGTTGACAAAGTGACTTTAATTATGATAATATTAATTACTGAAAATGGATGAGGAAATAAAACAATCTAAAATTAGCAATAAAACGATTGCGGTAATTGTCGCTATAGCCGTGCTTTTATTAGCTTTTGTTATTATAACAGTTCTTGTTCTTACAGACAGAACGCAAACATTTGACGACAGGATTTATTTTAGGTTGATGGATTGGAGAAATCCTGCGCTTAATAGGATTTTGCGGATTGCCTCGTTTATGGGCAATGTCATTGTTCTTTTGATTATGGCACTGCTATTTGAGCTTATTCCTAAGACAAGGCATAAGGACGTTGGATTTAAGGCGGTGTTAGCCATAATACTTAGTCGTGTTGTTGTTGACCTTATTCTCAAACCTATATTTCAAAGGGAGCGTCCTCTTGATTATATTACAAGAGGGAGCGGTACAAGTTTTCCAAGTGGTCACGCTATCTCAGCAACAGTTTTTTTTGTTACGGTTATTATATTTTTGCTACTTAATGTCAAGGACAAAAGGATATTGATTCCGACTGTTATAGCTTGTGTGCTAGGTCCTATTATAGTGTCATTTTGCCGTGTATATTTGGGAGCACATTGGATGACCGATGTTTTGGTAGGTATGGTATTAGGGATTGTCATAGTATTGTTGGTCCACTTTTTTGTATGGCCATTTATAAAGTTTGTTATGAAAAAAACAGTTGCCAAATGGACAAAACTTGATATAATTTATAGATTTGCATATGGCAGAGAGAATGAAGTTGATAAGGAAAATAATGTAATTGATGTTGACAAGTTGTAGTGGCAGCTCATTGTAGACGGCATCTTTAATTTTGATTAAAAAAGGCTTTGTAAGACAGGGTTGCATAGGTTAAAATATTATAATCTACATATCACAAAAAAATCATAATAGAAACTTGACAAACATTTTTTTGTATGCTATCATATATGTAATAAGTATACAAATTTTTGTAAGGAGAAACTACAAATGGGTTTAATTAGAGCTGTAACAGGTTCGGTCAGGGGTGTAATGGCAGACCAATGGAAAGATTTTTTCTTTTGCGAGGCAATGCCGCCTGAAGTTCTTATGAGACGGGGTGTGAGAAACACAACCGACCGTGGTACAAAAAACAAAGGTGCCGAGAATATAATTGTCAACGGTTCAAGAATTGCGGTTGCCGAAGGTCAGGCAATGGCGATTGTTGAGCAAGGAAAAATCGTTGAGTTTTCGGCTGAACCGGGTCAATTTACATGGGATAGTTCAACCGAGCCAAGCATATTTAGCGGCGGATTAGGTAATTTATTCAAAGTTCCTGCCAATATGATTTCTCGTGTCGGTTTTGGCGGTCATGCGGCAAAAGACCAACGCATATATTTCTTTAATCTTTTAGAGATTAAGGGTAACAAGTACGGAACACCTCAACCCGTACCTTTTAGGGTGGTTGACAATAATATCGGACTTGATATTGATATAACAATTCGTTGTAACGGAATGTATTCATATCGTATGATTAATCCGCTCTTGTTTTTCCGTAGCGTAGCAGGTAATGTCACCACAGAGTATCGCAGAGAGTCACTTGACCCTATGCTAAGGACAGAACTTTTGACGGCACTTCAGCCTGCTTTTGCTAAGATTAGTGCAATGGGAATCAGATACAGCGTATTGCCGGCACATACAACAGAAATCTCTAAGGCTCTTAATGAGGTTCTTGACGAAAAGTGGGCGCAAACGAGGGGTATTGCTATAGCGTCATTCGGTGTTAATACCGTGTCAGCATCACCTGAAGACGAAAAACTAATCAGAGACTGGCAACTCAAAGGTATGATGGCAAAAAATCCTTCTATGGCGGGCGCTATGATGGCTAAGTCACAAGCCAGAGCTATGGAAAATGCAGCAAGCAACCAAGGTGCCGGCGGTGCGATGATGGGTTTTATGAATATGAATGCGGCTATGAATGCCGGCGGTATGAATGCTAATCAATTATTCGGAATGGGGCAACAGCAACCACAACCAATGCAACAACAGCAAGGCGGCTGGCAATGCGCTTGCGGTATGAGTAACCAAGCACGCTTTTGTGGCGGCTGTGGCAAACCTCAGCCTCAACCACAATCGGCAGGTGGCTGGCAATGTGCGTGTGGCTCAAATAATCAAGGCAAATTCTGTGGTGGGTGTGGAAAAGGACAGCCGTCATCAGACAAATGGGCATGTGCTTGCGGTGCAAAAAATGCAGGTGGGTTTTGTGGTAGTTGCGGTAAAGCCAAATCATAAACTTCTAATATGAGCATAGGAGGAGCGGCAATAATATGTCACAAATATTAGACTATAAATGCCCTAATTGTCACGGAGCGCTCAATTTTAACGCATCAATTCAGATGATGAAATGCGAGATGTGTGACTCAGAGTTAAGCATGGCAGCGTTTAAGGAATATGAAGCAGCGTGCAGTATGCAAGACAGCATGGGCGACCTAGGCAATCATAGCGGTGCGTCATGGGATGATGCGGGTGCGGAGCAGGTTTGTAATTCTTGTGCAGGACATCTCATTACTGACGGCAATACTATTTCTACAGAATGTCCTTTTTGTGGCAATACGGCTATCATTAAACAAACAGTTAGCAACGCTTTAAGGCCTGATTTTGTAATACCATTTAAGCACACCAAAGATGATGCGATAAAACAATTAAAGTCATTATATCGCGGAAAAAAATTGCTTCCAAAATGCTTTAATGAAAACACGCACATCGAAAATGTAACAGGGTTGTATGTGCCTTTTTGGTTGTATGATTGCAACACGCAAGTCAAAGCTGCATACGATACAACACGCATAAGCAGATGGACGAGAGGCAATACCAGCTTTACTAAGACGGAAAAATTCATGGTAACACGCAACGGAAATATCAGCTTTGATAAAGTTCCTGCTAATGCATCGTCAAGAATGTTAGAGAATGATATGCAAGCGATAGAACCGTTTAACTACTCAGAAATCCAACCGTTTTCGTCAGCATTTTTGGCTGGTTATGTTGCCGAAAAGCATGATGTGGATTTTGAAAAACAAAAGCCGGATATAGATAAACGAATCAGAACTACAATTGATAGAGCGGCAAATAATACGGTTAGAGGATACGACAGTATAAATAGACGCAGTCTCAATATTAATGTGACTAACAGCAAAGTCAATTATGCTCTTTTGCCGGTGTGGACGCTTAGCACTAAATATAAAGACAAAGTTTACAAGTTTTCGATGAATGGACAGACAGGGCAATGCTCAGGACGATTGCCGGTGGATAACAAAAAAGCGTTTAGACTGGGTGCGATAATTACTGCAATAACAGCGATAGTTACTGTGCTACTGCTGTTTATTGGGAGTTTTTCACCTGAGACAGAAATACACCCTGTAGGTGCAATTTTAGGCGGATTGATGATGGGCACTATTATAGGTCTAATCATAGCGGCGATTGTTGTTGCATGCATGAAAAAAGGTATGAAGATAGGCGGTCGGCGAGTGCGGGGTGTGGACAATTATGCGAGCGGTTTTGAAGTAACGCATGGCAATGAAATATTCTTAGGTTCTCAAGTTACAAGTTTTGATAGGAATATAGCAGGACAAAATAACAATAATAGACATAGAGTTAATAATAACAATCATAATTCGGCTAGCCGAATAGGAAATGCTAATAACAACACAAATAACAGAAACACAGGAATAAATAACAGAAATAATAGCAGAAACAATAGAGGCGGAAGAATGTAAATATGAGTGCGTTATAAGGATAGAGTATATCCTTATGGCGCACTTTGCAAACAATCTAAGAATAATGTTAATTAGGAATTGTTGACGAGTTAATAAATAATTTTAGCAATAATCTCTAATTTTTATTGTGTTGCAAATAAGGGGAGAACAACAAATAAGATGTCACAACAGATATTAGACTACAAATGTCCTAATTGCCACGGCTCACTTAATTTTGATGTTTCGATTCAAAAAATGAAGTGTGAGATGTGCGACTCCGAGCTTGATATGGCGGCGTTTAAGGAGTACGAATCTGTCTGCTCTATGACGGACGGTATGAGTGATTTGGGCGACTACAAGGGGACTGTTTGGGAACATACGGGCGAGGGGCAGGTTTGTAATTCTTGTGCAGGTCAACTTATAACGGACGGTAATACTATTGCTACAGAGTGTCCTTTCTGCGGCAATACGGCGATTATCAGACAGGCGGTAAGCAATGCGTTGCGTCCTGATTTTGTAATACCCTTTAAGTATACCAAAGACGAGGCGATGAACAAGTTGACGCAGTTATACAAGGGTAAGGCGTTGCTCCCAAAATGCTTTAAGACTAAGTCACACCTAGACGGTGTTACGGGGCTGTATGTTCCGTTTTGGTTGTATGACTGCGAGACACATTCTAATAGTGCGTACGATGCGACTAGGGTGTCAACCTTTTGGAGAGGCAATACTCAAGTGACACGCACGGATAAATTTATGGCTACCCGTGCAGGCACAATGGCTTTTGACAAAGTGCCGGCATTTGCATCGTCCAGAATGACACAAAAAGAACTTGAGCAAATAGAACCGTTTAATTATACCGAAATGAAACCATTTTCGGGAGCTTTTTTGGCAGGACACGCCGCCGAAAAACATGACATAGACTTTGCACAGCAAAAGTCAAATATAGACAGCCGTATCCGCAATACGATTGATACAGCGGCAAGAAAAACAGTGAGTGGTTATAATACGGTCAATAGGCGGCATCTTAATGTAGGTGTACCTAAGCACAAAATCAATTATGCACTTTTTCCTGTGTGGATACTTAGTACAAGGTGGAAAAACAAGGTCTACAAATTTACTATGAACGGACAGACGGGTCAATTCGCAGGGGAGCTACCCGTTAATAAAAGAAAAGCAGTAGGAATAGGAGCGGCAATAACAGGTATATGTGCGTTGTTAGGGGCGCTAATATTTATGTTTGCCGGAATAGGTCTTGCGATTACTCCTGAAGATAGGGCATTTTATATGATTTTCGGATTTGTGGGCGGACTATTCGGCGGAGCGGTTTTTGGCGGACTTGTCTCGGCAGTCGTCATATGGCTCCTAATTATGCAACTCAAAATCGCACGGCGAAAACATTGTGCCACAGGTTATGCAAGCGGATTTAATATGACTCATCGTAACGATATTTTCTTAGGCAGCCGTACAACCGTACTCAATACGGGCGGCAATATGGGCAGACCGGGAATGGGCGGCAGAGGCGGCTTTGGTGGCGGACGGGGCGGTTTCGGCGGCGGATTTAGACGGTAGGAAATAAAAATATATAAACAAAAAGCCATACGAAATACCTTGTTTCGTATGGCTTTTCCATTCGTAGGTTAGGACAAATGGGGCGGATGCATTTGTTGCGCCGTTTTCTTATATTAAGAAGTGTCGTAAGTAGAGGAATTTTGAGGAAACCGTGTAAATATTATCTTCAAATTTACAACCGAAATCATTTGACAAACTAATAAAAATTACTGTATAATAAGACTTGTCCTACTTTTATGGAGTGGGACAAGTCTTTTTTACGCATTTAATTCAGGAGTATATATAAAAATGAAAAGAACCTATCAACCCAAGAAAAGAGCTAAAAGCAAGGTGCATGGCTTTAGGCAAAGAATGAAAACATCTGCAGGTCGCAGAGTTTTGGCACGCCGTAGAGCAAAAGGGCGTAAGTTGATTAGCCCAAAACCATTAGGAAGCAATTAGGAATTGGGGATTAGGAATTGTTGATGAGAATATAATTTTGACAATAATTCCTAATCCCTAACTCCTAATTCTAATTATATGCTTGCTAAAAAATACAGACTAGTTAAAAATGCATCCTTTAGTTATATTTACAAAAAAGGTATAGCCGTGCATACTAAGGGTTTGTCATTGATTGCTGTAAGAAGTAACGGAAATGCCGTTAAGATTGGCTTTTCGGTGGCTAACAAAGTCGGCAAGGCGCATGACCGCAATTTGATTAAACGGCGGTTAAGAGCCATAACAGCAATATATCTGCCCGATATCAAGGGCGGAGTGCAGGCGGTTTTTACTACCAAACCCGAAGTGAGAGAGTATGATTACAGCGGACTAAAGAGAGCTGTACAAGGATTGCTGGTTAAAGCCAAACTGTTTTCAATTTAATTATTTTTTGTTAGTATGAAAAAGAAAAAAGGGATAATTAGGAGAATACTATCCCCCAAGTGGGCGATGTTATTGCCTGTATATTTTTATAAAGGTTTTGTATCGCCTATACTTCCCAGTGTGTGTATATATAGACCATCTTGCAGTACTTATATGGTTGAAGCGGTCAAAAAACACGGTCTACTCAAGGGGTCACGATTGGGTATATGGAGGATTCTTCGTTGCGCGCCTTGGAGTCACGGCGGAGTTGACCTTGTGCCTGACAACCCTAAAGGGCCTATGAAATGGCTAATGTAGTGATTTTAGTGTTTTAGTGACAGTATTTAGAATTCTTTCTATCACTAACCACTAACCACTAACCACTAACCACTAACCACTAAATTATGGATTATTATATTTGTAGTACGATACTAATGGCGGCGGCAGGCGGAGCAGAGGAGCTTTTGAGTCAACCTGGTTGGGCTTTTGGCTGGACGAGGATTCTTCTTAATTGGTTTGGATTTGTAGGCAACTACGGCGCTCGTATAGTTGTTTTTACGCTTATTCTTAAGCTGTTGATTTTTCCGTTAGATTTTTATCAGCGATATATGACTCGCAAGAATGGTAAGATTAATGAGCGTATCAAGCCACAAATAGAAAGACTGAAGGAAATGTATCCTGATAGGGCAACTTTTGCACGCAAGCAAATGGAGCTTAACAAAAAAGAGGGTTTGCGTCCGCTTAGAGCGTGTCTGCCGGCGATTGTGACGGCGGTTATATTTTTGACATTATGGCAAACAATGCTATCGGTCGGGCAGTATCAAACAGTCCGTAGTTATTTTGTGCTACATGACCATTTTATGCAAACAAGGCAAGAATTATTGATTGACGGGCATAGCGAAGTCGAGGCAACTCAAGGAGCGCAGGACGCAGTTAGAGAGTTATACCGTAATGGAGTAACTCGGATAGACGAGAACGGTAACGAAGTTAGGATTCGTCCTGTAAGGCAGAGTTTTCTTTGGATAAGTAGCGTTTGGGTCCCTGATGTGTGGTGGGAAGAACCAATTAGAGAAGACAGCGACTTTTTTAGTAGCATTAACAATTTTTACAGACAGGATAGACCATTGACTCGCAATCAGATACGAGACCGTTATGATGTTGATTCTTGGCTGACAATGCCGTACAATCGTGGATTAAGTGGGTTTAGACGAGACTATGATGGTATATATAGACCGACTATTCCTAACTACGAAGTTGGGCGAATGTATAGAATAGGGGATGGAGAGTATAGGCGTCCTACTAATTACGAACTTTTTGGAAGTGATTTTGGAGATCGTGCGGTTGAACAGTTTAATAGGGATTTAAGTCATATAATGGCAGAATACCGTCTTGTAATGCGTGGACTTAGAGACGAGTACGGTGGCAGGTCAAACGGTTTTATGATACTCACGGTTCTTGCTGTTGTGCTTAATTTTGCGACACAGTTTTTGATGATGCGTATGCAAAAGAAAGCCGGCACTATGGGCGGTATGGGCATGGGTGATATGGGCGGTGCCATGGGCGGACAGATGCAAATGACAATGAAGTTGATGATGTTTATATTCCCGGTAATGATTGGTTTCTTTGCCGCAACATCAGCATCTATATTTGCTATTTATATGGTTGTCAACGCATTAGGAACACTTGCCTTTATGCTTGCGACCACAACAATATTTTATCTTATGGACAAAAAACGAGGGCGGGATCAAGTAGTTAAAGTGCAAAAATACGGGCGACCCGACCCAAATGAATAAAGATAATGAAAAATGAAAATTAAAACTTAAAATGAAGGACGAGCCAAAGAAATATCAAGCAAAACACCTGCCCTTCATTCTTCAGTTTTCATTTTTAAGTTTTAATTAAAGAGAGGAATAATATGACCAAATCAGTAGAAGTGTCAGCTAAAAGGCTGGACGATGCCATTGCCGAAGCATGCAGACAATTAGGTGTAGACAGGGGTGATGCTACAATTGAGATTTTGTCGCAAGGCGGTATTTTTAGCAAAGCGAAGGTTAGGGCAAGCATAGAGGTTGCCGACGCTCCTAAGTCGACTCCTGAACAACCTGCCAAAAAATTCGAAAAGACTTACGACAAAAATGACAACAAATCAAACAATCACAATGTAGAAAAAACAGCTAAAAAAGCAGACAAAGCAACAGAAAAAAATGAGAAAAAGTCAGGCAAAGCCGAAGTAAAAGCCGATAAGCCGAAAAAGTTTGAAAAACCAACTCCCAAAGCTGATGTTAAGATAGCGGATAAAAGGTCAAAAGAGGATAGGCTTGTAAGAAGTGACCTCAAGCCGATGGAAGGTGATGGTGGTGCGAGAGAGTTTTTGGATGGTGTTTTTAGCCGTATGGGTGTAACATCTGATATTGACATCAAAAGTGACGGTGATAGAATGACTATTGATTTGCTGGCAAAAGACGCTGCTTTGATAGGTCAACGGGGTGAAACTTTGTCAGCCCTTAGATATTTAACAAGTTTGGTGGTCAACAAGGGTGATACACAGTTTATGTATGTCGATATGGATAGCCAAGATTACCGTGCTCGTCGCAAAGAAACTCTTCAACGGATTGCTATCAAGACAGCGGATAGGGCAATTCGTTCGGGACGCAAGGTTAGGTTAGAGCCTATGCCGTCGGGTGACCGTAGAATTATTCATAGCACATTACAAGATAGGCAAGATGTTATTTGTCGTAGTGAGGGCAGAGAGCCAAGGCGTGCAATTGCTGTATTGCCAAAACAACTCTAATAACAAAAAGTGCGGACTTAAATGCAAGTCCGCACTTTTTTAGTTGATGTTAGGTTGATACGCTCATAGAGCATTAGTTACTTAGAAAAGTGTCTTCGACACTAAACGCTGATGCGTTTTTTTGTGTCACGGCTGTAGCATAGAACATTATTTACTTAGACATATAAAAAATATTGCGGCGAGATTGGTGATCTCTGACATAATTTAATGCTTCGCCAAAGCGTTGAAAGTGAACAATCTCCCTCTCACGCAAAAACTGCAACGGCTTGCTGACTTCGGGGTCGTCAATCATATTGAGCAAGTATTCGTATGTAACGCGCGCTTTTTGTTCGGCGGCAAGATTCTCATATATGTCGGCGATAGGGTCGCCCTTGCTTTGAAAAGCCGCCGCCGTAGCGGGAAAACCGCCCGCACTTTGGGGATAAACCCCAAAACCGTGTTCGGTATAAAAAGCGTCAAAGCCGCTCTCTTTAATCTCTTTTTCTCCGCAATCTCTCGTAAGTTGATAGACCATAGTTCCTACCATCTCAAGATGACCCAGTTCTTCTGTGGCGACATCGTTAAGTGTCGCAATTGCTTGAGGCGTTACCATAGTAAACCGCTGTGATATATAACGCAGAGAGGCCCCTAACTCTCCGTCAGGACCGCCATACACCATATTGTTTGACATACTACATCTAAACAGAATTATATATAAAAAAACCATTACCTACAACAAATGGTTACAATCGAATTAAACCATTTGCTGTAGGTAATGGTTGCAAAAGTTAAGACACCGGGGATATTATCGTATACGCCACCTTTGAGCTTTGCCACCACACCCAATAGAGCGGAAGCATGGCGCACACTTAGGACAATATAAGGTCTGTCGGTCACGAGCAACCGCCCAACCGTCTTTGTGTAATAATCCTAATACCGTTTGTTTGTATGAAGTTTGATAACGAATCGAATAATCACAATTATTACAAATACATTCAATAAAAGATTTTATCATATTCCAATATCCTCTAATTCAGCATATTTTTGTTTTATATCATTCAGAGTGGATTGAATCCACTCTTTTTTTTCTTGTGGGGTAATATCAATAGCCGATAGGGTCTCTACAAGTTTTTCAAGAGTTGCGTCATCGAGCTTATGCCCAGTCTTTTTTTCAAGGTGATGTATCTCTTTGAAAGAGAGGTAAAACCATTTTGCAAGTTCAATGTTTTCTTTGACCTGCATAGGAGTTTCCTTAGCCTCATAAGGAGTGTCAATATCAGTAAGGATTATTTTTAGTCTATCGACAGTATCAAGCTCGTTATCGTCAATACTATCGTCCTCAATTTTTAGACCGTGAAAGCAACCATAAGTTTGAATAGTCCGTATTGAACGCAAGCCTTTGTCCAAATCCGAAAAGGTTGCAAAATCAATATAGGGGACTTCTTCGGGCTTAAACGGATACTTAAAAACTTGGTGAAAGTTATTGTCATCGATGTGCTTGCATTGGCAGGAGTACCCAAGCTCCAAACTGTCAATAGCAATCTTTGTAACTTTTTGCCCATTGATAAGCAAATACCAAATCTTTTGGAGTAATACCTCAAAATCACTATAAAAAGTCACTTTGTCAGTTTGTCGGGAATAGCTATACTTATTAAGGTGCTTATCCTGCAATATCAAATCTTTTTTGAAAGCAACAATAACATGATAATGTTGGTGGTATTCTTGATTAGGCTTATATGTCAGCTCAAAAGACCTCACAGCCCCTGCATAACCCAAATAATCAAAATCAAGTCCTGCAATCTTTATTTTGCCCTTTAGGTAATTATTAAGATAACCAAATGCTTTTGACATTTGCCGAACAACAGTATAAAGATAGGGGCGAGTGTCATTAGGATTATGAGCTGACGCAGGTAAGTCGCCGACACTATTAGGCGAGGTCAAGACCATATGATAAAATTCGTAATCGTCACGGATGAGAGGTAAGACTTTTTGAACAAACTTTTTTTCACGGCTGTTGCTTATTAGCTTATTGCACAAGAAACAAAAGCGGTCACGACAATGCATTGTATTTTTGTATATAGCTATTCTGAAAGTGGGGTGCTTATCAAAAATTATTGTCTTATGACAAAGCCGAGACGATGTCGCACGGTTAATGTATCTATTATAAATATCCCACTCACCAAAAACTCTTGCACCCTCTGCCAGTTCTTCACAATGCTGTGCCAACTGCTCATTGTTGAGTTGTCCCTTTAGAATCAGCTCATATTCTCGTTTGGTTTGCAGTAATTCACTTATGTATATTTTTTCGTCCATTATGCTCCCTATAACGGCGTTTTAGTGGCGTTGCCACTGTTTTGTTATTCAAATCGTTTCCATATAGATATTGGAATGTTTCCAAACAGCAATCCGAGATGTTTCCTCTAGGTCGAGGCTCTTTTTTTGCCGTGCAGGGCAAACACCGCTAAACCGCTTTTGTTTGTCCTGCACAGCAAAAAAAAAGAAAGCAGGGGGTTAATGCCACGCTTATAAAAGCGTGGCATAGAGAGGGTGTAGGGGGTCGGTAGGTCGGCAATCGTTCGCTTAACCGCTGTCAAGCACCGCCGAAAAACTTTTTGAATTTGCGTGCAAGCACGCTTGTTTTGCAAAGCAAAAAAATTCAAAAACTTTTTCGGCTAGCCTTCGGCTTGCTTGACAACGGTTATTTTGTATGCGTCACTATCTTAGCGACGGGGCGACATACGGAGGGGCATAGCCCAAGATATGTCGCCCCATCGCAAAGCTAGTTTAGCATACAAAATCGCTCACTTGCTTTAGCATATGCCCAATAGAGATTGCTCGGGGAGCTTCCGCCAAAGAGACATAGCCACAGAGAGGGTTAGCCTCACTTTTTATTTTGGAAGCAACTCATTGACAAAATAAGAATTTTGTTGTTCCAATTCAGCTTGCGTAGCTTTAGGGCTTGCATACTCGGGTATATCGTCAATTCCAATATCTACAGTCTTTAGCTGTTCGGCAAATATGTCTTTGTATGCGTCCGTGCTAAAGCGGTTAGAATAGATTTTTTTATGGGATAGGTAATAGGGACATTCTTTGCGGACAGCTTGTGTCATACCGTCCTCGATGGCGAGATACCTGATGTGATAGCCAAAGCGATTGTATGTGCGAGTGTGCGACTGATGGACAACCGCACCAAGTTTTTTGAGCCAGTACATCAGCAAGGTATTATCACCCCGACTAATACGGTAGTTTTGATAAACACCCTTAAAGCGGGGGAATACAAGTGAGTATATCAATTCACCAATAAAGAAAAACGGCATTGTCAATCGGGTTTCGGTTTTCTCTTTGATATAAACAATATCGCAAATCTGTCGTGCGTCAGCTCCGAGACTATCGGGGCGTTGTTCGTCCATAATAAGTCGGGCAAAGGGGAAGTTAGCTACAGTACATTTGTGACGGATAAGTTTAAGCGCCGAATTGAACTTGTCGGTCAGTTGTGTTGCTCGAGTGGTCAATCGTTCTAATTCTGCTTGTGGTTTACTCGGGTCAAGCTTTGCTTTTTCTAGGTTCTTAATAGTCTCTCTAAGCTGTTTGATTGTATCCTTAATCTCTGCGTCCTTAAACTGATTGCCTCGCTCCTTGCCAACCTCTGTAATCGCTACAACACCAAACTCAAAGACATTTGCCTGTTTGTTGTTTTCAATCAGCTTTTTGCCGAGCCTAAACATATCAAAGTCAAGGATATGAGAGTGGCGGGATAGTCTGCGTATCTGACGGCTATCTCGCCCAAAAAAATCCAAATCCCAAAAAGGCATATTGCCTTGGTCAATCTTTACAAAATCCGTCCTAATAGAGTAATTAGAGATTATAAGACTTGAGCTAACCCAATAAATCAAATATAGCTTGAGATAGTCCTCAAGAGCCTTGAATAGAGGTGTCACGGTCTTTTTATCGTCATAATCCAAACCATATTTTACATAATCATAATCACAAATATTATAGCTAACAAGCACTTGACTAGCAATCTCTTTTGAAACACCACGCTTAAGAGCTTTTTTATATATCCGCTGTGCTTGAGTCGGAGTGTAACCAAGCGACCATTTGAAAGAGCGTTCTTTTTGTCTTACCCACTCGGCACAGCTTGCTAGATTAAATACTCGCCCAGTCTCAAGCTCCTCTTTGAGTTGATTCTCTAAAACAATATAAGGGAAGTGGGGGAACATCAAATCAATATCCAACATCATCTCATAAGCTTTGTAGCGGAATATAGTCTCGGTACTCAAAGATATATCAGACACGAGCGTTGTCTTGCCTGTTCCCATCGAGCCGACAAGCATTGTGCATATAGGTAGCTCTAGGATAAAACCCTTATTCATATTCTCCATATGCCTTAGACGAGCGAGGGCAATTCTTTTTCTGTAACGGTCAATAAGAATAATAATAGGTATCAGCCAAAGCCAAATAGGGATATATCGAAAGGCAGGAGTAATCAGAACAACAGCATTATAAAAAAAGTAGTACAAAGAAACAAAGTCTAACGAAACAATAAAATGCAATATTACAGATATAGCACTAAGGAATATAGCAAAGATATTAAAGTTAAAAAGCCAAATCAACAACCAAAATCTAACAAACACACTATAGCGGATATACTCAAGCAAATACAGCAAATAAGTCTTTGGTGGAACATACAGCCTATTTGACAGTCTCTTAAAGCCTTTAAGCGACTTAGTGTCTTTGTTGTACTTATTGTTGTGCTTTGTAAACGCTCGCCGTACATACCGCCGTATGCCCCAAATAATGATTATTATAAAAGGCAAGAAACGGACTAAGATTATAAGAACAAACTCAAGACTAAACACATACGCAAAGAAATTTTGACTGCTGAACAATGTCCTAAAAAAAGTAGCACCATTATTGACAAATTCACCGCCAGTATCGGGCAGGATATTTATGTCACCACTAGGGGGAGTGATAGGACTGTAGGTAGGTGGCTCAAACAAAAAGATAAAGCGGACATATGCAACAAAGCTCCGCCCAAGCTCCCGACCGCTGTTGGCTATTGACGCAAACGCTCCACTAAAGACTGTCACCGCCAAAACAACAGACAGCACGGTCAGCAGGATACAGACCACTAATCGATTATGTTTTTTTATCGCTCTTAACATTGTCAAAAAATCACCCTCTTACTTGTAGCCATGTGAAAATCATATACCCACCTAAGAACACAGCCACAAGCAAGAGGGCTAACTTAAACAAATTTTTTATAGTTTTGTTTTTGAATAATCGTCTAATCATAGTTAAAATGGTTTGCCATCACAATTGGGCGGACAATTAAAGTTAGGGTGACAACAATAGTTTCCTGTAAGCTCTCGTCTTAATCGCTCAGTCTCAATTTTTCTTTGAACTCTGATATTATGCAAAAGATTTGCCCGATTCTCGTTATATTCCTTAGTACCTTTAGTCGATAATTTTTCAACATAAGTCATTTGTTTTTTCCGCCCGAATTGTCCAAAGGTGATAATCACAAAGAATAGTCGCAAGCCACTAGTCATAAGGCGAAAAATCGAGTCCTTAATAAAAACAACAAAAGCCAAAATCAATACTAATAAAGTAATCATAAATCACCTCCAATTACGGCGCCGTTTTTTGCGTGGCTTAAAAAATGCCATAATCCCAAGAATAAGAAAACAAAACAATATAATACCGCCTGCAACGGATAACACAATAGCCCATTGTGGCATTACAAAGTCGGGGTTATAATAACCAAATAAAACAATATCCTCTGTCACAACAACATTATTCAAATCTACAACACTTCTAAAATTCTCATCAAAATACCATGTTTGAAAATGTATGCCATCAATCTGAGACAACAAACTACCCCAAGGAACAGTTGCCTCTCGCCACACATAACCCTGCACCATAAACCTTACAGAAAATATCATAATATCCCACGCTGCAAAAAGACGCAAATTCCCAACAGCACCTTTTTCAATATAAGTTATTGGACTGCCAGTTAAAAGAGGGTTGGTAAACCAACCTCCAAAGTGATGTCCCTCACGAACAGGAATAGGCAGCTCTCTATCGTCAACATCTATGAAGACTACAGGGGGAGGATTGATAAATGTGCCACCGTTACGATCATAAGTTATAAAAAGAAATCCATAGGTAGCAGTGACATGAAAAAGCATAGGAACAACTGAAATTGGAATCGTAGACGGAAAACTTCCTATTTGCGATGGCTCATACCTAAAAACAAAATAAGTCCATCGTCCACTTGTGCGTGGATAATTCCTGCTCCAAAGTTCATAATCGTCACCACCAGAATTACTATATCTTGATGCTATAAACTCAACGGTTTCGGCACTAAAATGTGTAACTATATCACTCCAACTTGTAATATGACCATCAACCCTCATAAGCTCAGACCGTCTAAAGGCAGAACGAGAGGGAAAACCAAATACAAATCTAAATTGAGAAGCACCACCAATTTCAATATTTGAGTTCACCCGTTCATGAGGTTGCTCATCTATAAATCTATCAATACCCTCATTAATCCATGAATAGTGAGTTGATACAGGTGTAACACGACTAACACCCATTATAAAATCGCCGTCAAAATCATAGCAATGAAAACCTGTTCCGCTTGCATATGCTGTTGTGTGTGATTGCGTAACAAACAATGCACCTACCGTCAAGCCTGTTGTTATTATAAATAGTAGCGCCAAAAATAGAGACAACTTTACTTTTATTTTTGTCATTTTTTATTCCTCCGTCTGCGTTTTTGTCTGCGTCTCATTTGTTTGGCAACAACAGCTCCTTTGACAGCTACACCTGCACCTGCACCGCCGATAGGGGTGAGTATCGGACTCAAAATCGCCAATACAACTAGCAATAGTATCACACCTGCAATCAGAGCCACCCAAGTCAACCAACCTACACCAAAGCCACTACCGCCTGTAAATGCGTTCCTAAGCATATCACCAAAATTCCGAGAGCGAATATTGAGCAAGGTTGAGGGTCGGATACCGTTTGTCCTGCCGTCAGTACTATTGCCTGCCATACAAACAAAATCGGGGTTATGGTCATCATCGGGATTTTGCCTTATCACAGGCATATCGTACTCTCGACCATTAAAAGTAACCGTATCTACATAAAACGAGTCACCTCTATTCAACAGCTCCAATATGGTCAAACTATCCCTCAAAATAGCATTCTCTACTCGTTGCTGTTGCGAGGGGGAGCGTGAACTCCCAGTAGTAATTATATCGTTTGCATTATACAAGATAGGATAGCCAGTTTGGCGATTAAACAAAGCCCAACCGAAATGGTCAGTTAGCTGATAAGTTCGTGGATTGACCCTTATAATCTCGTTATCCTCAGTCCGCAAAGGTAATCCTGTCGCACCACACTCAATTACATCCCACGGGTGATATGTTGCGTGACGGAGTTTGTTTAGCAATTCGCCTAAGGTCGTCTGTCTAAGTACCTCAACATATGGGACAGAGTACCCACCGCTCATAGCTGTGCCAAGCATTAAGATAGGGGATAGGGCAGTTATACCTCTTTGCCACCACACAGGCGCACGCATTTCAGCGATATACTGATTGCGTAATGCGTGACCATTCATATCATAATAACGAAAGTGAGTTGTGCGTCTGCCAAGTCCACCCCTAAAGTTCAAACGGCTCATAGCTCCGCCACGATACTCACTCCTAAAGGTATAGATAAGCATTTCGCCACCACAACGCATTCTTTTGTTAATCAAAAAAACATCATTAGTCAGTGCAATAGACCTTGCATAACGCTGTCCGTTACCTATAACTAGATAATGCCTATTGACTCTACTGTTCAGCATAATACCCAAACTCTCATTTGCACTGTTTACAAACTGCTGTGTATATTCGTCATACTTGAGTACAGGCAATGGAGCAAATGAGTCAGCGTCAGATGAGGGCGGTGGAATATCTGTTATAGGGTTTCCGCTCTCTGTCATTAGCCAACCAGTCTCCCTCATATGGAATATCCGCTCACCGTCACCAGTATACAAATAGCTCTCGATACGCTCATAAGGGTTTTGTGGGTTGGTTATTCTAGGAGCAGAAACCCTAACAGCTATAGGCTCACGCTCAGGCTCTAACTCTTGCACAACTTCCGAAAATGACATATACTCCGCTAAAAGAGGGGTATAGTTGTCGGTCACCGCAGGAGTGCCTGCAAATGAAAGTGCAAAACCACTTACCGCAAGCACCATAACCAAAAAACACATTATTATCCGTTTCAATATCTTGCCCCCCTTTTAGCAAATACTTTTCTGAACAAAGCACTAATCGCACCTGCAACCAAGAGAAGTATCATTATACCACCGACTAGAGAAGTCACCAAAAGCCAAGTCGGGATAACAATATAAGTTCTGTTGCAATCATAATGATTGTCACAAGCAAAGAACGGTGAACTACCGTGTATCAGTTGTGGGTGATAGCCGTCAGCCAGTTGCCATACAGTCGTATCCCAATCAGCGTCAACAAGGTTTTGTGCCGTCTGTAGCCATTCGGTAGTTTGGAATACCGCCGAGTCAATCGTTGCATTAGCTACAGAAAAGGCTTGAAAAGGAGTATCGAGCGGTGGCATTCCTGCAAGACGCAAATTACGACCTGCAATATCCCTATCAACAAAAACACCCTCAACGCTACCAGTATTGACTTGAGCAATCAATCGTCTTGACACTGAATAATGATAACTATCATTCATTATAGCCGTACTAAAACTATTCCGAATAATCCCAAAATTACTATGGGCAAATATACCACTATCAGAACTAAGACTTCTAAACAAAGCGTCAGTAATAGAAACATTATAAATCAATCCGTGATTGTCTCTTGTCAATATCCCCGATGAGCCTGCTGTCACTCCACGCAAGGAGCGATAGACAGGCAAGTAAGCGTGGGGGACAACTTCCCAACGAGTGGTGACTCCAAGATTGCGAACAATGCCACTCTCACCAATTACCCTAAATATCCCAAAGTGCCGACCCTCACCACCGCCAGTAAAATTAAGGATACTAAAACCATTGCCGTCAAAAACTCCAGTAAAGGGGATATATGGTGTGCCACTACCTTGAGCAGGCTCACCCATATTGCCGATAGGACTCCAATCGCTAGGCTCATTAGCAAAATCAAGGTCATTGAGCAAAACCCAATTAGCCGACAGCAAGTCCTCGTCAGCAGTTGTCGCAAACTCCCTAAACTCCGCTATCGTACTAATAGTATGTAGCACAACAGCAGGGGTAGGGTCGTCATATTCTATATCCTCATAGGCATATGTAAAACCCATGAGCGGTACGGCTATCAGCAAAGCCAACACCAATACCATACTAATCTTAATTATTTTTTTCATAAATTCCCCCAAATGGATTTTTTAAGACGCTTTTGATGATTGTTTAGCTCTTTAAGACTTTGTTCATTACCATTCTTTTTTGCTTCAGCAGCTAGTTTTCGCAATTTTTTCAAATCATCTTTTTGACGACTGTCTGCTCTATTATAAGTAGCGACATCTTGATTTCGCAAATGAACTTGTGTTCGCCCGAGTGCTATCAATGATTTGTCACGGTCAGACAGTTTTTCACCTTTTTTGACTGCACCTCTTGCACGCTCAAAATCACTTGCTCTTTGCTCTTGTAATGTTTTGCTTTTTCTAAATCCTGCCATTTTAATTCTCCACTCGGAGTCCTTAATTCCGAGTTGCACTTAACCCTGTGCGGTGGGTATTTTAGAGGGAGTGGGCGGAGTCGCACCGCACGGCTAGCCGTCTCTATAAACTCCCACAAATCCCCCGAAACAAATCTCGGGGGACGGAGGCTTTATAGCTAAGGACGCTAGGGAGCTTGTCCTACTTGCTATCATCTTGAATAGTATTAAGGTATTTGTCCGATTGACTTAACAAACGATTGACCCACACTTCGTCAAAATCTGATGGCTCTAAGTAATAAGAGTTTTTTGTATCAAACCACGGTTTAGCAGAGATGTCCAAAGAAACATCATGCTCCGCACGGATTTTTGAATAATAACCAACACGCCTAATGACTGCTTCTGTTTCAAAAACATCAATATTATCCGTTTCAAATTTGTCAAGGCTCTCACCTATAAATTCACCACGCCTTTTACGGTTTGTTTTTCTACCACTTTTGTACTCTTTAACTCGCAAGGGGATAATATCCTTTGCAGGGCTAAAAGGATTGACCATAGAGATTTCGGCAACTGTTACCATTTGATTGACGCCTGCAACCTCTTGTTGCCTCATTACTTTACGAACAGAAATTTTTACTGTAAGACTGTTTTCTTTTTTTACAACCTTATCCTTGTCTTTGTCTGTTGCTTGTGCTTGATTTGTATTTGTCATAATATTTTTTTTCCTTTGCGTAGGTCGCCACCGTTTTATTTATCTACAATCCCCATACTCGAGTTAGGGGATATATAGTCAACTAATTATTTGAATAAAGATATATATTCAAATTTTGTACAATCGAGCAACTGCCTAACAGAACCACCAAACCGATTGCCCGATATATAACGAATTGAAATACCAGTTATATTTCGATCTAAATATCTTGCAATGAACTTATGCACTTCGGCAAGTTTATCCAACCGAACAGAAGCAATTTGCTTTTGCTTCGAAGATAAGTCATAAATATAAATAGTCAGCTGATACATTTGACCTCTCTTTGACTTTTTAAGTCGCAACTAAGACACCGTCCGCCATAACTGCAAAAATTACATACAATAGCTTTGCAGTCCGAGCAGTAGAATTTACTAAAGTTTATCTTTTTGCAACTGCTACAAGGGTATTTGTCTATCTCTCTCATATCAACCACCAAATATTTTTTTATTTTTATTGCTCAAAACCCTTGACAAGTCAAAGATTATAGCGTATAATAGTAACATAACATCCGTAGAGATACGGTGGAGCAGGCATACAATGACCATTGGTTGTGTATGCACCGGCACGGTAAAAAACTACCGTGTCATTTTTTTTTGGGACGAGAATTAAACTTATCAAGCTGCTTTTGATTACGCTGTTTACGCTTAGACTTATTAAGACAGTAGTTTTCTACCGCTTGTACATCAGACTCCGACACTGTTCTAGAACCCGGCTTAAAATATTTGCCTAATTTAATAGGCTCGCCATTCCTATCGTATATTTCTATAAAATCTTTAGCCTTAGACTTTTTATTAGGATGACTAGATAAAGGAACACCCTTTTTTGTAGTCAGTGGAACAACAGCATATTCACGATTATCATTATCTCTAATAATCAAAGCTGTCCGATACATATCATTAGGGTCAGGGTGGTCAGGCTTGACATTCTTACCAGCTTGTCCTGCAAAGTGTTCGTCCCTTGTTTGTATCGTCCTGCCCCTATGGCTTTTTTTATTTTTATTTTTCCACCACATTATCAGCTCCCTCACTTTTTATGTCGTTTAAGATTTGGCACGCACTCCTACAATCAGGCAGAGGAGCAGGTGCATTTTTCAAATCATTTTGTATCCGCTCAATAGTCGATTTGCAGTTGTCACAATTTGGACAAGGATAGTTATTCAATACACACATTTTATAACACCCCGTCACAATGCGGACAACGCTTTACAGTAGACTGCAACTGCTCCGATGTGTCGTCATCGTCAGCTTGTCCAATTGATTGGACAGATTTTTTTAAGTCCTTAATCTCCGACACGGTAGCAGTGGGCGAGGGGAGTTCGTCCCCTTTATAGGACAACAGCTCCGTTAATTGAGTATACGAATAGTTTTCAAAACGCTCATGTAACACACCGTCACTATTGCAAAAATTACCAACTATTGCCATCATATTACAAACACTAGATTTTTTATAATTATACTTACTCTCTATATACTCATAAAATGCTTTAGTGTTTGTAGTATGACTGCTACCACCGTGATAAAGTCCAAAGCGGTGCATTCGCTTAAAGATAAGTCCCAGCTGTATATAATTGGTGCGTATGTCGTGATGTAATGAATTTATTCTTTGGTCAAAGCGGTCTAAATGTAATTGTTTTAATTCCTCGTTATCACTAATTAAAAAGCCTAATTGTTTATCCATTGTTTCATATACATCTTTCAAATCACTCACATAAGACGCACCGTATCCGCAATACTTACCTTTGTGATATAAATTAAATATGCAAGACCGCCCATTATAGTAATGTAATTTGATACCATAATCGCCAACTTCTATCAATTCACTCTCATAGCCAATAGTATCTAAAGCTATCTCTAAAAATCTCTCAAGCTGTAGCTTAGCCCTACGATTGTTTTCAAACAAATCAACAGCTGTAATATCCAACAACAATAAATCCTGTCCAATCGATTGGACGACTTGTGTATTATCCATAATTTGTGTGCCTCCCAACACTACAGCTCCGACAGTCTTGTCGGAGCTAAAATTATATCAATGCTTGTCCACCTTAGTGGGGCTTTGGGTTTGTGCGGCTATTCTTTATGCTCAACTATCTCAACATCTCCAAGATTGAGACGAGCGACCTCTCGCCGTATAACAAGTTCCTGAACACGACTCATAACTTTTATGCGTTCCTCATCAGACAATGAGGCTAACGCAATAACCTCTTTGTCGACTGTCACATATGAAACTGTTTTAAGTGGAGTTCTCATATTTTTTATATATTCTGCAATGCTTGTACAAGATTACAAAAATTTATTAGCTCGCTTCACTAATCTTTTGTTTGACTTCATCGTAAGTTTCGACAACAGCATAATAAGCGGCTTTTTTTCGCTTATTAGAGGGATATACAAAAATGCTAGTAAAATCGTCTTTGCTAAAAAATGAAACTTGCTCAATACAGGATATAGCGATTAAAAATTTTTCATTATCTATGCGACTAGTTACTTCAATAAAACCTTTCATTTTGTTTGTGCCTCCCAACACTACTTACTTTTAAGTTGACATTTTTATATTTTTATAATATAATACATACCCACGGAGGATATATTATGGAAAATAAATCTTACTGCATTGAAACTTTTTTTAATAACTGTGCTAAAAAATATTTTGAGGAATATTGCAACTACAGACTATTTCAAAAAAACAATCTATCAGAATATTCTAAATCTAACTACGCTTCTATGTTCAAATCTCAAGAACAATATGAAGAGTTAGGCATTCGCAAAGCACTTGCTTATATCTTAGAAAAAATCAGCAAAATGGACTTAAAGTGGAAAGAGTGGTTTTTTGACCATTTTGCAATATTGAGGTGTTTAGAGTATTACGCAATTCCTAACAACAAAAATGTTTTTAATGACGATATAATCAATAAAACAGCGTTTTCGTTCGCTATATATAAAACACGATTTTTAGAAAAGGACGAACTTAAAAAATTATACGACAACAAGACTTTTTTAGACTTAAAAGAACTAGTTATAAAACCTTGCTCATTTTTTGACACTTAGAGTATCTATAAATTTTGCTTTATAAGTTTCCATAAGTAGTGGCAGTCTATCCACATCAACGCTATCTGCCATTATACATATCCATGCAATGTGATACGCATACCGCTCCATACATCTGTCAAGAAGTTTTTCTATCTCGGCTACACAGGTGCAGTTTTTTGTTTTGTTTGTTTTTGCCATGTTGGGTATAGTATAAATGTTAGGTATAGGCAAAGTCAAGCGTTTTGTTAGCTATAAGCAAACATTTTTACTTTTTTTTTTAGTTATAGTATAATTGTGTAATGAAAGACTTACGAGACCTACGCAAAGAAAAAGGTGCAACGCTACGAGAAGTAGGGGAAGCAATAGGTTACAGTTTTCCGACTGTGTCAGAGTGGGAGAGAGGTATAATGCAACCAACTGCCCCTGCAATAATTAAACTAGCACAATATTATAATGTAACAACCGATTATCTGTTAGGGTTAGATGACCAGCCGGGTTATCTGCAAGACTTTACATCTATCGATTTTGCAACCAAAGCAAGAACTCCGACAGAGCAAACCCTATTACAGAGTTTTCGCAAGTTAGACAAAAAGGGTATGCAAAAAGTAATGGAGTATATTGACGATGTGTCAATCAAGCACAGCACCGAAATAACTGCCACACTTGATAAAAAAAGCCTAGCGTAAATATTCACAATCTAAGTGACTATCTAAATAAAGATAAATAAAAGGGGAACGATAAACTATGTTTTGCCCAAATTGCGGAAAAGAAAATTCAGAAAACAAATTTTGTGCTAATTGTGGAACGCAACTTGACACATTTGCAAATCAAGACAACAATCAACCACCACCTCAATATACAGTACCAAGCTATACAGCTCCGCCAGTAAAAAAGAAAAATATAGGTGTTAGGATAATCGCACTTGCGTTAATCCCGATTTTTTTATTTGTAGCAGTATTTGGCGGTGTTGGAATATATTTTGCAACTAGAGATACCGATAACAACAATCAACCTCAATTTATGGCTTATGCTGATTATGGCTTTTGGCTTGACGGCACCAGTCAGGTAAGGATAGTAAGCGGGGAACACTCTTTAGACCCCTTACGGTGGGAAAGTCGTGTGCAAGGGTGGGTTAGAAACAATACAAACCAACAGCAAGACATTTCAGTCACTATAATTCTCTTAAGTGAATTTAATAATCAAAATGCTATTATTGGTACTACGACAACGATTATAAGAGTTCCTGCAAATAATAGAATTCGATTTACAAGAACTATACACTCAATTTTACAATATCGACCAGAAGACTTTACTATACGACTTGCTTCAGATGTTAATAACCCAAGAGAATTTATAAATACTCCAACCACTTATGCCCATTTTAGCGGAAGGACAGTTCGGACAGGTTCAACACTCGAAGTTTTCTTAACACCGCGCTATAATATACAAAATTTTAGATTCACGCTAAGAGCGCACGCTAACGATGAAAGAGTAATAGGAGCAAGACAAGGGAATGTCCAATCCGCAAATAGAAATCAAGAATACAGCTTTACATTCAATATTACACCGCAAGACTTAGCGTCAGAATTTAATAGAGTAGTAATCAGCGATGTTACAGGAACAACAAGAATACCAATAATGACGATTAGCAACTAGTAAACTATGAAACCTGCAGCCGCCTACATTAGAGTATCTACCGATGACCAGCGAGAGTATTCGCCCGATAGTCAACTAAGCGAAATCCGAAACTATGCGGAGCGTAACGGTTTTTTTATTCCCGACAAATATATCTTTATCGAAGAGGACGGGGTCAGTGGTAAAAAAACTGCAAAGCGGTCAAAGTTTAATGAAATGATAGGTATTGCCAAGACCCAACCCAAACCATTTGAGGCGATATTGCTTTGGAAGTTTTCACGCTTTGCTCGAAACCGTGAGGATAGTGTTGTTTTCAAATCGTTGTTACGCAAACAACTAAACATTGATGTCATATCGATAACCGAGACTATCGGGGACGATAAGATGTCAATCCTTATTGAGGCAATGATTGAGGCTATGGACGAATACTACAGTATCAACCTTGCCGAGGAAGTCAAAAGAGGCATGACAGAAAAAGCCTTGAGGGGTGAGCCGTTATCGATTGCACCTTATGGTTACAAAATGGAAGACAAGCAACTTGTATGTTATCCCGAGCAGGCGGACATTATCCGCAAAATATATGAGGATTTTTTGGGTGGTATGGGCTATATGCAAATAGCAAAGAAACTCAATGACATCAATCTTAGGACTAATCGAGGGAGTAAGTTTGAAAATCGAACAATCGAATACATTTTGCGTAACCCTGTCTACATCGGCAAGATACGGTGGAATCCAGCAGGGCGGACTCGACGAGACTATGACAACGAAAATGTGTTAATAACACAAGGGAGTCATGAGCCACTAATAAGTGAGAGCATTTTTGCCAAAGTGCAGGATAGAGTGGCGGAAGTAAAAGAGCGACATATAAAGAACTCAAAAGCAGAAAGTAGCGGTCATTGGCTTGTCGGTATCCTCAAATGCTCAAACTGTGGCAAGGGGCTTGTTAAGAATGGCAGTTTTTATTTGCAATGCAGGGGATACACAGGAGCGAGATGTAACTTGTCACACTCTATCAATATCAAAGAGGCAGAGCAAGCGGTATTGTCGCAAATGGAGCATGACGCTCAAGGTCTTAGTTCATTGAGTATTTTTACTAGTGGCAAAGCAGTTGGCAACGACTCATATATCAAAAAACAAATTACCGCATACCAAAGACGCATTGACCGTGCCAAAGACGCATACGAGGCAGGGGTTGATACACTTGACCAATACAAAGAAACAAAAGACAGATTATCGCAAGAAATAGAATTGCTAAAAAACCAACAAGAGGAAACTCCGCCACCGACACAAGAACTTAATCGTGCCAAGCTACTAGACACCGCAAAAAAACTTAATGCGGATTTGCCGATGTTAGACAAGAAAATAATAGCAAAGAGCATTTTGCACCATATTATGTACAATAAGCCCGAAAAGACCCTTGAATTGTATTATTGCCCTGTGTAAACAAAGTGGAGTATGCTCCGCCGTATTGCGTAATTATGAGGCGGGCGAGAGCGGGATTAGGGCGGGTTATTTTTACGGGAGCTTGAAGTTTTTTTTGATAAATCCACATAGTATTTTGTTTTTCTCCTTTGCCGTACGACGACGGCGATTGCAATTAGTTGCACACCTGTGATAAATCTGCAAAATTAGGCAAGTTGCCACGGCCAGGGTTCATTAATCCAGTCAAATGTATTGCTGTTATGCGCACTCGTATATGATAGCGGTCCGAATTTTTTTTCGTACTCTTGTGTCAGACGACGCACTTCGCTACCAAAATGATTGAGTTGCATTATTGCTGAATTGTCAGTAGGATGTGTGTTAAGATATAAGTGCATATCCACGCAAGCAAAATCCATTTGCATAATTTGGTGGAGCAAGCTTTCTTTTTCCATATTTGTTCTCCTTATTTGAGTTTTTAACTTCTGTCAAAAATTTTCTTAGTATACGGGTGGGCAAGCTCTGGAAAAATTGTTCCCAAAGTCAGCCATTTATCTTGCGGCAAAATTTGACTTGCTTTTTGAAAAGGTACGGTAGCAAAAGCCAAAGAATGCACATCGGACGGCATTTGAGATTCTACGGGCGGTCTTACAGGCGGGGGACTTGAGGTGTGTGTAGATTGCTCCGCTATGACATCAGAATTGCTTATCGACTGAGACACCGAGCGTGGTGAGGGTGTTGAGTATGTATAAGCGGTACACGACCGTCTTAAAGATGCCGGACATCTTGCTTGTGTTGTGGTTTGTTGTACTACAGGCGCATATCCACGGCAAATCCGATTTCCGCAAGAATGTACAGAATCGTCCCGTGACATAAAGCCACAGAATTTACAAATAAACATTAGTTTTTCCTCCAATTTAGAAGCGGTATGCAAAGGATAGCAAACCTTGCATACAGATTCTTGTTCTTAATTTACACTATGTACATAACTCTCTATCAGTATATTGGACAAATTAGCTATGTGTGATATAAATCTTATTTAATTCCACTAACAGTTTAGAGAGTAAATTTCAAAGCCTATTTCTAATACTTTACAAAAGGCATTAAATTATGATAAAATAATTAAATTAAGAGGTGAATATATGCATTATTTAATTGTAGTTGATATGCAAGAGGATTTTGTCAGGGGTAGTTTGGCTAATGAGGTGGCGGTTGGCATAATAAACAATGTCAAAAAGGTGATTGATACCCACAAGGGCAATATTATTTTTACGCTTGACACACACGATAAGAATTATTTAGAGACGCAAGAAGGGCATAAGTTGCCGATTGCGCACACAATTAAGGGTACAGACGGGCATAAGATAATCGCCGAATTGAGCGGTTATTTGAGTAAGCCTGATGTAAGTACGCTCGAAAAAAAATGTTTTGGATATTATGATTGGAATTTGGCTAATCCGATCCAAGTCACTATTGTAGGAACGGTCACAGAGATATGTGTAGTATCCAACGCAATGATTCTTAAAGCAAAATACCCCGAAGTGCCTATAAGGGTTGTCGCAAATGCGTGTGCAGGACTCTCACCCGAAAATCATAAAGCGGCACTTGCTGTTATGACCTCGTGTCAGATAGAGATAATATAATAATACAAATTAGGAGATAATCAAAAAAATGTTAGGTATAGCATTATTAGTAGTAGGTATAGTATTGGTGCATAACGGCATATTGTTTATGTCTAATACTAAGACTGTCACGGTAGGGGCAGACGGTAAAGAAACGGAGAAAATAGTTCCGCTTGTTGTTGCCAGTCCTAAATCTATAGCGTATTTTAATCTTATTGTGGGGGCACTTCTTGTTGCAGGCAATTTGATTATGTTGGCTTTTCACGCACCGATGGACTTGAGGGCAGAGGGCGGATTGCCGAGTTATGTGATATTCCAAAATATCGCCGCAGGGCTTGTATTTGGTATAACATATCTTTTTATTGCAGGTAACCTTATGCTCAAACTTGACGGGCGGTCATTCGGAATATTCAGTATAGGAGCAAGTATCTTTGCTGTTGTAATGGTTATTTACAATATTGCTCAAGTAGATTGGAATGGACCTGTTTCGGACGGCAATACATTTATGGCACTTGCATTCCTTTGGCTGACATGGTTTGTTTTATGGTTTTCCGCAGTACTGCAATTTACTTTCAAAATGAAAGTTATGGAAAAAATTTTTCCATACATCTCAATAGCGGTGGGTGTTATCGGAGCGTTTGTTCCGGCGATATTGTTACTGACAGGAGTTTGGGGGCTGCTATAGTTAAGATAAAAGAAGAAAGAATAATCAAATTAAAATAAGAAGCGCAAGTTCATTTTTTGTGGATTTGCGTTTTTTTGCGGTTGACTTTTGGATATGGATTTGTTATAATTAAATATATGTCGAAATGTAATGAAAAAAACATTGTGATTATTGGCGGCGGAGGGCGAGAACACGCTATTGCTTGTTGTCTTAACAAAAGAAAAGGTGTAAGACTTTTTGCAATTCCGGGTAATGCAGGGATTAGCCAAATCGCCGAATGTATTAGCCATATCAAGGCTACAGATATAGATAAGATTGTTGAGTGGGTGGACAAGAGAGGTGACATTTATTTGACGGTGGTCGCACCGGATGACCCGCTTGCTATGGGACTTGTGGACAAGCTGCAAGCTAAGGGGCATAGAGCTTTTGGTCCGAGTGCGGCGGCGGCTCACTTAGAAGCGAGCAAGGCATACGCCAAGGACCTAATGCGTAAGTACAATATTCCTAGTGCCGGGTATGAGGTTTTTGAGGATAGAGATAAGGTATTAACATACTTAAAAAAAGCTGACTATCCCACGGTGATTAAGGCTGACGGGCTTGCGCTTGGCAAGGGTGTCGTAATAGCCGGTAACTATCAAGAGGCAGAAAAAGCTGTCAACGAAATGCTGGTGGACAAAAAATTTGGTAACGCCGGAAGCAAAGTAGTGGTAGAGGAGTTTCTAAAAGGTTTTGAGGTGTCTATGCTTGCCTTTACGGACGGCAATACTGTTATTACAATGGCAAGCAGTCAAGACCATAAGCGAGCGTACGATAATGATGAGGGACCTAACACGGGCGGTATGGGAGCGTTTTGCCCGAGTGAGAAGTATACGGATGAACTTCATAAACTTTGTATGGAGGCGATATATAAGCCGACTATCAAAGCTATGAAAGCCGAAGGCAGAGAATTTAGGGGTGTCATATACTTTGGGTTGATGATTGATAATGGTATTCCAAAAGTGCTTGAGTATAACGCCAGATTTGGTGACCCCGAAACGCAAGTGGTATTACTCCGACTCAAAAGTGACCTCCTAGAAATAATGGAGGCGTGCATAGACGGACAGCTTGACAAGGTCAAAGTAGAGTGGGACGATAATTGTACGATTTGTGTTGTTGCTGCAAGCGGCGGTTATCCTGAGGATTACAAAAAAGGTATCCCTATCAGTATAGGCAAGATTCCCAATGGCGCAGAAGTATATCACGCAGGGACAGCGTGGAGTGATAAAGAGTTGGTGACTAACGGCGGCAGAGTGCTATGTGTAACCGGCAAAGCTAAAGATATGAAAACAGCTAAAAAATTAGCTTATGACGGAATCAAACAAGTCAAATTTGGCGGTATGTTTTATAGAAACGATATCGGAGGAAAACAATAAATGATTAACAGACTTTATGTAGAAAAAAAAGAAGGGCGTACGCATTCTGCGGACAAGCTAAGAGGCGATATAGAGGGCTTTTTAGGCATTAAGACGCAAGGAGTCAGAGTCTTTATGCGTTACGATGTTGACGGACTTACGGCGGCGGATTATGAGCGTGCCATAACAGAGGTTTTTAGCGAACCGCCTGTTGATACAGTGCACAAAGTTAATCTCCCGACTGATGTTAGAACTGATTGGGCGGTTTTTGCCGTTGAGCTTTTGCCCGGTCAATATGACCAAAGAGCAGATAGCGCTGTGCAATGCGTCCAGCTACTTACGCAAAAGTCTCGTCCTGTTATCAAGTGCGCAACTGTTTATGCAATCAAAGGCATTAGTCAAAGCGACTTGCAAAAAATAAAAAAGTTTTTAATCAATCCTGTCGAGTCAAGGGAGTGTGAACTTGCTGTCCCCAAAACTTTGGAGTCAGTATATCCGTCTCCTGAGCCGCCAAAAAAAGTTGACGGTTTTATTAAAATGAATAAGTCCCAAATCGGGGTTTTTCATAAGGAATACGGCTTTGCTATGACTATAGCCGACTTAGAGCATGTCAGGGATTATTTTGTCAAAACTGGCAGAGACCCTATGGAGGCAGAGCTTAAAGTTATTGATACCTATTGGTCAGACCACTGTAGACATACTACATTTTTGACAGCACTTGATAAAGTTAAAATCAAGTCAAAAATTCCGCAAATCAAACAAGCATATAAAGAATACACAAAGCTGTTTGATAAGCACTATAAGGGACGCAAAGATAAGTATCCTTGCCTTATGGATATGGCGACAATGGGTGCACGGGAATTAAAGGCACAAGGATTACTTGATAATCTTGATGAAAGCGAGGAAGTTAATGCTTGCTCTATCAAAGTTAAAATCAAAGTAGAGGATAGAGGAGATGTCTCAAAGAATAAAAAAGAAGTTGATTATTTGGTTATGTTCAAGAATGAGACGCATAACCACCCTACAGAGATAGAACCTTTTGGGGGTGCGGCAACTTGTTTGGGCGGAGGAATTAGAGACCCGCTTAGCGGCAGGGCATATGTTTATCAAGGAATGCGTGTCACAGGTGCAGCAGACCCTACCGAACCGATGGAGCAAACAATTAAGGGTAAACTCCCTCAGCGTGTTATATGCAAAACAGCTGCGGCTGGGTTTAGCAGCTACGGAAATCAAATCGGTGTCCCTACGGGAATGGTTAAGGAAATATATCACGAAGGCTTTAAGGCAAAGCGTATGGAGGCTGGCTTTATTGTTGCCGCTTCGCCTGCCAAAAATGTTGTAAGAGAAAAACCGTCAGTAGGTGATGTTGTGCTTCTTTTGGGCGGAGAGACAGGGCGTGACGGTTGTGGCGGAGCTACTGGCAGCAGTAAGGCACATACTCTTGATAGCTTAGAAGAATGCGGTGCTGAGGTTCAAAAAGGCAATGCGCTTATTGAGCGAAAAATACAAAGATTATTCCGTAACGGGGAGCTTACGCGACTTATCAAGCGCTGTAATGACTTCGGTGCAGGCGGTGTGAGTGTCGCCGTGGGCGAAATAGCCCCTAGTATAGACATAGACTTGGATGCCGTACCGCTAAAATACGCAGGACTTAATGCTACCGAAATAGCTATATCGGAGAGTCAAGAGCGAATGGCTGTAGTCGTAGCCGAAAGCGATATCCAAAAATTTAAGAAACTATGTGCTACAGAAAATCTTGATGCGACTGTTATAGCAAAAGTTACTGACACAGGACGCATGAGGATGAGCTATAAAGGTGAGTATGTAGTCGATATAGAACGGAGCTTTTTGGATACTAACGGAGTAAGACAAAACGCTAATGCTATAATAGGAGATAGGATTCCTAAGAGTTTTAATAAGAGTGATTGCGGATTGATTGAAGAAACATTAAGCAACCTTAGCGTATGTTCTCAAAAAGGATTAGTAGAATTGTTTGACAGCACTGTCGGAGCGTCTACCGTGCTTATGCCTTTAGGCGGTGTGGAGCAGCTTACACCGGCTCAAGCAATGGCGGCAAAAATCCCTGTGCTTGACGGCGAAACAGAAGCAACAACCGTATCGTCACACGCTTTTTATCCATACTTGTCAAGCGAGAGTCCTTTTATCGGCAGTATTTATGCGGTGGCTTTGTCAGCTATCAAGGTTGTTCTTGCAGGTGCGCCGCTTAATAGCATAAGACTTAGTTTTCAAGAGTTTTTCCCTCGTATTAACAACGACCCGAAGAGATGGGGATTGCCTGCAAGTGCGCTGCTCGGAGCGTTGCACGCTCAATTAGGACTAGGGTTAGGTGCTATCGGCGGTAAGGACAGTATGAGCGGCAGTTTTGAAAATCTTGATGTTCCGCCTACGCTTGTCAGCTTTGCACTTGGCGTAACGGAGGCAAGTCGTGTTGTGTCTAATGTGCTTGCAAAGCCAAATCAAAAGGTTTGGTTATTGCCGTTAGAAAGAGATAAAAACGGCGTACCTGACTTAAATTACCTAAAGAGTCTGCTTGTAAAAATCGGAACTGAGATGCAAAAGGGAACAATCAGTTACGCTTCGGCTGTTGAGGAGGGCGGTGATTACGCTCAAATTATTTTAAGTTGCTTGGGCAATAACTTAGGCTTTGAGACAGAATTTTGCCCTAATGGCAGATTAGGAGATATTCTGATAAGCTGTGATAATATAGAGACATTTCAAGGTTTTGTCAGTGTGCCTGTTGGTACGACTAAATCTGAGCCTCAACTAAAAATGTGCGACTGCCCTAATAAGGAGTGCAGTAATATTAGTCTTGATAAAGCAAGGGCGGCATTTGAGGGTAAATTAGAGAGTGTTTATCCGACCACAGCTCCTGCGGACGGCGATGTAAAGAACATCAGTAGTACCATTAGCCGCACCGCCGCTATTGAGCAAAAAATCAAAACAGTAGAAAAAAGAGTTAGGAATACAGCCTCAATTATTGTCGATGCGGCAAAAAATGCAGGTAAAGCTGTTCGTGGTATTCCACCAACCCGTAGTGTTAATATTGCTACTCCGAATGTGCTTATCCCTGTAATTCCGGGCACTAACGGCGAATATGATGTGGCGGCGGCATTTCAAAGAGCAGGAGCAAAGACAGAATTTGTTGTTGTCAAAAACAATACGGCAAAGGATATAACAGAGAGTGTCAAAGCAATGGCGGCGGCGGTAGGCAAGTCGCAAATCATAGCTTTTCCCGGGGGATTTAGCGGCGGGGACGAACCGGACGGTAGCGGTAAATTTATTGCGGCAACTTTTAGAGCAAAACAGCTTAGCGATGCAATAGCGGAATTGATTGAAAAAAGAGACGGACTTATAATAGGATTTTGTAACGGCTATCAAGCACTTATTAAATTAGGCTTATTGCCTTATGGCAAAATAGCGCCTATGAAAGACGATTCGCCTACACTTAGCTTTAACAACATATCCCGCCATGTTTCTACTATATCCCGCATAAGAGTAGCGTCAACTCTCTCTCCGTGGTTTAGCGGTGTCGAAGTGGGTGAGATTTATAATGTTCCTGTTTCACATGGTGAGGGCAAGTTTTTGGCGACCGCTAAAGAGATAGAGCAACTTATAAAAGACGGGCAAGTCGCTACGCAATATGTTGACTTATCCGGCAATGCTACAATGCAATCGCCGTATAATCCTAACGGTAGTATGATGGCGATAGAGGGTATAACTTCTAAGTGCGGCAGAATATTAGGCAAAATGGGGCATAGCGAAAGAGTGGGCAAAGACTTGTATAAGAATGTTATCGGCGAATACGATATGAAAATATTCAAAAGCGGAGTTGAGTATTTTACAAAGTAAAATACTCAAAAGTAAAGGTAAAAAGTAAGAAGTAAAAAGTATTGATGAGTTGTTGGTTGGTAATCTTAAAAATACTAAGTCCGCTACTTTTTACTTCAATAAAGGAGTTTCTATGTTCTGTTCTAAATGTGGTGCTTACAATACGCAAGATGCACAGTTTTGCGGGAGTTGCGGTGAGGCTGTTGTTGGTAATAGTAATACAGTGTCTAATGACAATTTTTTTGGACAACAATCACCGCAAGTGCCTACAGGCGTAATAGCGACAAGGTCGGGTGTGCTTATGTACCAAGTTGTGCTTAACGCTATAATTTTTCCGATTTCTATTTTGCTTACGCTTGTTATGTTTTTTACTGACCAACTTGCGGTGTTTCTATTTTTTCTCTTTCTTGACTTTGTGTCACTTGTGTTGCCTATATACTTTTTGATTAATTTTTTCTTGACACCTAAAGAGAGAATAGTGTATGACGGCAACAGTCTTAAACTCAACATAACAAGAAGTCAAACCGTGACCGTCAGCCCAAATGATATTATCAATGTTTTTCATAGGCGGAGTAGCGGATTTTTGGTAGGAATGTTTTTTCTTCAAGACGGCAAAATTACGATAGATACAAGGCAAGGCAGTTATACTTTGAGATTTGTTAGGCAAGTCGCACAAGTAGAAATGGTTCTTGCAGGCTTCAGACAGCAGCAAGTTGATATATATTTTCCATAACCTAACAAGGTGCATCTAAGACACATCTTTTTCCTGCCCTCTGCACTCGCTATTCTTGCCTGTACTTCTAGTACAGTCTGCGAATATCACAGGCGTGCCTGTGGTTGTCGTCGCAATAATACTCTTGCAAGCAAGTATTATTGCTCCTCGTATCGAGTTTTGATGGCATAAAAAATCTATACCTTATCTGACCTTGTAGGTTATGGAAAATATATAATGTTTATACCGGTTTCTAAACAAGATG
The DNA here is from genome assembly GCA_009783985.1 of Bacillota bacterium. Lineage (GTDB taxonomy): Bacteria > Bacillota > Clostridia > Christensenellales > Pumilibacteraceae > WQVM01. The sequence continues at coordinate 2,602 of WQVM01000004.1, read as the reverse complement.
AGCCGTTAGACTTTGTGCTTTTGACGGCAGACGCATATGTTGACCACCCGTCTTTTGGTGCGTCGATTATTGCAAGACTTGTAGAGAGCAAGGGTTTTAGCGTAGGGATTATCGCACAGCCCACCAAGGATAAAGACTTTTTAAGATTAGGGCAACCCAAAGTAGCTTTTTTGGTTTCAGGCGGGGTTGTTGATAGTATGGTTAATAATTATACCGCCTCACTGATGCCTCGCAAGGGTGATGAGTATAGCGAGGGCGGTATCAAAGGCAAGCGACCTGATAGGGTGCTAGCCGTCTATTGCAATAGCCTTAGACGGCTTTTTGGTAATGATATATGCATTATAATCGGCGGTATTGAGGCAAGTCTTAGACGACTTAGTCATTATGATTACTGGACGGATAAGGTGCGTCCCTCGATACTTGTAGAGACGGGGGCGGATTTGCTTGTGTACGGAATGGGCGAACGACCGATGACCGAGCTTCTTAAATTTGCCGAGAGGGGAGTGCCGCTCAAAAAAGTCAAAGATGTAGGCGGTACAGCGTATAAAGTCACCGCCCCACCGTCATTGCGAGCGACAGCGAAGCAGTCCGCCGAAGACAAAAACAACAGTATAATACTACCGTCACACGAGGAAGTGTGTCGGGATAAAAAAAAATACGCTCAGGCTTTTATGCTGGCATTTGAGGAAGCTCAGCAAGGCGAAAAAACTTTGACACAAGCAACAGTTGACGGACATCAAATCATAGTCAATCCGCCGTCATTACCGCTTACGCAAAAAGAAATGGACGAGGTTTATGCACTCCCGTACCAAAGAGCCGTGCATACTATGTATACTAACGGTGTGCCTGCACTTGAGGAGGTTGAGCATAGCATAACAGCACATAGGGGATGTTACGGAGGATGTTCTTTTTGTGCGCTTACTTATCATCAAGGCAAAGCTATACAGTTAAGGAGTTTGGAGTCAATTGTGTCCGAGGGTGAACGGATAGCTAAGTCACCGACTTTTAAGGGCTATATACACGATGTAGGCGGACCAAGTGCTAATTTTCATACACCGCCGTGCAACCACTCCTCCGACCACCGTCTTACGAAGCACCGAAGGTATTGCGAGGAGGCAACGCCGACGAAGCAATCCCATGAGCAGAAGGCTTGCAACCGTAACTGTATTGGGCATAAGCCGTGTGGTAATCTAAAAGTTGACCACTCCGAGTACCTAAACGCACTTAGAGCCGTTTCAAAAATTGAGGGTGTCAAAAAAGTTTTTGTCCGTAGCGGGATAAGATACGACTACCTAATGATGGATAGTCCAAAAGTTCTTGATGAGCTAGTCAAAAATCATATAAGCGGACAGCTTAAAGTCGCACCCGAACATAATAGTGACAAAGTTTTAAGGCTTATGAACAAACCCTCTTTTGAAGTGTACAAAAAATTTATAAATAGCTTTGAGGCAAGTAATAACAAGGCAGGACTCAAGCAATTTTTAGTGCCTTATTTTGTGTCAAGCCATCCCGGCTGTACTCTGCAAGATGCGTATAACCTTATGTTATACCTTAAAGAGATAGGGTATATGCCCTTGCAAGTTCAGGACTTTTATCCCACACCGTCCACACTCTCGACTACTATGTATTATTGCGGATTTGACCCTAGGGACGGCAAACCTCTCTATGTAGCCCGCTCAAAAAAAGAAAAAGCAATGCAAAGAGCATTGCTCCAATGGCGCAATCCAAAAAACAAAGGTCTTATCTCCGAAGCGGAAAAACTACTTGGAAACAAAGCAGAAGGAAAGACCTCCAACAAAACAAAAAAGAGAAGAAAAGAAAGAAAAGGTAGCAAAAGAAAAAAATAGGTGGGGTGCGAAAAAATGGGCAAACAAAAAACACCGCCCATTTTTTAACTTTTTACATGGAATTGCGGAGCCTGCCCTGAGCTTGCCGAATGGGTCGCGTTCGCTCTTCGCAATGACATGCTCGCAATAGAGTTGTATGCTCCCACCTAAGTATCATCTCGACCGAGCGAAGCAAGTGGAGAGATATCCTCAAAAAAATATATCAAAACACCGCAAATGACGAGTATATTTGCGTTAATTACTATCCCGTCAATAATTCCTTTTTCCTAATTCCTAATTTAGTGTTCGGTTTAATCAATAGTCCGTATAGGAGTTTTGTTATTTCTACTACGATTATCGGGATAATTGACAACCCGAATATTACTGCCCATTGACCTGCGTTAAGGCGTGTTGTGTGAAAGATAGGTGAGAGCAAAGTAATATTCATAACGCTGAATTGCAGTACCATACATATAACTAACGCTCCGATAAGGTGCAGATTTTTGAGCGGTCCAACCTCAAAGAAAGACTTGCTTTGACTGCGGGTATTAATTGCGTGACCTAATTGTGCAAAGGCTAGCGTGCCGAATGCCATTGTGCGTGCTACGGCAAGGTTGAAGTTTTGCAATCCCCATACAAAAGCTATTACTCCAAGTAATCCTATCATAACGCCTTGTAGTAGTATTACAATACCTAAACCGCCTGCGAATATGCCTTCCTTATGACTAAGCGGACGCTGCTCCATAATATCTTTTTCGGTAGGCTCAAAACCTAAT
>WQVM01000003.1 GCA_009783985.1 Bacillota bacterium | reverse complement strand
TAAGGCTATTTTTGTGTTTTTTACCCCTGACAAAAGACAGGAGACATGTGGTGGGGCAACAGCATCCCCAGACGAACACCCTCTGCTCAAAAGCAATAACGGATTCACTTATTTGGAAATTCGTATTTAACTAATTGACAGTTTATCATATACAAAAGTTTATGTCAAACATTTTCAAGACCCGCAGGGCAAAGTTTCCAAGACAAAGTTCTGGCATAACTTGATGCACCAAAATTCCACCGTAGACATTTGACATACTATCCAACATCAATCCTATCGCCGAAATAAAACGAGGTATCCTCGTTGTTTCTAAACGCGGGTGCAGGGCAGAATGCCTCACACCCTTATCCTGTTGTTTGATTCTAAGACTTTTTCAATCCAAACTGAGACATTCTTAGTTCTAGTTTTTACTTAAATCAAAGGAGCATTCCCCGCTATTACAATCGCACTGCCACATTAATCATATAAAGTGTTTACAACAATTTATCACTGACTGATTCGGATGACTTTTTGTAAGAAAGTTTTGCGACACTTCCCAACTCATTAAAGATATAGGCACAAAGGAGGTCAACGAGATAAATTTGACCGACAACTGTTGCGAGACTTCCACCTTCAAAAGGATTCTCTTTTCTTGCGTTGTATAAGATAAAATCTGCTAAGTTAGCTAGCGGTGATTTTAGATAGTTTGTTATTGCCAAAATAGATGTTTTATTTTTTTTGGCAATTTCAGCAAGGTTGATTATGTCCTTGGTACTTCCGCTGACACTAATCAAAATCAACAAATCCTCTTCGGTAAGATTTGCCGTAACTACAGTTTGCACATGTGGGTCAAAAGCATGGTCAATATCAATGTTAAATTTTAAAAGACGATATTTTGTAGCAAGTGCCGCTATATTAGAATTACCTACCGCAAAAACACATATTTTGCGTGCGGAAAAAATCTTGCTTGTTGCTTTTTTTAAAGTTTCTTTGTCAAATGATTTAGAGGTTTGGTTAATGGTATTATTCATTTCCGCCGCAACTTTCGCATTCATCTCCGCAACATCTTGCACATTTGTCGCCACATCATAAGATAAATTTAGCTTAAAATCTTGAAATCCCGAAAACCCAAGCTTGCGACAAAAGCGCAAAATAGTCGCTTCTCCTACAAGCGTTTTTTCTGCAAGCTCTGTTATTGACATATAAATTAATTCCGCCGCCGGAATCAACTTTAAGTGCGATATAAGCTGCACTTCAGACTTGGTCGCATCTTGTGCGATTGAAGTAAATTTTTCGTAAACACTGCCTCTTAGCATATTATTTTCCTTAGTTGCTACAGATTTTCCCATGCAAGCTGAATGCCACTTTCCGTCAGCAATGATTGAAATCTCTCCAAGATGCCTTTATCAAAATAAATTTCTCTCGGCAAAAGTTTTTCATTAATACAGAATGCCGCCAAATATCCTGCTACTTCACCTATATTCCACTCAATAGGATGCAATCGGTAACAGCCATTGGTAAGATGTGTTGTACCGATATTTTTACAACAAGGCAAAAGATTTGTTAGCCTTTTTGGGATCATACTTCCAAGCGGAATTTGAAACGGATACACAGAATCATAAAAGAAAGTGTGGGATTTAGTTGTAATGTGCAAGTCTATATGATAACTTCCTACGCCTACGGTGTCAACAAAAACAGGTGCCTTTTTTTGATTTTTTTTCGAAATCATATTTTCAGTAACTGTCAGAAGCGGTACAATGCGACGACTTTCTCTGATGTATGGATACTTTGCTAATCCATCCAAAGTTCCTAACACATCTCCGCGTAGCGAAATTCCACGATATCCTTTTTTACCATCCGGTCTTTCGCATTCTGTCTGCAACCAATATATTAATGACAATGTGAGTTGTTTTGCCATATATTTGTTATACTCATCATCGGCAGAATCAAAAATGTTATCCATAAAATAATCGTTCTGTGGCCAATTAATTAGCGTAACATCATATGGATTACCATGCTTGTAATGATGTGCTGCAATTATCCTTCGATAAGTCCAAAGCGAAAAAAGCTTCTCGCCATTTTTTCCGACTTCATTTGTAAACATACCAAATTGTTTGGCCTTGCCTGTCGAGCTGTCTGGTCCATACATAGACAAAACATGATACTTGTCATAAGGTGTCCTTAATTTTCTAAACCAATCATACTCAGCAGGTTTCTCCCCAACACAATCTTGATTGCCACGATTGTCGACGGCAGCAACCCATGTTACTGGCTGCATATCAAACTTGTTTCCAATTTTTGGTGCGTGAAACTCACCAGTTTCATCAAAGCTTTCAGCACCCGTACGATATTCAGCCCCACATAGTTTCAAAAAATCGCCACATTCAGTCCCGTCAAGATAAATTTTTGCCGAAATTATTTGCTTGTCTGAAAGAGTTACATTCATAATTTCGTCATTACTTACCGCCGCACTTATTGCGGTTGTGTTAAGCAAAATTTCTATCTTTCCAATATCGACAAAAGGTTGCAACATTTTGTTAAGTAGCATTAGTGCAACCTTCGGCTCATGAGCTATTCTTGATACGCTTGACCCCCCTGGACAAAAAAAATCTTTTGCCTTAATCTCATCGACTATATTCCTGAGATTTTGATAATGCTTCCTAACAGCATCACGATATTCGCGGTAGGTTTTTGTGCAACCTTGACTTTCTATCAAGTTATGCTCGTCGGGCGGTACGGCTTGACTTGTCAACTGACCACCTATCCAATCTGTTTCTTCGGTTAGAATAACTTTTTTTCCGCTCTTCGCAGCACTATAGGCTGCGAGCGTTCCACCGATGCTTGCACCTATAATTAGTATATCACATTTTTTCATATTTTTATATAGTTAGACTTTATTTTTTGAACCCGTTAGGGTGCATTTGCTGGAACTCCCAATAGTTTTTGCGAGGCTCATCAATTTTTATGCCATTGTAATCTAAAAACAATTTTTTGCGCTTTATATATTCTGACAAAAACTGATTGCTCCCGCGCTCCTTAAACAAAATAAATTCCGAAAAAATCTTCTCGTCAATATTAGGCAAAGAGAAAAAAATTTCGCATTCTGCCCGAATATTTTTGATATGCATTTCTATTTCCGCTTTCAATTCACTATCCCTTGCATCACTCAAAATATTGACCGCTTGCAAAAGTTTTTCATAATAGTGGCTTAGTTTGTCAAAATTCTCACTGTCCCACCATTTTTTCAAGTTTTGATCAAGTTTAGAAATCCGCATAACATTTGACTTATTAGCTTCAACAAAAACCATAAAAGCTTTTTTATCTAAGTCATTTTCATTTGCAATGCTATTTACAGCAATTCTTAAAGATTTTTCCGCATCATATTTTGCGCCGTTCCAGCCAAAGTGCGCCATTGTTAATACAGCGATTTGACTAGCATACCATTTTTCCATTGGATTAATAATATAACCGCTATGTATTTTATATAAATCTTGAGAGCGATTCGTAATCGCTCCCATATATATTCTACCTTTTGGCTCAAAGTCATTGACAGGATAATTATCCCAAATCATTGTTTCTACACCAAATGTCTTTTTAACCTCAACGCTCTCGCTTGTACATATTTTCTCTGCGATAGTATTATATCCCGTCCAAAAAACCTTAATCGATTTATTAAGATTTTCCCTTAGTGACTGCTTATACGGCGTATCAAAATACTCTATATACTCGGTTGGGCAAAAAACTAATCGTGATGACAAGTTCTGTGCTTTTAAGTATTCAAAAGTTTTATTAGCCAAATGTGCTTGTGCTTTTGCGGTACAGTTAAAATTCATTTTATCCGTTTCGGACAAATCCATACTTATGTCATCCATAAGCAATCCAAAATTACAAACACAAAACTTCTCAACTTGCGATATTTTTTCATACAAAATCTGGTAATCATTTGGGTCGGAAAAGCAAAAATCTTTGCCCGGACTTATACAAAACCAAAAATCAATAAGCTTTTCATTGCAAGCATCAATAAGTTTTTCAAGCTCTTCAAGAAACTTATGACTGTATAATTCGCGCCATTTATCTCTATGGTACAAGTCATCTTTTGGCGCATAAAAATATGAATTCAGTTTGTTCTCATCACAAAATTTAATTAGTGACTTACGCGTCGAAAATGAATAAGGTGTGCCATAAAACCCCTCTATTATGCCTCTTATCGGAAAATCAGGGTAATCACATATTTGTATAAAAGGCACTGTTTTTTTATGTTTCTCGCACAACTCCTTAAGCTCCCGCATGGCATAACGAAAGGCTCTTTGATTTGAATATTCGATTACTACAGTCTTGTCGTACCGTACCGTAAGCGTATATCCATCCACCGGCATTGTACTTACTTGCTTAGCCGTGAGAGGAAGTTTATTGAGACTGCCGTTATAAAATTCGTTGCGACAGAATATATCTTTTGTCAAATAGTTCATCTAAGTCGCTCCGATAATTCTCTATTATGCCACTCAAATGCTCCTAGCATTCCAGCGTCGTTACCTAATTGTGCTACAACAATATTTTTTGTTGGCAATATTTTCTGCAGTCTTGGTATCCACAAATCAGCAGACCCTGTTACTCCGCCACCAATTACAAACAACTTAACATCAACTAATTCGTTAATTTTTAATAGCACAGAAGCGAGATCCCCTAAAAAAGACTCTAAAATTTTATGTGCTTGAATATTGTTGGCTCTTATATGCTCGAAAAATTCTTTTCCATTACTTACGGCGAGCTTTTCCCTAGCATCCTCTATTAGCACCGATGTGCTAACATATTGCTCCACACAGCCTAATTTGCCACAGTTGCAAAGTCTCCCTTCCTTAACAAAACACAAATGTCCAAAACGACCAAAAGAAAAATCTTCCCCAAAAACTATGTCATCAGCAAAATAAGCACCCCCCACTCCAGTGCCAAGCGTCATCATTGCAATATTCTTTTTTTCTCTCGCAACACCGTAAGTAGCTTCTCCTAGCAATGCAGCTTGACCATCGTTTATAACACTACACCGCACCGAATATTTTTTCTCAATATAGTTTTTAATATTAAACCCTGTAAACCCAGGAAGATTTTGCGTAGCGTAAATGCATTTGCCCGAATAAGGGTTTATTGTACCAGCACTAGAGATAGCTATACCTGCAGTTCTTTTAGAATAGAAAAAATCAATCAAGCTATCGAGTGAGAATATTATTTCGTCAAATCCTTTTTCCGCATTCGTCAAAACGCTTGTCCTTTTTTCAAGCATTGTCGGCAAGCTACCACTCTTCGTAATGCCGCCCTTAATTTCCGTTCCCCCTATATCAACGCAAATATATTCCATAGACTAACCCTTTACTGCACCAACCGTGATCCCCTTAGTAAAATATTTGAGTACAAGAGGATAAATCATCAAGACAGGGATTATTGCCAAAACAATAGTCGCCGCCTGAATATTTTGTCGTGCCATAACTTTTTGTGGGTCAGACAAAATATCACTTAGTGCAGCACCTGTCATCAAATCGAAAATATATCTAGCTAACGGAAAATATTCGGGTCGTGTAGGCTGATAAATCAACGAAGCAAAATAATCATTCCAATAAGCAACCGCAGTAAAAAGCGACACCGTTGCCACAATAGGCAAGCTAAGTGGCAAAAGAATCTGAAGAAGAATTCTATAATAACTCGCTCCATCAAGCATTGCCGACTCTTCAAGGCTTTTCGGAAGTCCTTCAAAATATGTTTTTAGTAACAATAGATTAAATACTCGCACAAGTGATGGGATAAAAAGTGCGAAGGTCGTATCCAAAAGTCCCAGTGTCCTTACAAGGAGAAAATTAGGAACAATTCCGCCTGAAAAAAGCATTGTTATTAAGAAAAAAATCATTATCGGCTTGCGGAACGGCAAGTCTGGTTTTGAAAGCGGATATGCCGCCAAAAGCAAAACAAATACGGACAAAAAAGTGCCCGCTATTGCAACAAACAAAGATACACCCAATGCTCGAAAAAATGCTTGCCCCTCAACGACCTGAATATACGCAAAAAGTGTGAAGTCAACCGGCAAAAGCGTTACCGAAGTTCCTGCTCTCGAGAAAGAAAGACTTAGCACATTAAGCACAGGCAAAAGACAAAACAATGCAAACGAAATTAACAAAACCCATTTGGTTATTTCAAATAAAATATCTGCTTTGCCAAGCCTTATCTTGCTTCTGACCTTTTCTTTTTTAGCGATTACCATATGCCTTTACCTCCAATTCTTTTTGCGGTCCAATTACCAAAAAGAATTAAGATTAAAGCAATAATCCCATTAAACAGTCCAACAGCTGTAGCAAATGTAAAATCGGGACGTACCGAGTCAAATGACAGTCGATATACATATGTGCCTATGATTTCCGCAACACTCCTAACCTCAGGATTTATCATGGCAAAGATTTGCTCAAATCCGGCATCCATAAGAAAACCTATTCGAATAATTAGCAACAATGCAATAGTGGACACAATGCTAGGTATTGTGATATACCGTACTTGCTGAAACTTATTCGCACCGTCAATTCTTGCCGCCTCAAACATTTCTGTATCGATTGCCATGATTGCTGCAATATAAATGATACAACTCCAACCAATATCTTTGTATCCTGCAGTAAGCAACATCATAAAATGAAACCAACCCCTATCAGCAAACCAAAAAGTAGGTTGCTGATAATTCATCAATCCCATTCTAATTAGAATATTGTTGACGGCTCCGCTACTAGGATCAAAAACATTCATAAATATTCCAATTACAATCGGCCAACTCAAAAAGTGCGGCAAGTATAATATCGCTTGAACCGTCTTATTAGAAAATTTGTTTTTAACCTCAGTAATAAGAATAGCAAAGAAAATAGGCAACGGAAAAAGAATAACTATCTTCAAAAAACTTATTACAAGCGTATTTCTCACAGCCTGAAGAAACTCTGTCGAACCAAAAAGTCTTGTGAAGTTATCTAATGTCCAGTTAGCGTTTGCGAACGCCTCAAATGGTGTGAACGCTGTTAGATTAAGCCTATCCTTAAATGCTACTATCAATCCAAGCATAGGTATATAGCTAAATACGAATGCCAAAATCATCGCCGGCAAAAGAAACGGCAATATTTTACGATACTTTTTAACCTTATAAAAAGTTGATTTTTTTTTAATTTTAACTAGCACAAGTTCCTCACAAATGTTTTATCTATTAGTGTACCATCTATTAATCGCTGCAGTCGCTGCCGTTCCGCCATCAGCTCTCCATCTGTTTAGTGCAGTCGCATAAGCAGCGTTTACATTGCCGCTAAAAATAATAGCACGGATAGCGTCCTCTACATCTATTTCAATTCTGTCTCTAACAGTCGCATATTCGGTGATTGTCGGCGCTGACCTCATTGGATTTCTCTTGCCAATAATAGGGTTATTAGATGTGATGTGAGTTGTTCTTGGTTGCATAGATGCCCAAAAATTAAATAGATAACCTCCATCAGGAAAATTGCCGCTTTTTCTCAACCGCGCAAACCAAAAATCAGAATAAAAAAGCTCGTTACTTCCCATCATATAATTATCTGCATGGTTTAGCTCATCAAAAGCAGGCAAAATAGGCCAATATTCATTATTGATAAATTGATGATGAACACCTTGCTCCCCAATTGTAAGAAGTCTAAAGTTATCTTCTCCCAATTTTTGGTCAATCCAATCAATAACAAAGCCACCCTCATTTGCCGCCCACCACGGAACAACCGTCACAAAGGATACTCCGCTATTTTGAAAATTTACAAAATCACCGTCAGCACCCTCAGCTCTTAGTCCGGGTAGTGCGGCAAACCTGTCATTTACATTAGATGCGTTTGTATGTGGTGCATTAAGAAAACTGACGGCGTTCGCCCAACCTGCGACAATTACTGATGCATTGCCATTAATAAACTTACTCATAGCATCGGCTGCCGATTGAGTCAAAAAGCTCTCATCAATCAATCCTGTAGTACTTCTCAAACTATGCATAAATTCGAGATAGTCCCTCATTTCAGGTTGCTCAAAAAAGAATTTCAGCTCACCATTTACATCTCTCCATTGATTTCCTAATCCAAAACTCGCAGCAATTGGGTCAATAAAGCTATCAAATCTGCCAAAAGTCAAAGCACGGTAAGAATGATTCTGAGCTCCGCCATGATGTGTGTAGAGTGCTTGAAGTGCATGCCTAAGTTCTTCTCGTGTAGTCGGAAGGGTTTGTATGCCCGCAGCGCGCAAATGAACCATATTAAAAAACAGTGTTCTGTCTACATTGTCATTAGAAACAATTTCTGGAATTCCAAAAATTCTGCCTTCGTAGGTTACCGCATCCCAACTCGCATCACTTATTACTGTGCGCATAGTCGGTCCAAATTTTTCAATGCCGGCTGTAAGATCAACAAGTGCGCCATCAGCAACAAGGCTGTCAAATTGAGCCTTAGTAACCTTAATCGCATTCATGTTCGTTTGATTAGTAAAATGCAACTGCAAAGCAGCAGGTGTAGCCGCAAGTTGCATATAATTGACCGTATACCCTGTCAGCTCTCTTGCTGTTCTTACAGTTATATTGTTTTGGTCATTAAACACATCGTTTGACAGCCCTGTGTTTGGAAACATTATGTTGAGATTAGGTTTGTTGTTAAGGTCAATGTCCAAATTAACCGTCCTAAAGCCTCCCCCGCCTGTCAAACCACAGGCAGAAAACACAAGCATCGAAAACGCAAGCATCGAAAACGCAAGAATTGTCGAAAGCAAAAGGATTACAATTTTTTTCATTATATTTTCTCCTTGTCAATATGACAACAACATATTTGCCATACTCATCAAACAACTACAAAATATGCCTAAATAAGCAATCATTAGAGTTGTTCCGTAACCCAAGCGGCACACTAAAGCACATCTTTTAAGGGCTTGTCTTTGAAATACAATTGACAACCCCTTAAAAGTGCGAGTTTTTTATATCTTATAAAAATTCTTAAGAAGAAGGAATTGTGACTACATTAGGAACTGCAACTCTAATGCTAGCTGCCGCAAATCCGCCTTGAGCGTTAAGACTTGCTCTCAAATTATTGACAGCCCAATCACGCACATTATTTCCTCCAGCATTTTGTTGTATCAAAATCACATAACGACCTGGTGTAACAAGGTCATCAAAACCTTCGACAATCAACTGACGCATATCGTTATATACAAGACCAACCCCTGTTACAGGATCTCTGTAATCTGTGCCTGTAGGATGCTCGGCAGTATAAAGATTTTGAAGTCCCGACAAAGCAGCCGTCATTACAAACATAACAAGCGAACCGTCAGCTTCGATTATCATTGCCGCTCCAAAATTGGCAGGAATAGTTCTGTCATTGCTCATAGCGTTTCCGCCAGTCCACCACTCATACGAGAAAATTCCTATCTGCCCTGTGCCCGCAGCACTACCCTCATTAAAGATGATTGGATTGGTGTTAGCAACAGGTACAAAATATTGAGCTGGATTAGTTCCGAAAGTAATATATGTTGTCGGAGCAACTACACTAATATTTCTTGTAAAAATAATATAACTATCTGTAGCGTAATTTAATTTGATTTCAATTGGATGCGAACCTGCACTGGAAGTATCAATTCCGCTTGAAATATCTGTCAGGATTTCAAAATCACTAGCTTGTGGCACAAAAGAAGTAGCAATGCCGAATGTTTGAGGAGTACGCTCAAAAGTCATACCTGTAAAAATATTAGCATTAATAAAAGCCTCATTAACTGTCGCACCAACAAAAACTGTCATTGCTGCTGTGTCCCTACGGAAAGGTGAACCTTGCGAATAATTAGTTATGAGTGTACCCTCTGCATAGGATTGAACCATTCCGCTATTTGCAAGAGGTTCTGATGTTCCGTCATTAAGGAAAATTCTTGCAACTCTACCAAAGCTATTGACAAAGTTATCTCTAATAAATGATGTGCTATTTGCATCGCCGTTACTGATATTAGCAAACACTCCCGTATTGATATCTGCATTAGAAGCATATATCATTGTCCACCCCGGAAGTATAGGAATATTAATTCCTATGTCACCTGTTGCATTATCAATTGTAAAACTATTTTCGCCGTCATTAAAAGTCACCGGCACTGCACCCAATCCGCCTACACGGACAGGATTGTTAGCCGAAATAATAGCTCTGGGATTCATTCCTTCGATAGCTACCTGAACAATTCCTCTTTGGCAAACCATTGCAAGCATACCAGAACCACCAAGCTGTGTTACTAATCTTGTTTGGTTGCCTGAATTATGAAAAAGTCTAATACTCAATGCATTTCTAACAAATGCAGGAAATCTAAAGCTATACACTCCGTCATCTCTATGGTCAACAAAAGTATAGCCGTCCAATCCTGAGGGGTCAGCGTCTTCGCTAAGAGTTGCAACATCAATAAAATTATTTTGGTGAACTGACATAAATCTACCAGTTGTTCCCACAAGACGATTAATAATTGCCGCTTCGCCAGCCGGAATGCCAGTCATATTTGCCCCAGTTCCCCAAGGACCAGGATTTACCGAAGGCACACCCAATTCAACAACATATTGAGGCAAAATGTCTGTAACAATTATTCTTCTTGTGGCTGTTACTGGAGTGCCGCCTACAGTAACGGTTTCACCATCTTCGTCTGCAAGTCTAAGTGTTATGACATACTCACCAACTTCTATAATACCATACTCATCAAGAGCCGAAGTATACGAAACTAAGTTTGCCAAAATTTGATAGCCGTATTCACCTACGACAATTTCCTCATTGGCATCAGTTACAGTAACACCTCTTACTACATCTGCAGGTCCAAAAACATCTCCGTAGAAATATTCTGTAATTAAGTCTGTTAATCCGCTCCAAACAAAACGTTCTGCCGGTGTAGACTCATCAGCAACAGTAATTGCTTGAGTCGTGGTTCTGCCGCTCGGCGTATGGGTAATAGTGATTACCGTATCACCAAGTGCAAGCGCTCCTGCAGGAGCAAAAATCGTATCTGCTGTTACATTGGCAGTTGTGTTGTCACTCATCGTTGCAGTTACAACCATTCCCGCTGGGTCAAAAGTTTGCCCTACGGTATATGCCGTTGTTGTCGGCGGTGTTGTTACCGCAATCGAGCTTACAGTAACAGCCGGCGGCGTGTCATCGCCACCACATGCCACAAACACTAACGACACCGAAAGTGCCATAATTAGCGCAATCGCAAAAGCCAATAATCTTTTTGTTTTTTTCATGTAATTTACTCCTTTATAATCATGTCGCTTAGCGACACAAATGTTTTTAGTGTAAAACTTTGAAATTTACTTATTTTCTTTTGACTAGTATTACTGCAAATGCCGCACTCGCAATCAATAATAACCAGGCTACAGTCGAAACCGAACTTCCGCCACAACCACAGCTACTAGGGTCATAGACTTGGGTTGTTGCTCTTACAATATTTAGAGTTAGGTCAACTGTTTCTGACTGTGTACCTATAGATGCAGTAAATCTCAATGTTACTTCACCTTCTACTGTAGGTGTCCAAGTAAATACTCCTCCCGAAAGCCCAATACGGTCAGCCGTAATATTGACATCTGCAAAACTAAAATTAGGGTCATTTTCAAAACCAAACAAATCTGCCATGTTTATTGTTATTGGTCTGCCTACTTCGTAGCTTGTTGCTAAAGAAAACTCTCTTGCAAACAATGTTCCGACAACACTAAACTCAAGCGGGGTAGGACGAGTCCGTGTTTCAACAGGAATCCAGTCTCCTGCAGCAATCATTAGTCGTGATACATGAATATCCAAAACTGATATAAGCAAATCCAAGTCATCGCGAATTCTGTGGTTAGCTGGTGCTGCAGCATACGGATTAACATTTTGTGCTATAATATTCCTTAATGCGACAACGGCATTCATAGTAGCATAAACATGGAATGCACTTCCTGTGTTCATTTCCATAATTGCCTCGTACCTAGCTTCAAGTGCCGCTCTTTGTGCTTGGGTCATTGCATTGCCCGGAATATACAAATCATCGGCTTTTCTTAACGAGTCTTGCAAAATAGCTCTAATAATAATATCAGGTGCTTCGTGCGGCAAATATGCTTCCCGTCTATTAAAGCTGGCTCTAAGCAATCTTTCGACATGATCTTGGAATAGGATGTTTTGACTTGCGAATATAACATAACCAAGTGACTGTCCTGCAAGTGCTGCAGAGATTTGGTCTATATTAGAGAAGTCAGGCAAGCCTTGATAGCTTGGTGCAAGTCCCGCATAATTAAATGTAAGACCGCGCACGCTTGACACCATGCTGGCAATTTGAGATCCTACGATAGCAGCATTAGGCGAATATGCCATAGGTGTTGTCATACACAACCAACCGCTTTCTGCCCATCTGCGCCAATGTTGCATTCTGTCGTGACGGAAACCAAGGAATCCTTCATTGCCGGGGAAAATTGCCGTCGAAAGCATTAAGTTTCCCGGAAGTTCTTTAATTACTTCGGATAATTGCTGAACAAAGCCCGAAATTTGATCTGCTCTCCATTGTTTCCAATCAGTAAACGCCCTTTCTGCCAAAGCATTTCCTACCGCAGCTGGGTCAAACAAAGAATTGATTTGAGCTCGCAATTGAGCAAAGTTTGTTGAGTTGACATTAATATGGTCAGTATAACCCATATCTCGTGCAAATTTAGTAATAGAATGAACACTATACCCTGTGTCGTAATTTGTTGTTGAGTTGGTTTGTGTATGAAGTGTTCTTCTGCTTACATTGTAACGGATATAGTCAATATTGATTCCTCTAATTGTGGGTGCTCTTCTTGCTACTTCCCTAGTTAAGTCAAACAACACTTCGTGATAACCAGGTTGCGAGGGGTCTATCCAAAGATAATCAAAATCTGATGTGCCTAGCGGTGCGGCTATTTCACCATTAGACAAATAAGAACGCCATGTAGGATTGTTGAGCCACACCTCTGAGGGCGAACCTCTTTGACCCACATAGAATATATGAAACCATGCATGAACTTCGATACCTAATTTGTAAGCTTCTGAAGTAAATGCAGTAAAATAGTCAGGGTATGGAGCGTAACAAAAGTCTACCGTAGGATGCATCGGGAAAACACCTTCAAGCGGTGTTCCTGCGGGGTCGAACTTAACAAAACCATTTCGTTTTGTTTCTACAAAAATTAAGTTAATATTATTATCCTTAAATTTTTGCAAAGTAGCCCTGATTCCGTCTAGGCTTTCTTCTGTTCTCAGCATATTGGGGCGATGCCAAACTGCCCTTGAGTCAACAATGCGAGACTCAAACATGAGTGCCCTAAGCTCCTCAACCAATACTTGCGACCGTTGCAAGTAATTGTTAAAATCAATCATCGCTCTAAAATATCCTGACTCGCCATACTGCGGATTGAGATCAATGATCGTTTGTATTCTTCCAATTAAATCTGTTAATTCGCCGTCATTTTCGTTTGCAATCGCATGAGCACGGTCATAGTCAATATCAAACATATTAGCTTGTCTGTCCGCAAGAGTCACAAGTGCTTGTTCGCGTTCGGCATTAATCGCTGCAAGATAACTTGCTAATGTTGTAGTAACTGTAAGTGTTCTGTTGTCACGCACAACAGTCGCCCCCATAGAAACATTGCTTGCAAGCCAGCTCGCACTATCGCCATTGCCACTAAGAACAAATCCCCCTGCAGGAAAAACTGTTATGTTTTGCGCACTTTCTACAACAACACCCTCGCTACTGATAGCTACTTCCCAACCCCAAATGTTAGTTAGTGGAAGACCAGGGAAACTTGTCGAACTAGAAAACGGTCTCCATTGTTCAGTAAAAGCAATTAAATCACCAGGACCTCTAAATCCAGGGAAAAATGCTGTTGTGCCATCGCTAAATACGCTGCCCGGCTCCTCTCTGTCCGCAAGCTGATTAGCATTTAAGAGAGTGTTGCCTGACGGAGCAGGACTAGCATTGGTCGGATTTACAAAAGTAATCCTGTTTTCAAAAGTATTAGTAGCAACAATCCCTCTAAGAAAATCAATACCAACCAGCTCTACCTTGTCGCCCATAGAAAACCTGGTATCCTCTTCTAAGAATCCTCTAATGTTTCTGCCAAATGCGGAAAGAGCAAAAGAGTTGTAAGGTATAGGTATGCCTTGTTGTCCGCCATAGCCAAATGGTCTAAACCGCATAACCTCAAACTGATATGTTGTGGGATTGACGGTAAAGATTATTTCCGTACCCCACATATTTGAGCTTGTAGTCGGTCTCCACATATAGTCATAATAGTGTACACCCCGCTCTCTTCTATCTCTGTTAATAGCACTTGTTGCATCATCGCGTATGTTGTGAGTACGACTAAATGCTCCTTCAGCCGGTTCGGCAAACGAAACACATTGTCCTACGGCAACTCTATTGCCTACATTTGCATTATCTGAATGAGTTACATCAACAACAACTCTAGGGAAACTTACTGTTGCAGGTCTATTTTGAACACCGATAATAGCTCCGACTGTCCAATTTGAGGGAACATCTTGTGTCGGTATTGATATCGCAAATCCACCCGCTGGAATTATTTGCTGGGTAGTCAAATCAGGGTTCTCGACAATTGCAATAATTCTAAAACGATTGCTTTCTTCTGTAAATTCGGCTGTTATCTCGGTAAGATGTGCCCCAAAACGCCTAGATGTATTAAAAATCCAGTTAGGCGTATACATTACGGTGTCGTTAGCTCCTATCGTAATTATGCGCTCTCTTACATCGGTACTTGTACTAGCCCCGGTAGTGTGATCTGAAAATTCGATAGGGTCCCACTGATCTATCGTGATTGAGCTTCCAAAAGTCACCCCATCGATAGTTATTCCAACACTAAATCCGCTTGCCGATGCCGACAATAAAGAAAAGGCATTTGAATAAAAAGTAAATCCCATAACCAATGCAAATACTGCAGCAATTAGTTTTTTGTAGTTTTTTTTCATTGTTTGCTATTTTCCTTTTTATTGTTCTATGATTTGTAATCCTGTTTCAAACATACGCCGCCATGGCATATAACAATCTTTTATTTTATATCTGGCAGTCACTTCGGGTAAATTTGTTGCCACAAATTTTTCTATCTCTTCCTTTACTTTCTCTGAAACAATACCCCTAGCTTGTCCGCTATCAAAGTAATTAAGACCTAACTCTGGCAATATATTGTCACACATATATTTTTTGACATAAGAGCAATAACCTACATCTTCAAAATAACGAAGTGCCAAAAAACGCAAATGTGTTTCTCCCATACCAAAATGCCTTGCAAGCATCGATTGGGTTATAGCTGTTCCAAGAGTGTTGCCCGAGGTATTCCATCCACTATATGCCGCAACCTTAAACATAAGTTCTTTTTGCGACATCATCTTTACTAGCTCTAAGTCTCCACCATTAACAAAAGCAACATCAGCAACAGCAACAAGATGATTTTGGGAAATAAGATAACTCAGCTTTTCGACAAACTCACAAAGATTTCTTTCTATGTCATATTCTCTGCTGATTGTGTGATTCTCCCCCACACTTTTCATATTGCCTGACGGCGCATTTATTAATAGATCAATGTCACTGTCTGTCGACCTTTCTACAACAATGCCGCCTGCTGCCAATATTTGATATTTTACACTTTCACCAAGCAATCTATCCTCATATAGGGGCACAACCGTGTGTGCTAACACTGAAGAATATGTGATAGAAACTGTAGGTTGCGTATTTTTGCTTTGATTAACTACACGCGCCAGTAGAGTCATCCCGACTTCGTCGGCTCCGGGATAAATCAACACATTAAGTCCATTGTTGGTGTTTTTTACATGCTGTCTGACAGCAGTTTGGTCTTTTGCAATATAACCATACACACTACTGTCATCTTGCGGAATAATCAGGAAATCAACGCTTTTCCCAACCTTGTCAATTACTGCAATATTTACACTTACATTTTGCTTTCGACGAGCTAGGTAATCTTCAAGATGTATTTTTGTTTTTTGCCTAAGCAATTTGACAGTATCTATCTCCGCTTGAGATGCTATACCTAATTCAGTTTTGTGCTCGATGACACCTAGCTTCCAGATTTCTTCACCACAAGTTTCGTAATACTCCGGCTCTTCGTCACTTGATGAATATTGCGGGCATCGCATAATCAAATTAAACGCATATATTTTTAGTTTCTTATTTGCTTTCTTTAACTTGTCTAGTATCCCAAGGCGTGAAACTAAAGTTTCTTTATCTAAATTATGCAGACGCGATGGCACTATACCACCATATACCAGGGTATCAATTGAGATTATAGCGGCATACGCATCTTTGCTTTCTCGAATAAGCCATCGCAAAATTTCTTCAAAATCAGCAGCAATCTTTTTTTCACCCATTATCTCTCGAGACGGTCTAGCAATAAAAAATTCTTTATTATCGTCCCCAAGCATTTGTGTCGGGAAATCAAAATTACACGGTCTCTCATCAAGCGGAAGGTAAATTATTTTTTTTCGACTTGTACTCATAATTTAACATATCCCGAAAATCTCTTAACAATTTCTGACGGACGAGTAATTGCCGAACCTATCACAATGGCATAAGGATTTAACTTAACTACTTTTTTAATCTGTTTCGTTTCCCAAATTCCACCTTCTACAATTACTTTGGAATTTTTTATAATTGCTGTAACTCTTTTGATAAACTTGTAGTTAGGTGCTCTTAATCCGTTAGTTTGTTCTGTATATCCGTAAAGAGTTGTCCCAATATAATCAAACCCTAGTCTCTCAGCATTTTTTGCTTCTTCTTCAATTGCAATATCCGCCATTATTTTGACAGCAGGTGCATTATTTCGGATATGACTGACAAGCTGTTCTAGGGTTACGCCCCCATGTCGTGGTCTCATTGTGGCATCCAGTGCAATACAGTCGCACCCACTAGCAATTAATGCATCGACTTCCACAATAGTAGGCGTGATATAAACACTACTTCCAGGATAATTCTTTTTAACTAGACCGATAATCGGCACATCGACCTGTTTTTTTATTGATTCAATATCTTCGCACAAGGCTCTAATTCCAACGGCACCCCCCAAAACGGCAGCATGTGCAAAATGACTCATAAGCCCCAGTCCATGTAGTGGCTCACCCTCGGCCGCTTGACAAGATATTATTAGACCTCGCTCTAATTCCATTAACCCCTCTATTTGATAGTTTTTTTCATATTACGGCATTTTTTTGAAAATTATTTTCATAAAATCATTATAACATACCATATCTGGTGTGTCAATATAAAATTAAAATATTCATGGTGCAAAAGTAATGGTATTCTTGTATGTAAAAATTAGACTGGGTTTACTTGTGATTTCATTAGTAATTCAATTTTTGCCGCAATTTCTTTGCCTTTTTTTTGGGACATAGCAAAATTATACAACTCTTCTAAATCAATCAGTGGCAAATTATCATCATTTTTCGCTGCACGCTCATTAATCCAACGCATTATTGCTGTATGGTGATAACTCATTAATTTTCCTATTGCACGAAATGAAAAACCCCATGCATGAAGAGTGATTGCACGACACTCATCTACACGAGCACGGCGTTCAACTTCTATAGTAAATTGAAAGCCGCATTGCTTACATCTATGACACTGTACGCCATTTCTCTTGCCCCACTTAACATTCTCTTGTGAGCCACATTTTCGACATGTTTTTTTCTTGAATTCTTCCATTTTTTATTAGAACTGTTCAAGTTTAATTGTAACTATCTCAAACGGTTTTAATTTTAGATTATAATCCTTACCTTTTATTTTTTTGCCCATATTCTCTTCAAGTAAGTTGCATTCTTTTATGACATAGTCTCTATCAAAACTTAAAGTGGTTTTGGCATAGTTTCCTTCACATTCATACAATCTAAGCACAACACAATCTCCATCTTCAGCAGGCTTAACAGTTTCTATAATTACGGCAGGATTGCTGCTAATTACTATGGGTTTCAAGTTTATGTTGCCATTGATTACTATTGGTGGAATATTGTATTCATACGCTTTTTTAATTACAGAATCAAAGCTAAAACCACCACTATGCGGCGCAAAACAATAATTAAAATATTTAATTCCGGCATCTGCAGAATAATCAGGTTTGGCTCCGCCTTTAATTAAGGTAAGTCCCATTTTGCCACGCTTAACACTTATTCCATACTTACAATCATTGATAAGAGTAGCACCATAATTAGGCTCAGATAAATCCGTCCATTTATGATTGCAGACCTCAAACATGGCTTGTTGCTCACTCGTATTATCAAGAACATTTTTTTCAATATGACCAAATTGTGTTTCAACACGACAAGTTCTCGCAAAAACAGTCGTATCAAATTCAGCTTTAAGAAGGTAGTGCCTGTCGCTCCACTCTAGTTTGCTTACAAAATCAACCGCCGTTGTGTCCGCTCTAAATACTATATCTTGCGTTAATTTACTGCTTTTCCCTACTTCATAGAAACAACGCAAACGAAACTCATATTCATTGTTTACTACTTCTTCAATTGTTTGGATACGACACGACTTCCCCTTAAATTTATAATCCGCATCAATATCCCAATTGTCCCACAAAAGTGGCACATCTCTATATAACACCAAGTCGTTAAGCACGCCAGACGCAAGTTCTCTATCTGCCACCTTATCTACCATGCTGATAATCCGCATATTTTCATCAAATTTGACAGACAAACAAGGTGTTGAAAGTCTGCTATGCTTAGCTCTCTTAAATTTGAATCTTGAGTTTTTGTTTGCTTGCTCTTTATTATCCGTTCTTAATGCAACACAACCAAAAGCTAATATATTCGTCTTAACAACTGTTTTGATATTCCCGTCTATGTCCGTATATCTATAACACGGAACACCTTGAAAATCATAAGCACCTTCTATCTCAAAACTTCCCTTGCGATTAAAGCTAAGTGTATTAATTAGTGTAATAAGATTTTTCTCGGCAATGTTATTCGTTAGCAACTCTATTGTAAGTACTCTAGCTTCTTCTAATGCTTGATTATTTTCGGCAACAGCAACATTATTAACTTCTGTGATACAAGTACCAGGTAAAATATCGTGAAACTGATTAAGCAACAATATTTTATATAAGTTGTCAATCTTTGCTTTATATGCAAAACTTCCTGTTGCCGAGCAGACATATTCTAAATCATGTAAAGCTATTTCAAGTTTTCGATTTGTTCGCTTTATATCATGTATTGCCGTAAAAGTCCCTCTGTGTAATTCTAAATACAAATCTCCTGCATATATTGGAAGTTTAGAATCATCAAATCCCCGCATATATTCCGATATAGTGGTATGTCTTGTTTTTGGAATGTGCGGCATATCTTCACAACGGATAGCATATTCCACCATTTTCGCATCTGGACCGCCGCCGCCGTCACCAAAACCATATGCGATCAATGTCCGATCTTGCGTATGCTTAGATTGAATTGCATTAGCTTTTTCAACTATAGTGCGAGGCTCCGCATAACAATGAATGGTATTAAAGCATGCCGTTACTTTATTGCCATCTATTCCTTCCCAAACAAAAGCATCGTAGGGAAATTTGTTTGTGTCATTCCAACTTAATTTTGTTGTAAAAAAATATTTAACTCCGCATTTTTGCATAATTTGTGGAAGTGCAGCTGAATAACCAAATGTGTCTGGAAGCCAAAAACAATCGGCACGATACCCAAACTCCCGCTCCAAAAATTTCTGCCCCATAACAAATTGGCGTATCATAGCCTCTCCACCCGTTAAATTACAATCATATTCTACCCACGCTGCACCGTTTGGCTCAAATCTCCCTTGCGCCACCAATCTTTTAATATCTTCAAATAAAGCCGGATAGCTATTTTTTATCCAATCCAAGTGTACAACACTACTCATTATAAATTTATACTTATCATATTTTTTGAGCAAGCGCACAGCTGTAGCAGCCGTGCGTGCCGCTTTGCGCTTAGTTTCCTCTACCGGCCACAACCATGCCGTATCTAAGTGGCTATGACCTATAATTCCTACGCGATAATCTTTCCCTTTATTGCCTGCGACACTCAGATAGCCTTCTATGATTTTTGATGCTGCATCCAAATCAAGATTGCTCACACCCTCACTAGGCATCAAATCCACGAGAATAAAAATCTTTTCATAACATGCTATAAGTTCCGCTTTATAAAAATCGTTTTCTGCAAGTGCACCGTACAAACTATTTAAGAGCTTTAGATTATCTAAAAATCTTTCGACCGACTTATTAAAAACAACCAAATAAAATCCACCGTATTTCCTTTCTGAACCCATATTTTGATGCGAACCATTTGTGAACGGCTTTTCGTAAGGATGAGTGCCTGCTATGGTATGACTCGCATATGCTTCAACATCTACCCTCACCATGTCATTACTAAACTCTAACGGCAAATACTTGTGTAGCCTTTGCGGATTGTTATCATGGTCGTCAAACATGCCAAAAGGAACAGCATTCACGTAAACAAGACTCTCCAGTGCACCGCAATGACTTTCTAAATAGACCCTCTTTCCCTTAAAAGAAGATGGTTGAGCGATACTCGCTCCAAACCAAGCATAACAAAACTCACCACCCCACTTGTCGCCTATCTTAATAGGACGATAAGTCTTCGCATCTGGTGGCACATACTTTGTCTCAAAATCCAATGGATAACTTTTCCCCAACTCCGCAATTTCAAAAACCACTGTCTCTCTCTCTGCCACAAGATACTCTTTATATACAACTTCTAGCTTGACAATTTTATCAATAAGCCTATCGTTTTGTTTTCTATTAATCATAAGAATTGTAGTATACTCCAATTGCAAGCACTCTGTCAAGACTTTCATTACGATTTTTTTGAGTAGATGTGCTAACAAAATGGAGACTATCCACAAGATAATCTTAAAGCAAGCCGAGACCCATTCTACAGATGCAGTATACTCTGCGGATGAGGGCGACAAAGACTCTCCTCTCTATTAGCCTGTTACGAAACTCATGTTTAAGTGACACTTTATTATCTGTCATCCTGAGCAAAGCGAAGGCTGCTTCTGATGTTTCGCAGGATAGACCCGTAGTTCCAAATATCTAATCACTTATTAAACTCCTCAATAAGTACGCCCTGATTTAACTCATTTTTTGCAATATTTTTCTACATATTATGCTTTTGTACATTTGCCAACAATTTCAGTATGTTTTTTAAACATCGTGTTGTCGTGCAACCAAACTGGGCATGGGTATTAAGAGGTCAGCGGTTACAATCTTTGTGTGTATGATTTTGGTTATTGTTATATATCCATTAGGTTAGAAAATATAACTTGCTATTGTAAAATAAAAACCATTTTCCGATAAAAACTTGGAAGTAGATTTTAGCGATTATCTCTAATCTTCATTGTTATTGCACTTTTTTTACGTATGCCTTGTTTGCCGTGTTACTACTCGCTTTTGCGTTGGTACTAGGGCAATAGCCAAATAAGGATAGAAACTATTCGGGCGCAGAGAAAAATCTGTCCAGTTTTAGACGACTGTTAAAATAGTTTCCGCCAGTTTTGCGAACCTATTTAAGGCGTAAAGTCATTGCAAATATCGGGTTGGGCAAATTTGCCCAACCCGATCCAAATTTAGTTAAAACAGCCTAAAAAGCCAAGCAGGATAAGGGTGTGAATCAGTACGGGCTTTCGCCCTGTTTCACACCCCCTTGTTTCGGCTATCGGGACACCCGATACCGAATTTGGTTTGCACCCTACTCCCCAGCTTTGACAATATTGTTAAAGGTCACTTTAGTGTTTTTTACTAAATAGGGTTTGGCAAATTTGCCAAACCCTATTATACAACTCTTATCAAAAAATATTTGCTTATAGTGGGCATAACCTTTTGACAATTTTGTCGACAGGTTGCTGTTAATTTTTGTGTCAGCCTTGTCCAAATTTGGGCAAGGCTGACAATCACCCCAAATTTTGTGGTAAATTGAAAAGGAGTTACCGAGCCTATTTTTAACATTCGTCTAAATCTGGACAAAAGTTTTTACCGCATAGGGTTCGCCAAAATTAGCAGACCCAATTTTTACCTTTTTATGTTTGTTTAGACAATTCTGTCAAAACAAACATAAAAAAATTACAAAAAAACCGTTCCGCAAAATTTGGCGAAACGGTAAAAATAGGTTTGTTCAAATACAGCTATGATTTAGTTAATAAAAAATTAGTTATCAATGAGCGTGAAACCGAAATCGTCCGAAAGATATTCACTGATTGCTCAAGAGGTGTCTTACTAAAAAATATAGCCACTGAGTTAAATGAGGACGGCAGTAAAAATAAAAACAATATGCCTTGGACAGTCAATACTGTTTCCAGCATACTTAACAATGAGAGATATTGCGGTATAGTTAAGATAGCAGATGAGATTTATACAAACATAGTACCGCAGATTATTGACGAGGAGTTGTTCAGTAAAGTCGGTTTGAAAATGGGAGCTAATTCCCGAAGGACTTCACAGTTTAGGCCACTTACCCCTTTCTATCTTAGTGGTAAGCTCACTTGCTTACATTGCGGAAAACCTATTAACGGCGAATCAGACACAGGCAGGGCTAGTGTTTATTATTACTACAAATGCCAATCTAATAAAAAAACTAAAAACACTTGTCAAAAAAAATCTATCCGTCGGGATATGCTTGAGGATTACATTATTGAAAAAATAGAGCAATATATCCTGCAACGCAAATATATTATAACTGTTGCTACTGAGATGAGCAATAACTTTAATGCAGTAATTAAAAACGATAGTGAATTGAATTTATTGAAGAAAGAATTTAGCCAAAACGAAAAAGAATTACAAAACACTTTATCAGCTATCCGTATGGGAATCGTTACTCAATCGACAAAGGATATGCTAGAACAGCTTGAAGAAAAAAAGGAACAGATTACTGTTGAAATAGCGAAATTAAGTAACCGCAAACCGAAGATTGTTGACATTAACGATTGTGCGGATTTTCTGTTTTCACTAACTGCTCTTGACTTCTCTGTCGCTGAAAACAAAGAACTTCTATTCAAGCGCTTTATTAGACGGATTGAACTCGGCAACCGCAAAATTCGTATTTATTTCAATCCTGTCGACAAACCTTACCTCTACTCCGAAAAAGAGGACGATTTTACTCCATCCGATAGTAATAATAAAAAAACTCCAATCGATTCACCTATTATTGGCGGTTCGACTGGAGATGCTTTTGGTGGAGGTTAGCGGGCTCGAACCGCTGACCCTCTGCTTGCAAAGCAGATGCTCTACCAACTGAGCTAAACCCCCACAAAGACTTTTATTATTTTATAGTATTTTTACCGACTTGTCAAGCAGAAAAGTATGCCAAATAAATAAAAAGTTTGTATGTTAAATATTTTTTGTATCTAAACCTTAATAGAATATATTTTTTTCCTTAGATATAATTCTCCTCATGTATTTCATGTTGACAAACTTGTCGAATAGACGCTTCGCTTACTATAGCACTAAACTACTTGCAGAGTCTTTTGGCTAATTTGAAATACTCATCCTTTGACTCGTATTTGCGAGGAACGAAGTAATCCGCCTTAGAAAAATCGTATTTGGATTATATACTACTCTTTTTCTAAGGCGGATTACTTCGTTCCTCGCAAATACGATAATATGGCTAGCTTTTCATTCCTTGCCTTTCGAGTAATGCACTTAATAGAAACGATAATTCCTATTGACACAAAAAAGAGGTCTGACCTAAGCCAAACCTCTTTTGTCTTAATAATTGAAATTAGTTTATGCGTGTTGCATTGCCTTCCATTGCATCAAGTGCAATTCTTACAGCCTCTGGATTGCCAGTTACAATGATACGACCATTACTGTAGGCTACTTGAGGTGCAGCAGTTAGTCTAGCGGCATCTCTGCCAACATTGAACAAGCTGTTGCTTCCATAGTACCAAACAGTCACGCCTCTAAACTCACTATCAACCCCAGTAATTGACCTTTGATTAGATGCCTCTACTGGTCCAGTAATAGTAAAGCCTGCTTCCCTTAATGCCTCATGTGCGGCATCAAAGTTAGCAGCGTTGTTGTTACTGCCCCCGCCACAACCTACAAGAGCCACACCAATCGCAACCATCATTGCGACAGTAAGCATAGCAAAAAATATTCTTTTTTTCATCGGATTCCCTCCTTTGCACACTCATCCCAAAATAGAGCGTGCATATTTTTTGATAATCATATAAGACTTTACTTTATTTAGTTATTATTATCACTAAATAAAGTAAAAGGGGTACCCCTTTTACTTTATTTAGTTATTATTATCACTAAATAAAGTAAAAGGGGTACCCCTTTTAGACGATTTCTAAAAAAGAGTTTATCCCTATGACTGTAATTATATCATATTCTTTGAGCTGTTGTCAACCATTTTTACAACTTATTTTACCATGCTCTACAGCTGTCAAAAAACTACTCCTCAATCAGTAATTCATGTATCGCAGTATAAACTTCGGCGGCTTTTTCTTCCCATTTGTTGTAGATTTGCTTGGCGGTCATTCGGGTTGGGACATTGAGTTTGAGTTCCATAGTTGTTTGCACGGGGTCAACGATTTTTAGCACGACTGTGTGATTGCCGTCTGAATTTCTGAAATAATCTCTTGAGTACTCTTGACGGCGGCGGTAGGACATTCGGTGTTCTTTGATGTAGTCCTTGATTTCGTTACGCACAGATGCAGGGATTTGGCTAAAAAAGTGCGACAAACACTCTCTCCCGTCGGGAGTGACCGAATAATAGTTGTTTTTTTTGTCTGGAGCTGTTTTATAAGCAAAACCCGCCTCGGCAAGCTGCGGAAGCGTAAGCATACAATCCATATAAGTTATCCAGCTGTTGTGAGAGGTGCACATAACAACTATGGTATTATCCGTCATCGGGATATCCATAGTATCAAGCACAAACAACATCAACAGCTTGTTATAAGCGTTATTGTCTTGTATTGATAACGGTATCGGTGGTTTGCTTTTTGTTGGCATGATACTAATTGACTATAAGAGAATCTTCAATCTTCTTTTTTTGCTCAATGTACTTTTCTAGTTTTGCTTTTTCCGAATCTATCAGTTCTTTGGGGGCTTTTGCAACAAATCCTTGATTATTAAGCTTTCCTTGCGCTCTAACTATCTCGCTATTAATCATTTCCAACTCTTTTTTTAGACGCGCAATCTCCGCTTCTTTATCAACAAGCTGTGACATAGGAATAAATATCTCACATGTGTTTGTTACAATAACCGCATAATCACCGTCAGGTTTAGCTGTTACAATATTAAGATTATTCCCCATCGCAAGTTTTTCGATATAACCCGCCGCACTTTTAAGAAGTTTTTTCTTTTGGTCATTAACAGGCAATACGACAATAGATGTTCTTACGCTTTGACTAACATTGTTATCGGCACGCATTACCCTTATTTTGCGGATAATGTCCATCACTTCTTCCATTTGCCGTTCGGCGGCACGGTAGCTAAGTTTTTTGTCAAATATAGGAAAATCTTGTGTAATAAGCGGTTTGTCACCAGCAATATGTCCGTAAATTTCTTCGGTAACAAAAGGAGTAAAAGGATGCAATAATCTTAAAACCATATCTAACACATAAGTCAATGTTGCCTTAGTCGAATCTCCCCCGTCAACCTTAGACAGCTCGATGTACCAATCGCAAAATTCACCCCAAACAAAGTCATAAATAAGTCCTGCTGATTTGTTGACATCGTACTTATCCATACATTTGGTCACTTTGGCAACAACGGTATTAAGGCGGGACAGTATCCACTTATCAGCTAATGATAATTTGACCTCACTTATATCAAACGCTTTGCCATCCACCGCCGACAAAACATAACGAGAGGCATTCCAAATCTTGTTGACAAAGTTGCGATATCCGTCCACCTTATCAAGGCTGTACCTAATATCCGAACCCATTGATGTGCCGTGTACAAGACTAAACCTCAGAGCGTCCGCCCCATAAGTATCAATTACTTCTAGCGGGTCAATTCCGTTGCCAAGACTCTTACTCATCTTGCGACCCTTTGCGTCTCGTATCATTCCGTGTATAAGCACATCGTTAAACGGAACATCACCCATATACTCAAGTCCGCTAAAAATCATACGAGCCACCCAAAAGAAAATGATGTCATACATGGTAACAAGGACATTACCCGGATAAAAATAACTCAAATCGGGATTATTATCGGGCCAGCCTAAAGTAGCAAAGGGCCAAAGCGCACTCGAAAACCATGTGTCAAGCACATCCTCGTCTTGCCTTACATTTCCCTTACACTTAGCACAAGCTGTCACCTTGTCCATAGTCACTTGCATATGACCGCACTCGCAATAATACGCAGGGATACGATGTCCCCACCAAAGCTGACGGCTGATACACCAGTCCCTAATATTCTCCATCCAGTTAAGATATGTTTTTTGATAACGCTTAGGCACAAAATTAATTTGTGCCTTTTTACCCTTGCCTGTAGCCTTAACGGCTTTAACCGCAGGCTCTGCAAGCGGTTTCATTTTGACAAACCATTGCTTAGACACAATCGGCTCAATAACAACATTGCAACGATAACAATGCCCGACATTATTAGTGTGCTTGACGGTTTTGACAAGTAATTTTTGAGCGTCCAGGTCTGCCAGGACTTTTTTGCGTGCGGTGTATCTGTCAAGTCCGTCAAAAGCAATTCCTGCGGCGGCGTTCATTGTCGCATCGTCATTCATTACCCTAAGCACAGGTAGTCCGTGCCTTGCACCGACTTCAAAGTCATTAGGGTCATGTGCAGGAGTAATCTTAACCGCACCGCTCCCAAAACTTGCATCAACATAATCATCGGCGATTATAGGTATAAGTCGGTCGGTAAGCGGCAACCTTAGCATCTTGCCTACCATACCGGCATATCTCTTGTCCTTAGGATTGACAGCAACGGCTACATCGCCAAGCATCGTCTCAGGGCGGGTTGTCGCTACAACAATCTGACCGCTTCCGTCTTCTAACGGATAAGCCAAATGCCAAATATTCCCGTCTTGCGGCTCATGCTCTACCTCTGCGTCACTAAGTGCGGTAAGACATTTCGGACACCAGTTGATTATCCTGTCACCCTTATAAATCAGTCCCTTATTATACAGTCTTACAAAAGCCTCAAGTACCGCCTTGCTACATCGTTCGTCCATAGTAAAAGCAAGCCTGTCCCAATCACAGCTATTACCCAACCGTCTCATTTGCTCTACGATACGACCGCCATACTTATCATTCCATCCAAAAGCCCTCTTAAGAAACCCATCCCTTCCGACATCGTCCTTAGTTAAGCCTTCTTCCTGCTTCATCGTATCGACTATCCTAACCTCGGTAGCAATAGATGCGTGGTCAGTCCCCGGTAGCCAAAGTGCCTCAAAGCCCTTCATACGCTTGTACCTAATAATAGCGTCCTGAATTGTTTGATTAAGTGCGTGCCCCATATGCAATTGCCCCGTAATATTAGGCGGCGGAATAACTATACAAAAAGGCTCTTTGCCACTATCACTTTTAGCCGCAAAATATCCGCCTTTGACCCACTTATCATAAATACGGTCTTCAAAATTCTTCGGTTGGTATGTCTTATCCATTATGCTCCTAAATTATATATGGTCAACAGCGACTACAAAAGCACTGATTATTAGTCAGTGCTTTATATTTGATTAGACTTGTGCCTAACGCAAGTGGGCAGATAAGGTACAGATTTTTTATACCCTCAAAACTTGATTTTTGCAGACTGTACTAGAAGTACAGGCAAAAAAAGCGAGTGCAGAGGGTATGAAAAAGATGTGTCTTAGATGTACTGCTTGCGTTAGGCAATAAGTCTAGTTTATCATAATTTAATCATTATGTCAATCAAATCTTTACTCAGCTTGTAATTCGATTACATCTATTTGTTGACTGTCAAACAGCCTACGCAAGTGGTCAATAGTATCTCTATTCTTGACTCTCTTTTTTAGAATATTGAGTTCTTCCAGCGACAATGGTTTTTGGCTTATTATGTGCCAATACTCCAAAGCCTCACAACAAAGCGTAGGAAATTTGTTTTGACCTATTAACTCTATTTTTATTTTCGCAAGTCTATCCGCCACAAATTTATCTTTGTCCTCAAATTTGAGCGAGGTCAAATCATCGTTTTGATTAAAATAGTCTGCCAGTTTTTCAAATTGTATGTGGTCAAGTTTGTACAAACTCCACCCTAGCTCATTTACTTTGACGCTATATCTGATATAATCGTATCTGTCAGAGGTTGTCGGATTATAACCGTCACAAGTAGCTTTGATTATATATAGTCCGCAAAGAACTCTCAAAAAATGATTGTCAACATCCAAAAATTTTTGACTTGCTAATAATCCGAACTCTATCGCCTCATCATATTTCTTGTTAGCTATCAAATCCTTAATTGGTTTGACAGGTGCTGTCTCATCAGTTAGCCCAGCAATGCATACCCTCAAAAAATCTGTCTCAAAAGTTTTTTTGACATTATCCGAAATCGGGGTATACTCCTCTTTTTCACTCTTGGAACTACCAAAAAACTTATGTAGAATATTAACCGTCGGAAATGATAATAGCAACGCAATAATGAGTGCAAAGCCAAAAACCAAAACAATATAAGCCCATTCTGTGTCGTCAAAAAGCGGGAAACTTGACCTAATAACATTAAATAACGGCTCTAAAAATTGAACCGCCAAAATAAAGTAAGCGATAACAAAAAGGAGTTTTATCCGTGCTTTTTTGAAGTTGATTACCCTTTTCTTTTGTTTCATTTGCTATCCTATAGTTAAACAGTTTGCAAATAAGTAAAGCCTAGCGGTGTCTTATTGCAAACTGTTTAACTATAATTCATTATCTGTGCAACGATTTTTTCTAGTCCTGTTTTACCGCTTATACCGCCGTTCTTAAAATCAAAGTCTGCTTGATGAAAGATTTTAACAATATCGTATAAGCGACGCTTAGAATAGTTTTTTGACTGCCTTTGACTTATACGCACCGCCATTTCTTTGACACCCAAGTGCTTGTACAAATCAGGGTCATCACCGCTAATTGAGGCGTGGAGCAACCGCCTATAATGATTGTACATAAGACCCAGTATTGCAATAGGCTGATTTTTATCAGCGAGAAGTTTACCAAGCACATCAAAAGCTAGGTCGGTATTACCCGCTGTCATTGCTTCGGAGAGAGCAAAAACCTTGTACTCCGCATCTGCAGTAACTAACTCCTCTACATCATTGGGTTCTATCTTGCCACCATAGCGATACGCCGAAAGTTTGGCTGTCTCGGTAGATATGCGAGACATTGAACTAAGGCAATAATCAATAAGCAAATTTGATGCATTATCGCTAATCTCTGCACCACGCTTTTCGGTTTCACGACTAATCCACATTGACATTGTACGCCTGTCGAGTTTGTTGCAGTTGACTATGGTAACACCACCACCGCCTGCAGTCAAATCCTTAGGGATAGTTCCCCCGAATTTAATCACAAGTACAGTAGTCGGGGGCGGATTAGTCAGATACTCGGCAAGGATTTTCATGCTAAAGTGACTAGGCTTAACCGCCTTAACAACCCGTCTCTCCGCCATCATCGGCAAAGTTTGGCACGATTCCAAAACTTTTTTGAAATCACTCCCCTCACCAAAAACCTCTATGTTAAATTCAGGCAAATTATCTACGGCACTATCAAACATTGACCACGCAGAATTAACCACCCAGTCGTCATCACCATGGAGCACATAACAAGGCTTGATGTCACCTTGTGCTATATGTTTTTTCAGTTGCGTAAACTGCATAATTGAAATGAAAATTGAAAAATGAAGGACTTAGTAAATTTTATTATCTTAATTACTCGTCCTTCATTTTTAAGTTTTCAATTTTTATTTATTGTTAAGACACGCAATACCCGGCAATACAAGTCCTTCCATAAACTCCAAACTTGCACCCCCACCTGTGCTGATATGTGTCATTTTGTCCTCAAAGCCCATTTGGATAACCGCCGCCGCACTGTCACCTCCACCGATAATACTTATCGCACTAGACTTAGCAAGTGCCTCGGCAATGCTCTTAGTTCCTTTGGCAAAAGCGTCAATTTCAAATACGCCCATAGGTCCGTTCCAAATAACGGTCTTAGCCTTAGAAATCACCTTAGAATACGCTTCGATTGTCTTAGGTCCGATATCTAAGCCCATAAAACCATCCGCAATATCACATCCTGCAGAAATCTTAACTTGACCGTGAGTTTTTGCACCAAAGTCAACGCTGTCGCTGGTTATATGGTCAACAGGCAAAAGAAGTTCTACCTTGTTTTTCTTCGCAAGTGCGATTAGTTCTGTGGCAAGTTCTAATTTGTCAGCCTCAACACGGCTATTACCTACTTTACCGCCTTGTGCCTTACAAAGAGTATATGCCATAGCGCCGCCGATAATAAGGCTGTCAACTTTTGTTAAAAGATTTTTGATAACACCGATTTTGTCACTTACTTTTGCACCGCCCAATACCGCAACAAAAGGACGCTTAGGAGTGCTGAGCGCTCCGCCCATTATGTCAAGTTCTTTTTGAATCAAAAAGCCCGAAACGCTAGTCGCTATAAACTCAGCAACACCTGCGGTAGAGCTATGTGCTCTATGAGCTGTACCAAAAGCATCATTGACATATATTTCGGCATGGCTAGCTAACGCTTTACTAAATTCTTTGTCATTCTTTTCTTCTTCCGGATGGCAACGGACATTCTCAAGCATCATCACTCCACCGGCTTTGAGTGTAGCAACTTTTGCCTTAGCATCAGCTCCGATTACATCACTAGCGAGCTCAACCTTTACACCCAAAAGTTCGGAAAGTCTGTCAGCTACAGGCTTAAGACTAACCTTAGGCTCAAAACCGTTTTTTGGCCTGCCCAAATGAGAGCAAAGAATAGTCTTTGCACCGTTACTCATCAAATGCTTAATGGTCGGCAACGCACCTATAATACGGTTTTCGTCAGTAATGCGCCCATTATCTAACGGCACATTAAAATCGCATCTTACAAGCACCTTTTTACCTTTGACATCAATGTCCTTAATTGACTTCTTGTTCATTGTGTTATTATCTCCTAATGTGTTAAACTATTAACTCAAATTATACCATAATCCAATGGCTAAAAACAAGTGTTTTGGGGTGTCATCCAAATTTATACACTGTCTTATGTCTATACACTTCACCAGCTTTTAAGATAGCATCATTGTCTCCGTGATTGATTCCGTCGGGGGCGAATTGTGTTTCTAGGGCTAATCCCGCATATTGATTATATACCGCACCGCCTTTTGCCCTAAATTTATCAAAATAGTTGCCTCCGTAAAACTGAATGCTTGGCTTAGTTGTCCATACTTCCATTACTCTGCCACTTTTTTGAGACTTGACAACCGCCGCTTTTTTTAGTCCTTTGCCATTAAGGATATAATTGACATCATAACCTTTGAATGGGGCTAAGATTGGGTCACCCACATCTTTGCTTATCTTTTTGGACTTGGTAAAGTCAAAGGCTGTCCCCTTAACAGCAGTTTTTTTGCCTGTGGGAATCAAGTCCTTATCTATCTCTGTTACATAATCTCCGTTTATCTGTAGTTCGTGCTCTAAGATATCACCGCTATTATGACCGTCAAGATTAAAATAATTATGCTGAGTCAAATTGCACAGCGTATCCTTATCACTTACGGCGACATACTCTAGCTCTACACCACCGTCATCGGTTATGTAATGATAGACATCAACCTTGAGCGTCCCCGAATACCCTTCTTCTCCGTCGGGACTTACAAGACTTAGTTTGAGTTTATCTACACCGTCGACCTTTTGTATAGAGGCACTCCAAATCCTTTTATCAAAACCAATCTCCCCGCCGTGCAATTGATTAGGCGGTCTATTAGTACTAACATTATAAGTCTTGTCCCCTAGCTTAAATTTTGCACCGCCTATCCGATTAGCGACACGACCTATAAGCGCCCCGAGATAAAAAACATCCTCACCCGATTGATACTCTGCGAGGGTGTCCAAAGACAATGCGACATCTGCTACCTGTCCCTTGCTGTCGGGTACTTTTAGCTCTAGCCATATACCGCCGTAAGTAACCACCTTAAGCGCAATTCCCGCATTAGACAGCGTATAAACATCTACCGCCTCACCACACTTGGCTTTTGCCCAAAAATCTTTTTGTATTTTCATAATTATAGTATACCATAACATTTGTACAACTGCAAGCAAATAACAATACTCGACGTACAATGTTCAATGCTCAATATCGGACGAGTGATTTGATAGTTGCTTACCCGACATTAAAATCTTGTCCGCTTTTATTCATTTGCCTTGCATCTTACACCCCTGCTCTCAACATTAACACATTGCTGAAAGACACTACCATCGGTCACCGTCTTTGCGAGCCGTTGCATTAGTCGGAAATAAGGAATTATTGTACGGCGAAGCAATCTAGCTAAGGAATAGACAGAAACATAGATAATGTACCCATATATTCCTTAGCTAGATTGCTTCGCCGTATATACTCATCCTCCACTATCTTGTGTAGCGACGGCTCGCAAAGACTGTACCCAATATAAGTATCGCTTAGTTGGGCATCCTACGAAGCACCAAAAGAATTTCGCAGAACACTCAAAAAAATCGTTTTTCAAATTATTACGACAGATACAAATCTTTACTTGACAAATAGCAACAACAGTACTACACTAGATAATGCGACACAACTTAATAAAGTTTGCGGACGAATTCTGCCCTCTAGGCTATTCTCCCCGCAAACTTTTGTGGTTGTGTCGCTAACAATTAGGAGATTATGCCTTTTGGGGTGTCGTCTCTTAATTGAGGCGACACTTTTTTATTTACGGAGGATAAAACAATATGTGGCTTTATTATCTATTACTAGGCTTTCTAGCACTCATTCTTTGCCATATTGCAATCTATATCTGTTTGACATCTGCAATAAAATACATAGACAAAAAAGACCGCATAGACTTGTATATTGCAATAGGTGCTTGCATTTGTTGTCTAGGCACACTAATTTCTGCTTTCCTATTCTTCCTGTCATCCATGGAAAACATTCACATTATTCCTATCGGAGCAATTATTGGCTTTTGCACAGGTGGATTGCATTGTGGATTACACTTTTATATTAACAACCATAAAAAAACTATTTCTCAAAATCCACAACAAAAGCAACCAAAAGCCGTCAACAATATTGATTCTAAAAATCAAGTCAACACAACCTCTAAGTGTATTGGTTGTGGCGGAAAGGGTGAGATAAAAAGAACTTTCCTTGACATAGACACTAATTGTACTGGCTTTAATCCCAATTATCTTAATCAGCCTTATCAAATAACAGAGAAATTTTCAAATTCTT
The DNA here is from genome assembly GCA_009783985.1 of Bacillota bacterium. Taxonomy (GTDB): domain Bacteria; phylum Bacillota; class Clostridia; order Christensenellales; family Pumilibacteraceae; genus WQVM01. The sequence continues at coordinate 18,999 of WQVM01000003.1, read as the reverse complement.
ATATATCATTTTATATTTGTGTTGGTTGCATTAAAAAATCTTTGCTAAATAAATGCCTAGCATATATATTATTGCTTTCATTGTGTGTTTTTCTTTTTTCTGTATGGCTTTTTGTTTCAATTGCTGGAATTGTCTCATATGGCAATATAGAGCCTTCTCTCATAATTCTTATGATAGCCCTTCTTATCCCCATGTCTTTATTAGTGTACGGCATAGTCAGAGCTACTGTCAAAAAAACTCAAAACGGAGCATATAATGTCGCTAGAGTTGCAGGAAAATATATTAAAAGAGTTAAGCATGGGTGGGGTGCTGGAGGTTATGCCGAAGTAAGTAGCTTTACTATGGGTGATGTAGGTTTATTTAATAAGCAATTTGAAACAAATTTGGGATGTAAAACATATCCATATGTAAATGCATTTTATGAAAAAGAAATTAAACCACAAGAATCAGGAGAACTCAAAAATATTCTTGATATACTTTTAGGCAAGCCTAGCAATATTTTGCCAAAAAAAATAATAAGCGAAATTACAAAAATCAATAACATCGAACACGATACTAAAAACGATACAAAAACACAAGACGACTTGATAAAAAAACTTAAAAATCTTTTTGGTGATGTTGGATTTGAAAAATTAAGTGAACAAGGTGTTTTTGATGGAAATTATAAAGAAAAATTCGGGACTGTTCCTGATATTCCAATTTGTGTTACTTCTCTTCCTAACAGTTATGCGTATATAAAATCTCTACGATGTGTATCAGATGACGAAACAATAGTAAATAGCGTTCGATTAGGCAGTACAAGCCATAAAGAAATTATACTAGATATGTGGGAGATTACAATTAAAAATACAAAATCTAACATCATTAGAAAAGTTATCCTATATATCGCCCCCTACTCTACGCATAACTCATATTGGCCAAACGGGTTTGCACCAAGCGGACTTATTACTGATTACTACGAAAAAAATATACAAAAAACAAATTATTACGGAGCAAAAGATATGACACCATTAGTATATGCACCCTTAGTACCCACAGCAAAACTATGTACACAATGCGGAGCAAGTTTTAAGGATGACTTTTGTGATTATTGCAACACCACCTACTTGCGTTGGGAAAAGCCTAGCAGTTTTTCTAAAAATAACAAATCTAAATTTATTACAGTTGGATATAACGGTGACGAGAAACACCGCTATTACCTGCAAACAGAGGGCAAAAAGCACCTTGTATGCGTGGGGTTTTGCCCGTCTACAGCTAACGAAAACGAGCCTGACCAAACAACTCTAAGAGTTATGAAGTATGCGGAACTACAAGGCTATGACGGGATAGTTATGATAAATTTGTATCCGTTGCGCTATCAGCACTTCGGCGGAGCAGTTCCGCAAGTTAAAGACGATAGTTTGATACAAAAAAATATTGAGGTTATTAGACAAGTGTTAAGTTCGTTAGACGGCGAAATCACAATGTGGGCAGCCTGGGGAGAGATTATTGACAGGTGGCGACATTCTAAAGAATGTTTGGCAAAAATCGTTGAAACCACCTATGATTTTGACTGCAAGTGGGTATTTGCAGGCGAACTAACAAAAACAGGTCATCCAAGAGTGCCGACATTTATGGGTTATGATTGGGTATTAAATGGTTTTGATATAGATGATTATCTGTAAAATAAGCAGATACATTATCTATGTTCCCATCTATTCCTTAACTGGATTGCTTCGCCGTACAACAATTCCTTATGCCCTACTATTGTGACGGCTCGCAAAGACAGATGACCAAATGATGTCTTTATAGTATACGCTAACTAAAACCCCATCTATTAGATGGGGCTTTTTTATTTCAATTCCACTACAGTCGCACCGGTGCCGCCGTCGTAGTGACCGCCGTAGTCGTAGGTGGATATGTGTGGTAGGGATTTTAGGTGGGATTGAATTCCTCTGCCTAGGGCACCTGTGCCTTTGCCGTGGATTATGCGGATGTTTTTTGTTCCGTCTAATATACAGTCAGCTAGAAATATGTCTACCAGTCTAATTCCTTCGTCTACTGTTTGTCCTATTATGTTGATTTCTCGGACGGTGATTTGTTTTTCTTCGTCCGCAACTCTTTCTTGCTTGTAGACTTTTGCTACTGTTTTTTCTGCTCTTTTGGGGCTAGTTTTATTCTCGGCAAGGTCTTCTGCTTTGACATTAAGTGTCATTATTCCTGATACAACTTGCACTAGTTTTTTGTTTTGGTTGATTGATTTGACTATGCCGTCACAACCTAGAGATATAACTGTTACTGCCATACCTTGCTTGATTTGTGACATTGTAAGAGGTTTTAGGTCTATTCTTTTTTGCTCTTTGACTGTGGCAATCTGCTCTAACTGCACGGCTAGTTTGCGTGCCTCAAAATAAGCTGATTCGTCACCTTGCTTTAAACATTCTTTAAGCTGACTGATTATACTGTCTGCTTTTGCTTTGCTTTTTTCTACTAACTTGTCAACTTCATTTTTTGCTTGCTTACTAAAACCCTCTCTTTGCTTGGTTAGCTTGTCCCTTTCGTATTCGACGGCAGTGCGTGCTTTTTCTGCCTCTAATTTATGCACCTCTGCTACCTCTAACTCTTTGAGTGCTTGACCTTTGAGTTTTTGTGCCTCTCTAAGAGCATTCTCAAAATATACATATCCCGATTTGAGATGCTTATTAGCAACCAAAGTTATTCGTTTATCAAGTCCCAAATTATCGGCTATTCTAATTGCGTTACTCACCCCCGGAATACCCATTATCAGCTTGTAGGCAGGACGCAAAGTCACATCATCAAACTGCATACTCGCCCCGATAATCTTAGGGTCGCCTGCCGAATATTTTTTGAGGTCGCCAAAGTGAGTGGTGATTATCGCCATTGCCCCTGCTTCCTTAATCCGCTCTATAATCCCAATCGCAAGTGCCGTACCCTCGTTGGGGTCTGTCCCTGCACCTAGCTCGTCAAGCAGTATAATGCTCTTGTTATTCATATTGTCGGTTATTTCTTTGAGCCTGACCAGCCTTGAACTAAAAGTCGACAAGCTCTCGGCGATACTTTGCCCGTCCCCAATGTCGCAATAGATGTTTTTGAATATGGGTAGTTTAGCCGACTTACACGGCACAAAAATCCCCACCGCACTCATAAAGCAAAATAATCCGACAGTTTTTAGTGTAACTGTTTTGCCCCCTGTGTTAGGTCCGCTAAGTAGCATAATGTGCTTGGTGTCACCTAACTCCAGGTCAATCGGCACAATTTTTTGAGGGTCAATAAGTGGGTGTCTGCCCTCTTTGATTTCGATTGTTTTGGCGTCACTTATTAGCGGCTTAACAGCACTAATTGACTTTGAGTACAAAAATTTTGCAAGAGTTATGTCTGCTCTAACCATATATTCAAAGGCTATTTCTACTTGAGCAGATTTTTGTGCGACTAAGGCTGACAATTCTTTGAGTATACGCTCAACCTCGGCAAGTTCCTCAGAGTATAATGCTTTTAACTCATTGTTAAGTTCCACCACAGCAAAAGGCTCAACAAAGACAGTTGCTCCTCCTGCTGACTTGTCATGCACCAGTCCCTGCACATTGGGACGAAACTCCGCCTTAACCGGCAACACATAACGCCCGTTACGCACTGTAACTATATTGTCTTGCAAATATTTGGAATGCTCTCCGCTCTTAGAATATGAGGAGAGTTTTTGCTTGAGTTTGTTGTCCTGTGCGATGATTCGCCGCCTGATTGTTCTTAACGGCTCGGAGGCATCATCACGCACCGAGTCGCCCTCTATCGCTCTACTAATTGCACGCTCTAGGTCATCTGTCGGCTCTAATGCGTCCGCCCAAATAGTTAGGTTGGGGATATTCTCTTGCTCCTCTTTGCTAACGGCTAGTCCAAAAAGCCTTGCAGTCCTAAGTATAGCGGCAATATTGGATAAGTTTTTTGGAATAAGACTTCCACCGATTTTTGCCCTCGCCACACTATCGGTTATATCCTCAAAAGTCGGTACAAAAAAACTATGTCTTTGACTAAGTAACCGCATCTCGTCAGTAACATCAAGCAGTAATTTTGCTTCGGCTATATCCGCACACGGCAAAAGTTGCAACACTTCAGCTTTAGCCGGTGTTGATACAGCATACGCTGCTACCCTATCTAAAATTATATCAAATTCTAATGTATTGATCGTATTTATCATATTTGTTTTTTAGATTTTATTTTAAGTAGATAATTAGTATTCGGGCGGTCAATGCTTGCCCCTACAACGGGTTTCCAACTACATATCATATCTACAACCCCACTCGAACATCCCCGTCGCAGACCAAGCGAAGCGTCTAGGGGCGGGTATTCCCGACCGCCCGAACCTCGTCATTCTACACCCCTATATAGGTGTCCTCTAGTACTTGGATAGGACGAGTCTAGTAGCTTGCTGTAATCCCACTTCTTTAGCTCACTTACATAATAAGAACAAAAATCATACAGTAGTCCGACTTTGCCTAGAACCTTTTTTTGCTTGAGTAACGGCAACACATTAATCGGCAAATTGTTGTACATATTGTAGTAGCTATTGGCTATCTTTGTCTGTTTGACTACAAACTTAGCACCGTGGTCATCGGTCAAAGACTTAGGAGCATGATGGCAAAACGACATAACAATAGGTCGCCCAAAAGCATAAACAATGTCAGTCGGCTCAAAAAAAACTTTGCTCTCAAGCCCTAATATCCTACACCCTTGCCAACCGTTATTAACCAAATTAAGTCCTGTGCCTAATATAATATTTTTACCCTTAGCTATCTCAAACCCATATGGATTATTGACAACATAATTATCGGCATCAATAACTGACAAAATATCTATGTCCTTACTCCTTGCGATATTAGGCAGATTAAGATACACAGGTAGCGGACATCTCTTGATAAAATTTTGGACATCAGCTATGGTGTATTCGAAAGGACTATATATAACACAATCCGCACCTAACGACACAAACTGCAACTGCTCAAGGCTATTTACGGCGATTATATGTTTCAACTCTTTTCCTCCCCGTCTTAATCTCGCAAATTGTGTCGGTATTAGCATTAAACAAATGTGCCGTACAGCCGCCGCCCCTAATGCGGTGCTTGCTAAGTTCCGTCTTGTCAATTTTTTGTCCGTCTAATATGCGGCGATAAACACTTGTCACACTCGCCGCATATTCGGGAGTCCTTAGCCGTCCCTCAATCTTAAAAGAAGTTATCCCCGCTGCCGCAAGCTCTCCGATAACGCCCGACATATCAATATCTTTTGCCGAAAGCCACCTAGCTTTTTGTCCGTTAGCAAAATACTCCTTGCGGCACAGTTGCAAGCACCGTCCCCTATTACCGCTCTGCCTTGTCAAAATTCCGCTAAGGTAACAGTTGCCGCTAAAGCTAACACATAACGCTCCGTGCGCAAAAAATTCAAGCTCTATATCGCTATTATCTCCAATTCTCTTGATGTCGTCAAGTGTCGTCTCTCTAGACAAAATGACTCTTTTTATCCCTAAGCTCTCGGCAAATTTGACTCCTTCAAGATTATGGATTCCCATTTGAGTACTGGCATGCAAAGCCAACTCAGGCAATTCCTCTCTTAACCTCTTAACTAATCCTAAATCCTGCACTATTATGGCATCAACATTTGCTTTGTGTAGTGTCGCGGCAAGACTCACCGCATCAGCTAACTCACGGTCATAAATAAGAGTGTTGATAGCAACATAAACCTTGACCCCGAAGGAATGTGCGTACTGTATCGCCTCTATCATTGTAGCCAAATCAAAATTGACCGCCTTTGCCCTTGCACTAAAACGGTCAAGCCCGCAATAGACGGCATCTGCACCATTTGTTATAGCGGCTTTTAGCATAGTCATATCACCTGCCGGCGATAATAATTCTAATGTTGTTGACTTATGTTTCATTGTTATTAGGAACGATTCTTTGCCCCTTACATCGTTACCGCTGTATACTCCACTCGTTGAAATATGATATACAATTGTGTTCCTAGTCGTAGGGGCGGTTCGCCCTCGACCGCCCGAACAATTCTATCATTTTTTTTGCAAGTTGATAATTATTATTCGGGCGGTCGAGGGCGAACCGCCCCTACGATTGTTTGCCCAACTTCTCGTCAATTTTCTTTCTTCTCTCTTTTTTCTTCTTTATCTCTAACTAGTCAATAATTCCTAATTTATCAATCTCATTTACCGCTTCCGCCAAAAATTGTCTAAGTCCTGTATGTCTTTCGGCGATATAATTGTTGCGTACCATTTTTTGAATATGCTGTTCTTCCCCTACTAGCACGACAAGTTTTTTAGCGCGGGTAATCGCCGTATACAAAAGATTGCGGGTGTTGATTATATAGCTACCCCCGATTACCGGCATTATAACCGCATCGAATTCTGACCCTTGACTCTTATGCACGGTTATGGCATACGCAAGCATTAGCTGACTATATAGGTCGGGAGTATATTGCGCAAGCCGCCCGTCTTCAAACTCAACTTCTATATAACCGCCGCCTTGTGCGATTGACCTTATCCGCCCTAAATCCCCGTTAAAAACACCCTCGCCCTCATCTCCCGCACCGCTTGCTTTACGCCATTTTAACTCGTAGTTGTTAGCGATATGCATGACCTTATCCCCCTCTCTCAAGAGCCTATCATCATAGCGATATTCGTTTTTACCAGCTCCTTGGGGGTTAAGAGCCTCTTGCATCTTGCTGTTAAGAATATTCACTCCCGCCATACCGTTCTTCATAGACGCAAGTATTTGGATTTTGAGAGGGTCGATTTTTAGAAAACTCGGCAAGCGCCTTACTGCCATATCTATGCACTGAGCCGCCGCATCCTCCGGTGTAGCGCATCCCTTAAAGAAAAAATCCTCATCAGTACGGGTAAGTATCGGCATTTTACCTTTATTAATTTCGTGTGCATTACTGACAATCAGACTGCCGCCCTCTTGTCTGTAAATATGAGTAAGCTCCACAACCGTGACGATATTAGAGCCTAATATATCTCCCAAAACATTGCCTGCCCCTACACTCGGCAACTGGTCTTTGTCACCCACCATTATAAGTTTTGCCCCCGGTTTGAGTGCCAAAATAAGCGAATGCATAAGGCTGACATCAACCATACTGACCTCGTCTACAATAACAACATCATCTGTGATTTTGTTGCAAGTCGAGAGTAATAACCTATGAATAGTAAATGCCTCAATTCCGGTTGTCTCACTCAATCGTTTAGCCGCCCGACCCGTAGGCGCCATTAGAGCCACACTACGGTTAAGTTGTCTATTGACCTGAAGTATCGCCCGCACTATAGTTGTCTTGCCCGTACCCGGACCACCTGTAATTACAAGAACGCCGCAACTTGCCGCAAGCTCTATCGCCCGTCTCTGTTGCTCATGGAACATTACCCTATTTTGCTTTTCAAAAGCTGTAATTTCCGAAGTAACATCATAGACCTCTTTGCTATCTGCACCCATCATTTTGACAAGCTGTACAGCAACGCCCTTTTCACGATAATACACTTGTTGCAACATAATCGCATTAACATCGCCGATTTTCAATTGTTTAATTTTTTTCTCGATAACCAGCAAGTCGATAATGTTATCAAAAGGGTCATCAGGTTGCGGCGTCATAATATCCAACGCCAACAACTCCGCTGTTTCTCCACGCAGAGTTTCATACGGCAAATAAGTATTACCGCTTTTATCGCCCGAAGTAATGAGGGTATAAATAAGTCCCGCCCTTAACCTAAAGGCGGAATTTTTGGCTATGCCTATTTTGGCGGCAATTCGGTCGGCTGTCAAAAAACCAATCCCGTGCACATCCTCTATAAGTCTGTACGGATTGGTCTTAACAACGGCAACTGTATTATCGCCGTACGCTTTAATAATTTTGAGTGCAAGCGGCAATGATATAGCATTACTCTGCAAATACATTACCGCTTCTTGCGTTGCTTTAATCTCTTGATATTTTGCGCCTATTTCCTGCGCTTTTTTTGCACTGATACCACGCACCGCCGCTAATTTATGCGGCGAAAATTCTATAATCTCTAATGTCTTATCGCCAAATTTATCGGCAATACTTCGAGCCGTAACAGGTCCTACGCCTTTGATAACACCGCTGCCCAAATAAGTTGCTATCGCATCATCGCTCGTTAGACCAGCACTCTCAAACCTCGTCACTTTGAATTGTTGTCCATACTTAGGATGAGTATTATACTCCCCTTCCAGCCGTACGCTCTCGCCCGTTTTGATAGGCGGAAAAACGCCCGCACATGTAACAACAATTCCACCCTCTGCGGCGACCTTGAGCACCGAATAACCATTGTCATCGTTGCGAAAAACTATTGATTGAATTACACCATTAAGAGTATTCATAAATGCAATTAGGAATTAGAAATTAAGGATTAGGAATTGTTGGCGAGTATAATGCAAAATGTATAACTCATATTTAACTAAGTCAACCATTCCTAATTCCTAACTCCTAATTCCTAATTGTTATTATTCCTAATTGTTATTTAGTTTGTCCAGCATAACATCTAAATCAACACCGTGAGATGCCGCTGCTTGCTCGACTGTCTCGCCTCTTGCTCTCGGACAACCGAAGCAATGCATACCAAACTCCATAAAAACTCCTGCGAGTTTGTTATCCATTTGCAAGACATCAAAAATTGTCATGTCTTTTGTAATTTCTTTTTTCATTGTTATACTCCTTAATTAACATCGCCCTATAAAGTATTTGGTCAAGAGATACCGAAGCCCCTACCCTTGTCATTGCGAGCCGTCACATTATTAGGATATAAGGAATTGTTGTGCGGCGAAGCAATCTAGCTAAGGAATAGTTGAATACACTATCTATGTCTCCATTTATTCCTTAACTAGATTGCTTCGCCGCAGATACTTATCCTTACTATCTATTGTAGCGACGGCTCGCAATGACGGGGACTGAGAAAAAATATTTTAGTATGCTTTAACCAATTTCCAATATAAGGCGGTTGTGGTTTTTAATTAGTTGTTTAATAGTGAGAGTCACTATCACATCATCTCTAAGATTTATAATTTTGTCCATCATTTGTTGTCGTTTCATCTTTTTTAACAAGCATTGGTATTACAACATTCCTTTCTTCTTCTCTTCTCTGCTCACTTCTTGCTATAAGTCTTGCTTTTCTTGCTAAAATTATTTTAATCATACAAAAATAATACAAGATTGAGAGATAGGCAATATAATAATACATGGGAATAACAACAATAAATATCCAGTATGAACTCAAAATCCCAGAAAACACAAATTCAAGCAACAACATTAGACCCACTATGGATAATGCCATTATAGGCATTACGATAAATATAAAGACATAAATTAACTTTGTTTTAACTTTACACATACATACCCAAATTATTACTACATTAACAATAGGTATACTCCCAAGTATTAACAATTTCTTAATTGTTTTTTTATAATTAGTTTCTTCCATAATTAGACTGTCTAATGCTCATCATTGTCTATTACCGTTCCGTCTGCCGAAACATTTTCTAGCATCGTCTCACCTACAGCAGCCGCTCGCTCGGCGTCATCTGCTTTGCGATGATTAGCAGGTATGATACTGTGCCCCAGAGGCTCTTTTGGTGTAGTGTGGGGTGCAGGACACAAAAAATACGGCAACGCACACATTAAAACAAGACCTATAATGACTACGATATTAGTATGAATAACTTGTCCGCTAATTCTACAATATCTTGTACCTCTATAAAGCCCGATAATAACATTAGCAGAAAGAGAATTGTCAATCCGAGCAAACATTACATATACAAATGCTCCGAACGCAAACGCAAAGACAGCCGCAAAAAACACCCAAAATGTAGCTCTGGCATTTTTTCCTCTAGTATCTTTTTTGAAAAACCCCTCCGCAGCAGCCAATCCCAAAAACCTCACATTAGCCGTCGCCATCGAAGTATTAATTTCCATATGATATACTCTTCTGAAAAATCCTAGCGTAGCACCTGCCGAAAACCCTAAAACAAAAAACGAAATAACCGGCGGTACGACATACTGCATCAAAATCGGGTACAATACAATAGGAAGAATGAATGCCGTCCAGTTATAAAAAAATTGCAATCTTTTGTTAGCGAATAATCTTTGTGTATAAAGTGCAAAGACCGCACCTATCATAAACCCAAAAAATAATCCTAGCGTCCCGATAAGGCGACCCCACTCCCCCCAGCCGGCATAAATTCCTAACCAAATAATAGCCCCTGATTGAGCCGAAATCATAGCTCTAAGCTCATAATTATGGAGTGCAAGGGCGTTTAGATACCCCATTATTACCAAAGAAGCAATAGTGAGCGCCGCCACTTTGAAAGTATTTATTTTTGAATTTGCATTTGCTGTAATCATTTTTTGCTATAGTACCTTATAAAATCTTTTGAATTGACTAGAATTTTCTGAATAGGTATTTAATAGCAAATAATATGCTACTAAAGTTGTTGTAGGGGACGATGGCAATCGTCCCGAGAATATGGGCTTTTGTGGTGTTTATGCAGGACGATCGCCATCGTCCCCTACGACAACTTTCTAGGCTCTCACAATTGTTTTTCACCGCCAAACTCGCTTCCTACAAACTTGATGCGGCTATAGACTGCCCCACTCTCTTAAAATTTTCGTCTGGCGTTACGACTTGTATTCCGCAATCGGGGAATTCTGTTTTGAGAACATCGATAGCCGTTGAAACAATCAAGTCACCGCCTGCACCGCTAAGAACTCTCCCTAACACAAGCGCATATTTGATGTCATAAAAAAGCGAATAAAACGGCAAAGTATAACCTAGATATATCCCTATTGTGCGATAAATTTCTTTGGCACGGGGGTCTTGTTTTTTCATAAGCTCTTGTACTGCACTAAGTTTTTCGGCAGGAGTTGCTTTTGGGTCAAGATTGATGCCTGCTTCGGGACATAACTTGATTACAGCGTCCTGCGAAAAATAATTTACTCCTGTACCAAAATCACCGCTCCATGGGTCCTCAACTGCTTTTGCACTTATATCACACGGAGCAAAAGCAAGTTCCGACAACCAACCGTTAAGTCCGCCGTCAGCATTAAGGTAACCTCCCGCTTGACTTGTACCCATAGCTATCCCCAATACTCCGTTTGACTTTAGCATCATTCCGCCGGCAATTGCCGTAACATCTCCGTCATTAGCCACCGTTACAGGGATATTTTTTCCTAAAGCTTCTGCCGTGCGTTCGTATATATTACGCACCAAATGAAACTGCTCTTTGGGGACTTCCTTAAACAATGAGGCAACGCAAGTACGATTGTTGATATATATCCCCGCACTTGACACGCCTATCGAGTCCACTTTGGGCATTTTTGCCGCCGCTGTCTTGAGTGCGGACAGAATCCCGTCAAAATGATACTGAGGGTCGGCATTTATCTTAGGATGCCATACAACCTCTTCGCTAAATACTACCTCGCCGTCTATCACCGCACTAACCTTACGGTCGCTGCCTCCCGCATCAAAACCTATGCGACAGCCCTTAGTATTACCGCCTGCCATAACAGTCCGACGCTTGAGCTTAGGCAGATGTTCGCAAGTAATAATCTCAACGGGTCTATCATAAACAGCCTTAACTATACCCGCATCAAATACTCTTGCGCCAATTTCGTAATCGGCTCTTATTCTTTCGCTAATTTCGCCATTACCTGCAAGATATATTTTGTAACCGCCTACAATCCATAACAAACTTTTGACTATACGCTCAATAAAAAAATAGTTCTCTCCCTTACTGGACCCTATCTTGCACTTAAATCTATAATTAAACCCGTCAGCGTCCTCTATTGCTATCCCAAACGGTTTTGTCGCTCTTTTTTGAAAGTCTTCCCACCCTAATATAATAGGAGAAAAGTCTTTATCTAATTCCGATTTGAATTTCATGGGTTTTTATCCTAACCTTATTTCAATATTTTTTGTATTTCTTCTAAGAACTCTCTTGTCTCGGCGACCCTAGGCTTTTTTCTGCCCTTGTACAATGATGCCAAGTCACCTGTAATTGTGCCTCGCTCAATAGTCTTTAGGGTAGCGGTTTCTAGCTTAGTTGCAAATTTGACTAATCGCTTGCTACCGTCTAACTCGCCCCTCTTACGAAGTGCACCACTCCACGCAAAGATTGTTGCCACAGGATTAGTCGAGGTTTTTTCACCATTTTGGTATTTATAATAATGTCTTGTAACCGTACCGTGTGCCGCCTCATATTCAAAGCAACCGTCAGGACTTACAAGCACGCTTGTCATCATCGCAAGACTGCCAAAAGCCGACGCTACCATATCACTCATTACATCGCCGTCATAATTCTTGAGCGCCCACACAAAACCACCGCTACTTCTCATAACTCTAGCCACGCTGTCATCTATAAGCGTATAGTCATAATTGATACCGGCTTCCTTAAATTTATCAGCAAATTCACTCTCAAATATCTCACCAAATATATCCTTAAATCTATGGTCGTAAGTCTTGCTGATTGTGTCTTTTGTGCCAAACCACAAATCTTGCTTGACTGATAAAGCATAAGTAAATGACGCTCTGGCAAAACTGGCAATAGATTTGTCGGTATTATGTATACCCTGAAGCACACCGCCGCCGTCAAAGGCTGCGATTTGTCTGCGTCTTTCGTTGCCGTCAGCGTATTTTAGTACAAGCTCGCCCACCGCACCGGCACCCTCAACCAAAAATTCTTGATTACGATAAAGGTCACCATAAGCGTGGCGTGCTACCGTAATAGGACTAACCCAACCGGGTACAAATGACTTGAGATTTTTTGACACTACAGGAGTCCGAAATACCGTCCCGTCAAGTGCCGCTCTTATTGTGCCGTTAGGACTAAGCCACATCTTAGACAGCTTATACTCTTCCATTCTCTGTGCGTTAGGTGTGATAGTAGCACACTTAACACCTACCCTGTGTTTTTTGATTGCCGCCGCAGCCTCATGCGTAACCTTATCATCTGTCTTCTCTCTCTCAGCAAGCCCCAAATCAAAAAAAGCAACCTTGAGAGTAACATACGGCTCAATAAGAAGTTCCTTAATCCAATCCCACAAAATCCGTGTCATTTCGTCCCCTTGCATTTCTACAATGGGCTTTTTCATAATTATCTTTTTTATTATCTTTTCCATATCCCTAACATTCTACTACAACCCCACACCAAAAGTCAATCATCTTACACCCCTCTCCCTCAAAAAAAGAGCATCGCCATGATATAGCAATGCTCCTTACAAAACACTAAAACGATTTGTTATTGATGGTATCCGTTCCTACAATTGTTTGCCTTGATTCTAAACCCTAACAAAATCTCTTGAGACCCAGCCTGTTCTGCCGGCAAAGAAGGTTTGTAGGAAGTTGCCTGAAATGCCTGTTATCGGAATACGAGTACCGTTTGGGATTGTGACCAACACTGCCGAAGTTGTATTTGGGGATGCTCTCATATTGAGGTTGCCGCCTGTGGTTGCTACTGTTCCTGTATCTCCAATTCGGACAAAACCGCCAGAAACCCAGCCGTCTCTGCCCTGAAAATTTATCCTTAACCAGCCGTTTTGTTCGCCTAGAATATTTATGGTTGCACCGTTAGGCAAAGAGCCTATGATACTTGCACCTGTATTAGGGGCACTTCTTACATTCAAATTTCCGCTAGTGGTCGAAATTGTGCCTTGCAAGCCTCCGCTCGGTGGTGGTGGTGGTGGCGGCGGAACTGTTCCCCCTCCGCCTAGGCAATCCTCTATACCATCCGCTGTTGCCGTAACAAGTCGTCTAAAATTTTGGTCATACCGCTGATTGTCCGAAACATTTGACAAAAAACCATACTCAACAAGCATAGCAGGTGCGTTGGTTGCATTAAGCACAACAAAATTACCCGTCTTGAGTCCACGATTAGTAAAAACACCCAAAGCATTAACTCTATTAAGCACACTTGTCGCACACGCTATCTCACGAGGCGAAGCATTTGGGCGGACAATATTCTCGAATCCGTTAGCGGTCGCCGTGGTATGTCCGTTCCTATGTATTGACACAAATAAGTCTGCTCTTGCATTGTTAGAGATTCTTGCCCGCTCATTGAGAGGGATAAAAACATCGCTTTCCCTCGTATAAATCACCCTATGCCCCCGCCTCTGTAGCTCACCGCCAAGCGCCATCGCAAAGCCTAGTGCGTCTGCTTTTTCCATACGGTTATCTCTCGTGATACCCCAATCTGAGCCACCGTGACCCGCATCAATTACTATTGTCGCCATAACAATAGTATATGCCTAGGGGAACTACAGCGTGATAAATTGAGAATAGAGATAAAAGAAGAGAGAAGAAAGGAAGTGGTCTGTTTTTATATAAGTTGTCGACACCCCTGTCCCTATATCACTATCATAAAGGAATCGCTGGTGCCCTAATTGGTCCAACTATAACTGGGTCAGAATTCTTGTGTACTCCACTTGTGCCAACAGCAATAATAGATACATCAAGAAAAGTTTGTCTTGGCACATAACCAGCTTCAAAAAGAAATTCAAGATCAATGCCACGCAGACCTCCACCCAAATAATGAATAAGTGTAAGGTAATAATAGAAAAATTCCTCATCCTCAAAGCCCTCAGTATTTACCCTTGTTATCACATCCACTCTCTCCGCATACTCATCCCAATACATAAATCCTACCCTAATACGCTCTGTCCTAGAATCCATATCGAAGGTCACTGATCTGCCTAAAAGCCGTGGATTTCGTATTGGATTTAGCTGCATCAGCTCTTGCCCGTTTTGATTGTCTGACCCTGACCCATCACCTAAATCGCAACCTGCAAAGGCGAAAACTGTCATTGCTAAGGCTATTGCCAAAGCGATTGTTAATAATTTTTTCTTCATTTTAATCTCCTTTTGCGTAAATAATGCAACAAAAAAAACCGCTTCCGCTTATATAGCAGAAACAGCCAATAAATATGAATTGCACTTAAAAAGGTTACAAGCTAGAAATGTCTTGCTTGCTTGCTTGCTTGCTTGCTTGCTTGCTTGCTTGCTTGCTTGCTTGCTTGCTTGCTTGCTTGCTTGCTTGCTTGCTATGCTCACCTTTAAGTGTAATAACCATTGTTATAAGTATACTATAATATGTGGCAAGTTGTCAAATGTTTTTGTAATGTTTTTTTGGCGAAACTAAATTGTGGATAAATAAGGATTTGAAAGTATTCGGGCGGATCACCATCCGCCCCTACGACTTGGTAAATCAATTACATATCATAGCCCGACAAACTGTGGGACAACAGCGTAAAATAATACGGATAATTGTTGTTATAAGGCGGTCGGAGACGCCCGCCCCTACGATTTGATATTAGTGGTCTAGCAAAAAAAGCACTTTAACACGCATTTTTTTTGTTGGACTATTATACATTGATTTTGATGTGGTCTACTGAGCCTATTTTTTTTAGTTCGAATATTGCTTTGCCGTTTTTATTTTTTAGGCTCTTAAAAAATGATGATGGGCTGCTGTTTGTGTGTCCGTATAGTGTTGGGTTGAAGTCGTTCATTTTGCGATAAATCTGTCTTATCAAAACCGAAAAATTCATATAGCCGTCCGATTCGGCTTTGTCTTCAATCATCTTTTTTGCCATATCAACAAATTTGTCTAGCTTTTTTTCTCTCTCAGCATCAGTCCCTGTATCTTTTTTGATAGCGGGCGTTTGCTTTTTGGCTACATTATTTACGGTGGCTTTCTTTTCTGTAGAGATTACTTCTTGCGACTGCTCTTGTCCGCCTGTCTTTGCCTTTAACAATTCATCAATCGGTATAAATCTATCACACGCTTTTCTAAAGGAGCTTGGTGTCTTTTTTTCGCCTGCACCGATTACAATTAGATTATCATTCCTAAATCTCATCGCAAGACCGGTAAAATCGCTGTCGCTAGTCGCAAGACAAAAACAGTCTACCTTGTCTTTGTACAAAATATCCATAGCATCAATTATCATAGCCGAATCAGATGCGTTTTTGCCAGATGTATATGCTACTTGCTGAATTTGCTCTATAGAATGCTCAAGCAATGCCGTCTGCCATCCGTTTGCTTTTGGCTTAGAAAAATCGCCATACAACCTGCGATATGTGACACGCCCGTATTTGCTTAATTCGTCTAGCAATGTCGCAAAATAATCCTTTGAAATATTGTCTGCATCAATTAGTAGTGCAATCGTTCTGTTTTCTATTTCCATATATTTTCTCTCCTAATGGGTCTATTCCATCTTACTCATTGCTAAGGCTGCCGCACCTAAAAAGCCTGCGTCGTTGCCTAGTTTGGCTGTTACTAGCTCGACTTTTGGACCTAACTCTTGTCCAAAAATTCTGTTATTGAGTATGACCCTAAGGTCTTTGAGTAGGTTTTCGCCTTGAGCCGAAACACCACCGCCTATGACTATTGCATCGGGTCTGAATATTGTCGCCACATTAGTAAGACCGTCTGCAAGGTAATCGATGTAATTGTCAACAACTTTTTTGGCTATGGGGTCGGTGTGTCTGTAGTCAAAGGCAAGTTTTCCGCCAACTTTGTCCTTATCCTTGACACCTTCCCACATCTTGCTATCCTTATGTGCCTCAAGCGCACGCAAAATATCTCTCTTGAGCGCATTGGCAGAACTGTAGACCTCAAAGCACCCCTTGCGACCGCAGTTGCATGGCTCGCCGTCCCTCTCAATCACCATATGTCCGACCTCTGCCCCTGCACCCTTATTACCCTCAAAAATCTTGCCGTCAATAACAATACCGCTACCCACACCCGTGCCAAGCGTGACCATAACAAGGCTGTTATATTTTTTGCCAGCCCCAAATTTGCACTCGCCAAGTGCGGCGACATTAGCATCATTACTAATAAAAATCGGCGGTACATCCTTGCCCCACGCTTTAACCACCTCTTTGACAATCGGAATATGCTTGATTGCCAAATTGTTGCTGTAAGTAATAATGCCTGCCTCGCTGTCTATAATCCCCGGAATCCCCATACCAATTGCTTCTATGTCAACTTTTTTGAGTCCTGCTTTCGCCAAAAGCTCCTCGCCAAAACTACTGACACAACTCGACAACTTTTGGGCATCTGTAGCTATACTGCCTTGCGACAACACCAAGCCGTCACTACTGACAATACCGCCTTTGATTTGAGTACCGCCGATGTCTATTCCTAAATAATACTTAATCATTTTTGCCATAATAATTTTGCTATCCTCTTGTAGTTCTATATCTTGACCAACTTGGACAAAAGTCGTTTGACCTGCGTTTTTGCCTTCGATAACGGTCAAAGCCGCAAAAGAATTTGGGTCACCCTTGAGAGTCATTTGATTTTTTGTAGTAATCTCATATGCCGTAAAACTTTTGCAACCGCTAAGTCTTTGTATGCCGTTGCCTGCTTTTATCTTGCTGTCGGCTCTTACATATTTAGTCAAGTCGGCTACTTTGAGTGCGTCCTCTATATGTAGCTCTCTAGGTTTGCCGTCCGCACCTACACGCCCATAATCATACAGCCTATAAGTAAGGTTACTGCTCTGCTGAAGTTCGTACAGCGTCACGCCCTTGCCTATAGCGTGTACAACGCCTGCCTCTATAAAAAAACAGTCGCCTGCTTTAACTTCAAAAAAGTTAAGGTCGTCAAGTATCGTACCATTAGTTAGGGCTGTCCTAAGTTTGGACTTAGTCATATCACGCTTAAAACCACAGTATATCCCCGCTCCTGGCTCAGCATCAATTATATACCACATTTCACGCTTGCCCAAAGACCCGACATTAGCGGCATAAGTATCGTCGGGATGAACCTGCACAGACAGATTATCAGCAGCATCGATTAGCTTAACCAGAAATCCCAAGTCAGGCAGGATTTGAGATAATGGTTTTCCGTCCTCTGTGGTCGCAACACCGTCCGGATGAATAGAAAACTCCCATGTCTCGGCAATAGTAGGAGAATCGGACACTTTGCCAAATTTTTCCTTTAGCTTAGTGCCACCCCAAATATAATTCTTGATTGCAGGTATTAGTTTCATAATAATTATCAATTATAAAAAAGCCGTCGAGGTCTATTTTTATTTTCTTACTAACTTTGCTGTCGACGGTTCGGCTGGTGCCCTTTTTTGTGTCACAGCTTTAGCGTAGGAACGATATCCTATGACATAAAATATAAATTATAAGTTGAAGCTAAAAAATCACTAAGTCAATCCTTTATAATTTATATTTTATAATTTATCCTTGAATTTTTTATTCATTACTTGACAAGTTCGTTTTTATATGCTATACTGTCTGTAAATATGAGCAAAGATGTACTAGAAGAACTAATATCCCGTGAATATACTAACGCACCCAGTGACAAACTTTTTAATGGTTTAGCATTTCTTTTTTGTGTACTCTCTGGTGTTATGATACTGGGCGGATTTTTGTCCTTTGCCGTATCCGAGAGAACCAGTGCGTGGTATTGGACAATTTGCATTTTTCCTATAGTTATAACTTCTATACTCTCAACACTCTTTGCTATCCGTCAACTTATACGGCGCTTATTTTTATCGTCTATGTTGATTTTAACTATCAATATTGTGCTTTTTGTCACAACTATTATTGTAATTATCGCCACATCAAATATACGAGGCGGATTCTTTCCGTTTTACTTCCTATGATATAAGTCTACTATACAACATTTTATAATGGAAGTCAATTAAAATGAAAACACAACTACGAAAATTCGGACCTGACTTTAACATCAGCACACTGGCAATGGGGACAATGCGACTCCCTTGCAAAGAAGGTGGCGAGGTCAATTACCCTCTTGCTATCGACCTAATCCGTTATGCTATAGATAACGGAATCAATTATGTCGATTGTGCGTGGTTTTATCACGGCGAGCATTCGGAACTTGTTACAGGGCAAGCGTTAAAAAACGGCTATCGTGATAAGACAAAAATAGCCGATAAGCTACCTATGTGGGAATGCAAAACGACCGCCGATATGGAGCG
>WQVM01000002.1 GCA_009783985.1 Bacillota bacterium | reverse complement strand
GGCAAAAATATTTCGGTAATGATGCCGTATGCCGATAGTCTTAGATATATGGCGGATTTTTATTGTCAGCTTTGGGGCGAGAGTCTTGGTAAGGCGCTGGATTTGGACGGCAATACCGTCAATGCGGGGCAAACCCCTGCCAAGTCACTAGGGGTGACCGACCAACATTCGCAAGTACAACTCTATACCGAAGGACCTTTTGATAAGGTAGTCATATTCTTAAAAGTCGGCAAATTCCGCTCAAAAGCCAAGATAACGGACGGGTGTGACAACTTAGGTGACTTCCTTAAAGGTCGCACAATGAATGAGCTAATAGAAGCCGAACGAGTGGCAACAGAATTTGCTCTAACTAAGGCTAACAGACTTAATTACACCATAACCTTCCCGACAGTTGATGCTAGCACTATAGGCGAATTCTTGACCTATCTAATGTGGCAGACCGCTTATGCTGGTCAGCTCCTCAACATAGACACCTTTAATCAACCAGGCGTAGAAGAGGGCAAGCTTGCCACATTTGCAATGCTTGGTCGCAAAGGCTACGAAGAAAAGCTAAAAGAAATCAAGAGTAAGCCAAAGAGCAAGAAATATATGATGTAGAGGGACTATGTCAGTTTGTAGTTTTTTGTAGACTTGCAGTCCGTTATTATAAGGACAATAGAGTTGTTCCGCTTGAGACAACATCGGCTAAGGTCGCCACAAAGATGCTTCAGCTTAATAAGCTAAACGAAACTGAACAACTCAAAGAGTAACACTGAAGGGGGTATATGCATATATAATTGCATATACCTTTTTTTTAAGAGATGTCCCGAAATCTAGAGTGATTAGATAGCGAGTGAGCACTAACAAGACATCGCTAGATAGTTTCTATAGGTTTTGGGTCAGGTCTAAACATAGATTACGGGGGAGTTACATAAATAATGAGTGTAGGTGTGATATTCGGGGGCAAAAGTTGCGAGCATGATATCTCAATAATTACGGGCGTTCAAGCGCTCAATGTACTGCAAGTGGCGGGATATGACGCCGTTCCTATTTACATTGACGGCGAAGGGGCTTGGTATAGCGGTAAAGAAATGACAACTGTTGCTGATTTTGAAGATGTCAATCCTAAGGTACGCAAAAAATGGTTGCCCGTAAGGCTTGAGCCAAGTTGCAAGGCGTTAATCGGACCTAAGGGCAAACATATCAAAAATCTTAATTGCATTGTTGTGTGTACGCATGGTGTGGGTGGTGAGGACGGGTGTTTGCAGGGACTGCTTCAACTCACAGGCATACCGTATACAGGTTGCGGGGTTTTGGCAAGTGCGGCAGGTATGGACAAAGCCGTGATGAAAAAGATTTTTAAGCACGCTAAGTTGCCGTTGGTGCCATATGATGTGATTTTGAGTAAAGAAGCTAACGAAACTCCTAATAAGCTTCTTAAAATCGCTGAAAAACTTAAATACCCCGTTATTGTTAAGCCGGCTAATCTTGGTAGCAGTATAGGTATCGGAATTGCGAATAATGATGCCGAACTTATCGAGGCGGCAAAGGCGGCGGCGGCATATGACAGTAAGCTGGTTGTCGAAAAAGCGTTGGTGGACTTTATCGAACTTAATTGTGCGGTATTAGGTCGTGAAAATGATTTGATAACAAGTGGAGTAGAGCAACCTGTCGGATGGAAAGAATTTTTGACTTTTGAGGACAAATATATGGACCCTGCGTACAAGTCGGATAAGGGAACACGGGTCAAATCGCCCGCTCAAATAGATGACGAGCTAAAGGCTAAAGTTAAAAACGTAGCAAAGCAGGCTTTTGAAAGTATCGGAGCGAGCGGAGTGGCACGAATTGATTTTTTGATGGACGGCGATAAGCTATATGTAAATGAGATTAATACAATACCGGGGAGTTTGTCTTTTTATCTTTTTGAATATGAAGGAATGAGTTATGCCGAACTTTTGAGCCGCTTGATAAGGCTGGCAAAAGAGGAGCAAGCTGATAGGGACGGACTGACCTATGTGTATAAGAGTGATGTGCTTAAAGGGATTGGACAAAAGAATAGGAAGTAATAGATAATAATGCAAAATGCAAAACGCATAACGCATAATGTCGGACGAGTGAATAGTTGGGTGTTATATGAGCAAACAACTTATCAATCATTATGCGTTATGCGTTTTGCACTTTGCGTTATTAAAATTTTACATTTTCCCCACATAATTGACAACAAAAGATAAATTGTGCGTACAGTATTACTGTATACTGTAAGAGATGGGTGGCAATTATGAAATTTGAAAAAAAGCTAATCATGCTAAAGGGATTGGACTACGATTGCAAGGGTACGGTTACGATGGAAAAAAATGCGTCCACCCTTAAGTGTCTTATCAATACTTACGACCTCGAGAATTTGGACGACGGCGAATATTTTTTGGCGGTGCGTGCGCTTGATTTGCCTTGTCAAATGCGACCTCTCGGGAGTCTTGGCAAGATAAGCACCCGTTTTGACTTGCCCCCCGGATTGGATATAGATGATTTGCATTGCGTTGTGGCGCAAGTAGGCAAGAATGTCGAGCCTGTGATGTACGGCACGCTAAGTCCTAACAAACTTTGGCGCGGCAATATGTTTGACGGGTTGCAGAGGGTAAAGGGCGGATGGCTTATCGGCGGCAACGGCGGAGAAGTTGTTTCGGAGACTTTTGGTGAAGAAGAAAAGCAACCGAATTATGCCGCACTTACTTCGGGTAGCGGAGAGGTCACTTCACCTAGCTATAGCAAAGGTAAGCTGACAGATTATTTTTTGGATATTGTCCCTGAAAAAGCCGCCGAGCCGTACGGGAGTCTGTATAGTTCGGGCGGTTATCGTGGTGATGAGGGGCAGGGGGTTACTTCGGCGAGTTATCAGGGCGAAGTTGCGGCGGCGGGAAATTGGTCACAGCAATCTTCTGGCAACCTTACCGACCTTGCCCAAATGTATGATGATTCGGCGGTCGCCGAGGTTAATTATTTTATGGAAGAAACGGCAGATTATATTCCGCCCGACTTGCCACAAGGTTACGCTCCGCCTGATTATGGGTATACGGGTAGGTCATCGCAGGCTAGCAACCCTCGTCCATCCATACGACAGACAGCAGAGGAACAATCACGGGTGGCATCTAGTGAGGTGCGAGGGAGTGGCGCTGACCCACGAGGTACACCTTCCGACTACTCCCAAGTGTCATTGCGAGGAGGCAACGCCGACGAAGCAATCTCACGGGTGACACCTACGGACTTATACAGAGGATATATCCAAAGTGCGGAGCCTGCCGTTCCAAAAAAATCAATTAAAGACGGTATAGAACACCCTGCCCCAAAAAAAGAATCAGTCGACCCTATTGTTGTTCCGCCACCTGTCAGTCTCAAGGCACAACCCGATAGTCCACCTAACCAAAATCAATCTCATAACAACGGGGCGGTTAATAATGATACCGTAACAACCCAAGTTCTTAATCCTGCATATGCTATACCCACTATCAAGACATATTCGGCATCGTCGGCAAAATCCGCTGCTCGTACCGCTCGTGTCAAACCACTTTCGTTTTTTGATAAGACCCGTGACCAAATTGAATCGCTTTTTGACAAGTATCCTAAGGAAGACCGCCTAAAAAGCCTCATCGAAGACAGTCGTTGGGTTAAGGTTGACTGGGATAACAGAGGAAGGCATTATGTGGTCGGAATAATCGGGCAAGGACCCGAGTACATCGTATACGGCGTCCCTGCCAAGTACAGCCCCGAACCTCCCAAAGAATTAGACGGCTATTGCCAATGGTTGCCTCTAGACCCAAAAGAGCCTCAAAAAGAAGGCTACTGGCTAATGTTTCAAGATGCCAAAACAGGCGAAAGCATAATGAAAGATTAGAACTGTCCTAACCTATATTTGCTATTTCTAACTTTAGAACAGATTTATACAACAACTTATTAACATTAAAAAAGTGTTGACTACAATTAATGTGACAACACTTTTTTTAATAGAGTTATTCCGCAACCTAGAGCGGCAGTTTAAGGTGGGTCTTATCAGCCACAAGCCAACCTCTTTCCTTGACAATACTTCTAGTATTGCCTTCGTCAAGATACTGTCTTGTGACTAATAATCCACACCATATCCTACCACTCTAGGTTGCGGAACAACTCTAATGTTGTTTCGCAAAAAGTGAAACAAAAAGTCAATTTGTTGATAGATTAGGGTTTTCGTTAATTTTCGACTAAAAAATGCTGTACAAGTTTCTTAAAATATTGTATAATAGGAAGTGTTAGTTACAAAGGAGAGTTGCAAAAAGTATTTAGACTATATTGGGAGCAATTGCTTTGATTTTGCCGTTTTTTTGAGAAATTAAGTTTAAGACAGCAATAAGCAACAATGTTTTGATGCGATATTTTAATAAAGTAAAAGATAAAATCAATTTATTTATGACCAAATGGTATTATCCAGCGGTTATCGGTATTTTTTGCTTATTATGTCATAGTTTTGGTTGGGAATATTTTTACTTTAGCACTATTACACTTGTTGCAGTCTATATTTGTATATTTAACAGAAATGGTTTAAGACTTATTCCTCTTTTATTATTTTCGCTTATTGCACTTAGTCGAGTCAACAATTCCTACATATTTATTACGGACTTTGACAGCTTTATTACAGGTATTGGCGGAATTATTTATCTTACAATCTTAGGAATTATCTTATTTGCTGCGTTGCTGTATCTTTTTGTCTTTAAGCTGGTTAAGGAGTGTAATGCTCGTAAGGCACTGACAAAAAGTAAATTGCTCTTGGGTTTGATTGTCTTAGCTATATCGTACTTTGCGGGAGGGCTCTTTACTGCAGGATATACTTTATCGGGATTATGGCTTGCGGCATCTTTGTCTGCGGTTTTACTAAGTGTGTTTGTATATTTTGTAGTTACGGTAGAGTGGGATAGGGCAAGTTTTGAGTTTGTTTGTGAGTGTGCAACCGTTATGGCGGCGGTTATCGCTGTTCAAATGGGGCTATTGTATTTAACAGAACCGACTCTTAGGTATCTTACGAGTAGCAACTCTAATGCGGCAAAAAGCATGATTTTTCTTGGATGGTCGCCGTCTAATCTTATCGGTATCAAAACAGCTTTGATTTTGCCCTTCGTGCTGTATCGTATGTATAATGCTAAACAACCGATTGTATATTTTGTAGTTGTCTGTGCGGCATTGTTTGCGATTATTTATACTTTTAGTCGAAATGCTGTGATGTTTGCGGTGCCTATGTTTTTGGCAGTGTCGGTATTTGCACTTTTGCGAGCTAAGGGAAAAAAGACATTATGGGTAGCTTATTCGGTAACGGCGGCTATAGGTATTATAACACTAATTGCATTTTGGACGCCTATTATCAATAGCTTGGACTTCTTTAATTCATTAGGAATTGAGGATAGGGGTAGGTTTGATTTGTATAGAGCTGCTGTTGAGCATTTCTTTAGTGCACCTATATTTGGGGTAGGGTTTGGATACCTTACGGGAGAAACAGAGAGAATAGGATATTCGTTATACCATAATCATATCCTGCAGTTTTTGGCATCTATGGGAATTGTCGGATTGGCTGCATATGGATTTCATAGAGCCCAAACAGTTAAGTTACTTATCAAAAAAATTGACCGCATCAAGATATTTATTTTTATAAGTATTGTTATGTTTGTATTGACGGCATCATTAGACAACACATTATTCAATCCTGGAATGCTTGTCATATATGCCCTTGTTATGGTGATGCTAGAGTGTCATAACAGGATTGGCAAGGATAATAGTAGTCAAAACAAGGAAGGTGAACAAAAAAATGCAACAGAGTAAAGCAATAGTAATTACACAGGGGATACCTTTTAGGCTTGTAGCATCTATGCTATGTGTGGCTTTGGCTATTGCCACAAGCACAATTTTTCATGTGGGCAATTTGCCGGGTCATATGTTTTTGCCTATGCATATACCCATAATCGTGTGCGGTTTTGTCTGCGGACACAAATGCGGCGGGGTTGCAGGATTTGTTACCCCATTTATATCTCACTTTATAACAGGGCGACCTATAGCCAGTCCCATGCCTGTAGTGTATTTTATGGCTTTTGAATTAGCGGCGTACGGTTTTTTTGCGGGATTGTTTTATTGGATGTTTTTTAGAAAAAAAAGAGAAAAAACAGTAGTAGAGGTTAAAGCAGAGGGCGAGAAGAACGGTTGGGTTGACATTGTTGTTGAGGGGGCGTTGATTGTCGCTGCACTTGCTATAAGTTTGGTTCTGGGCAGGGTCGCATTTGGATTAGCCCGACTTCCTTTTATGGGGGCGGGCAACTTTGGATGGTCGGCATTTATGAGAAGTATGTTTGTAACAAGTTTACCCGGTATTGCTGTGCAGATTGTTTTTATACCGATATTGATAGTGTGCTTGAGGAGAGGACGGGTAATTGGGAGTGAGAGAGAAAACACCTTCGGAGCTTTGTAGGATTGACTTAAACGCTTTTTTAATTAGAGTTGTTTCCAAGTGAGAATACGCTAAAAAGAAGGGAAGTATAAGACTATACTTCCCTTTGCTGTTTTACACATTGAGCAATTCTGCTAACAATTCTTTTTTTGCTCAGCGAATTTGGTTTGAGCCTCTTTGATTTTGTCGGGTGGGGCAGACTCAAGAGGGTAGAGGTTGTTTTGTTGCATATATTCAAAACTACCATATTGGTCGCACGCACATTCTGATAAATTCTTGCGGAACAAATCACGGATAGACGGATTACTTCCTTCCGAAAGTGCCGTTGTGTACATTTTGAGCAGACCCTTTTGACCGCCTAAAGTATCGGTGATAATTTCTTGGTCTGTAAGCTGACTGCTTTTGTTTTCTAAATAATCTTTTAGTGACATTGTTTTCTGTTTCTCCTTTATTTGTTAGTTTTGTTATTTTGTTATTGTTGTCCTAGATACGCAAAAAGGGTGTCAAAACGCTTTTTGTGAGAATCCGCATGAGCGGACATAATCTGACGCAAGCTACTATCTATTGCTTGTGATGCATAAGCAGTACACTTTTTGTGCATAAGCATCTCAAAGGTCATAACCTCTTGCAAGACCGTCAGGTCCTTAGTTGTAAAGCCGTTTTTTGGCATTGTAATCAAATCTCCTTGTTGGCTAGTATGCGTAGCTAGCAATAATTTATGCAAGGATTTAGTATGACAAAATAGTTGACATACAGAGAGTATTTATGGTATAATATAATACATATAAGGGAACTTTTTACCTGCTCCAAACTATGGTGGCGTCTAAAAGGGGTACCCCTTTTACTTTTATTTAGAAATGATAGCTCTAAATAAAAGTAAACATCTTAGGGCTATCAAAATCTTAAAAAGGTAGTTGATGCGATAGAGATAGGTTTGCCACAAATTTCCTGTGGTAAGAGATTGCTAGCAATCGCCGTCGTCGCACGTCAAAAGAGGAGCAAAATGAAAAAGAAACTTTTAGTAGTATCATTGTTGTGTGCTTTTGTTATGACATTTGCAATGATGGCAGTTGGTTGCGGTGGAGGAATCTCTCGTGGCGGTGGTAGTGGTCAAAATGTTGACGGCGAAGCATCATGGCGTGGGGTGATTACAGCAACACAACTTCAAGAGGCAAGAAATGACCGCAACTGGACAATGACAAGAGAAACTAGAGATCAAGTTAGAATTGACGGCAATAACCGTTCAGAAAGTCACTTAGTACAAAGAACTATACGCAATGGAGATAATGTTCAAAGAGGCAATGAATTTTGGAGACTTTATGACACTCAAGGCACAGGTAATGCGAGAAGGTATGAGCGTATTTATTTGTGTGAACAAGGTTACAACCGCCTAAGCCAATGGACCTCCCCTCCTAGAGTTAATATTTCTACTTTGGTAAATAGCTGGATTAATACTTTCGGCTATGAATTCTTTGAGTTTAGAGGCGGAAGAATGGTTCTCAATACTGATAGATTGATAGCGGCTGAGAGAGAAGAATGGGATGAGGAGCTGGAAGGTGAGCCGTTTCCGGAGCCACATAGAAGAGATAGATTAAGAATAGAAATTACAGTTGTAGATGGAATTATCACCAATGCTTTTATGTCTTCAAGACAGGGTGCTACTGGGGCAATTAACGAAGAAAGACGCACTGTTGAGTGGGATAGAGCGTCTTCAATACGCATTCCTAACACGACCCCATACCCATGGCAAGACTAAGGACTAATTAACAAAAACAATAAAAGTCGTCTAGAGCAAAATACTTTGGACGACTTTTTTTGTTCTAGTAAAATGGTTGACACAGAATATATAATATAATATAATATAATACATATAAGGGAACTTTTTTAGGTTACTCCAAATTATGGTGGCGTCTAAAAGGGGTACCCCTTTTACTTTTATTTAGAAAATGATAGCTCTAAATAAAAGTAAACATCTTAGAAAGCTATCAAACCTTAAAAAGGTAGTTGATGCGATAGCGGTAGATTTGTCACAAATTTTTTGTGGCAAGAAGTTGCCAGCAACCGCCGTCGTCGTACGACAAAAAGGAGTAAACAAAAAAATGAAAAAGAAATTAAGTTCTGCTATTGTTGCAGGTATTGTAGTGTGTATCATGCTGCTTGCAACAGCTTGCGGTGCCAGTGCACCAAGTGCAGTAAGAAATCCGCCTTCAGACCCTGATGTGTTGGTAGAAAGACTTGAAAGTGCTGGGTGGACTGTTACAAGAGCGACGGCAGCGGGTATAACAACAATTAACGCCGAGAGAACTAATCCTAATAGACCTGCCGAAGGATTTGACGAAAATACTAGAGTGACAACAGAGATAGTTACAGTTCAATATTTTTCAGATGGAATATTAGGTACGGGTGAAATTGCAGCGACTTTAGCCTTTGGAATTACAGAAGCGGCTTTCAATCTCGTGCCTGACCCCCCTAGTGGTGTAACCCTTAATACTGGAGTATGGAGAAATGGCACCATTGTTTCATCTTGGGTTAGAGTAAGAGCTCGTGCGAGCGATATGGGTGACTGGCAAATGCCTGGACAGGGATCTTAATAAAAAACAATAATTAGCCGTCTAGAGCAAAAATGCTTTGGACGGCTTTTTGTGTGTTGACAAATTTTGGGATTTGGGTTATAATATTGACATGAAAGAAAAGATTACGGCTTTTGAGAGGGCGACAAGATATTTGGGAGTGCGACGCAGGACGGTTTTTGAGATGAGGCAATATCTTGTGGGCAAGGGTTATAGTTTGGTAGAAGTTAAAGAGGCGGTGGACAAGCTATTAGAGTATGGGTATCTTAATGACGGGGAATTTGCCGAGCAGTATGTGGATGCATATAGGGCAAGGGGCGGAATCAACAAGCTAAGGGCTGGGTTGTATAAAGCGGGTGCGGATAAAGATGCAATTGACAATGCTTTGGAGAATTTGGGTGACCAAGCAGAAGAGGCGGAGGAGCTGGCACGGAGGTATTTGAGGGGTAAGGAAATAAGTGAGGACAAGAAGGAGCGGTTTGAACTTAAGGTTAAGTTGTCGAGACACTTGGCGGGTAAGGGCTTTAAGTGGGATACGGTTAAGAGAGTGTGCGATAAGGTGATGGATTGTGGTGATATGGAATATTGAATAACTGTCGGGTAATTAGGTATCTATGGTAGGGGCGGATGTCATCAGCCGCCTAACAACAATTATCCTTATCAAAAAACAAGGTTAGAAATATTCGGGCGGTCGATGCCCGCCCCTACGATAGGATAAACAGGTATAGCAGAAAATCTAAGTGTAGGGGCAAGCATTGCTCGCCCGAATGGTAATTATCATTATTATCAAATACGGATTTGAAAGTATTCGGGCGGTCGGGGACGCCCGCCCCTACAGGTTGAAGACATGTAACACACAAGGGAAAACAAAAAAAACTATGGATGATATTAAGATAGGACATTATAGTGAGGGCGGTACGGGGGTGACTGTTGTACTGACACCTAAGGGGGCTGTCGGGGGTTGCTCTGTGAGAGGTTCGGCACCTGCTACACGGGAGACGGCACTACTTGACAGCCACAAGATGATTCAAAAAATCCACGCCGTATGTCTTAGCGGCGGGAGTGCTTTTGGATTGGATGCGTGCGGCGGTGTAATGAGGTGGCTTAGTGAGAGGGGCTATGGTTTTGATGCGGGACATAAAGTGCCTATTGTTTGCGGAGCATCTATTTTTGATTTGACGAGGACGGGGGGCGCTAAGCCTAGTGCAGATATGGGCTACAAAGCGTGCGAAAATGCGATGCAAAAATTCCCCTCCTGCGGAGGGGTGTCCGAAGGACGGGGTGGTGATAGGACAAGAGGTTTAGATTGTATAAGACCCTCAAAGAGGACTATCTCGTCAAACGGTACCTGCCATACCGCCACTCTAGGGGCTGACTGTGTTACTACACCCACAAGCAAAAGCAATAACGGACAGATAGGTGCAGGGACAGGGGCGACGATTGGCAAGATTTGCGGTGCAGAGTTTGTGGCGGCAGGCGGAATTGGTTTTGCGAGTCGAAAGATAGGAGACTTAGAGATTACGGCTTTGGTTGTAGTCAACGCTGTGGGGGACATTGTCAAGGACGGCAAGATAATAGCCGGAGCTAATAAGGGCGGTAAGTTTTTGGATTGCAACAAGATGTTAATGGGGGCTTTGGCGTCCAGCAACGATAAACAAAAAGGTCAGAACACAACGCTTGGAGTAATAATGACTAATGCTGATATGACAAAAGTTGAGGTCAATAAGCTAGCGGACATTACGCATAACGCTTATGCGATGTGTATCAGTCCTGTGCATACAGAATTTGACGGCGATATAATATTCGGACTGGCTACGGGTAAGATAAAAGGAATTGACTTTAATGTTGTTGCAGCCAATGCCATAGATGTAATGAAAGAGGCGATTTGGAGCGTGGCACACGGTAAGAGTAAGGGATAGAGTTGTTGGTGGATAGCTATTCACTCCATAATCCTACTACAAGAGCACAGGTATGTCTAAGTTGTGAGTTAATGTAATTTATTAACAAATCGTCTTGGAAACGCTGATTAAGTCTCAAACAAAATCTAAATTTTGCAAAAGCTAGGTGTCCTACGAAGCACCGCAGGTATTTCGACCGAAGGAGAAATCTCCTCAAAAACTGTACAAAAATACGGCAAATAAGGAGATTCTCTCCGCTTCGGTCGAGATGACACCAAACCAACGACACTTAATCGGCATTTTTAAGACAGTGACAGATGTAATCTTTTTCCGTGCTAGTTGAACAATGTCCCAAAAGGCAGGAGGTATCGTCATAGCAACAATACATACAGAAAACAAATAAATACCCACAAAATTTATTTGACTTTTGTTTTGAGATAGCGTATAATATTTTAAGTACGGAGTGGTACTCAAGTGGCTCAAGAGGCGTCCCTGCTAAGGATGTAGGCCGGGTAACCGGTGCGAGGGTTCAAATCCCTCCCACTCCGCCAAGAACAACCGCGTTTGAACCCCTATAAGAATATATTGCATTATATATTCGTTGAGGGTGTTGCAGGCGTAGTTGCAATCAGAGAACCGCAAGCAGTTGTCACATAATGGGCAGGGCTTGCAAAAGTACAATAAAGAACAAAAAGACAACGAGGCAAATTAAGTCTTGTTGTCTTTTTGTATTTTCTAAAAGTTGTTTAAGTTTTCCGCATAATCAAAGAGGGATAAATCTTTTGGTTTTGTATGGTTTGTTTTAAGAAAAAATCTTTTGTAAAAGTTATCCGCATAGCGTGATGTTATTTCGCTCCGCTCTTTGCCCCGTGTCTTTCTGACTATTTTCAAACTATACTCTTTATCAAACCACATAAAATTTTCTTTTACCTCAAAGTTAATCGCAAAAAAATATGTGGGTTTCTTAAATTTATCGCCAAACCTTGAGCGGTCAATATCGGTTATTGACGGTTGCCAAGCGGAATATAGTTTGAGGTAACTATTGCCGATTGCCGGATTTTCAATAATCGTGGGAATATTAAGCTCCTGACAAACAAAACAAAATTTAGTCCATAATGCGAAATTATACGCTCTATTTTTTATTCTTTTTAGTATTCGCTCTATTGTTGTTTTATCTAAATTTGGCTCGTGCTGACCGTAATATCCCTTGAAAAGCAATTCGTTTGTATCGGCAAAGTATGTGCAAGGAAAAAAAGCGAATATAAAATCTTTCTTTGGTTGCATATTACTAAAAATTGTTTTGTATTTTGTTCCTTTAGTGATGTTGTCAAATTGGTTTTCTATCTCTTTGAATAAGTCAACGGCGAAATCGGTTTGCCCGTAATCGTTAAGAATATCATAATTGTAGGCATTATGTCCGTAAGATTTGAACATATTTTTGAATGTGCCTGACTGCTCAAACAGGCAGTGAAAAGCAATATTTTTATCCATATATTTTATCCTTAGTATTAGAACGGCAATTCGTCATCGGCAACGGGTATGAGTTCGGTTTGTTTAGATTGTGCCTTGTATACCGCCTTGCCGTCCTGTAATTCGTAATGCCAAACACCTAATGCCGTAAATTGTATTATGTTGTGTATACGCTGAATAAAAGCGTTGTAGACTTCGGGTGTAGTTTGCCGTTCAAATGTGTACAGCTTATCAAGCGGTAAGTTGGATATGATGTATACCTCGTCAAAGCAAGCCATTCTATTGGCAAATCTGGCGGGTAGATTGACGGGGAATTTATCTAATAGGTTATTCATAAAGGTTATTTCTATCTTACCCGTGAACTCGTCAAGAACTAATATTTTTTGGTTTTGGTAATCCTCGAATGTTCCGCGCTCGTAGTTATTGACACGGCATATATCCTTAATGTCGTACTTGTCGTATATATAAGTTGTTTTGCCTAGTCGGGTATTGCCGTAAATGTATGTTACCTTAATATCTCTAAAGCGTTGCCCGTGTTCCTCTTTTAACTCGTCTTGTCTAAATCTTTCTATCTTGTCGGGTCCGTACTGTGCGTACAGTACGGGGAACATATTTTTTAATAGAACATTAGATGCACCCAGTTTTAGCATTTCAAAGAATTGTACAATGTCATTCCGTGAACGCATTTCGCTAAACTCGCCAATTTCAACAGGCGGAGCAATCCGAGTGTCTTTTTTGGTGCAGTAGTCGCGGTTCTCTATATTAGAGCCGTTAGGGATAATAAGGTGTCCCGTAGGAAAGTCCTGTTTTACATTCTTAAAACGCTTGTTATTCTTGTATATAATAAAGCCTTGTATATGCGGTGTTCCGTTTTCGCCCCTCTCATACTGATAGATTGCGTATTTGAGATTGCCAAAATCTTTGAGAGTTTTTAAGTATTTTTCCACGCAGTCTAAATCTTTGAAAAAGGGGCGTTTTATTATTTTATCCTTACCGTCCTTTTCGACCTTGAAGTATCTATATTCAAAATATTCTTGGTTTTCGGTTTCTTGTAAAACGGACAAATCATAGTGAGTTTCTAATACCTCTAAATCGGTATTAGTCGGGTCAAGCTCCGTCAAGTCGCTGTCTATAAAGATAGGGTTGTTAATAGTTACTAACCACCGCTTTCTAAAGCCCGTCGCACTTTCGGGAGTATCAATAATTTTGTCGTTTTCCATATATAAAACCTCTTATAAAAGTTGGTATCGTGTATCGCAGTGCCGGAGGGTAATAATAAGCCTCCGGCACACGGGCGACTTCGTCGCCCGTGTGTGTCCGTTATTGCGTGGGCGTAGGTTGGTATAAATTAGCGGCTTGTTTCCGAGCCTTACGCAAAATCGCTTGTTTACGTTTTTGTATACGGCGGGATAAGCGGAAGTCCTTTTTGAGTTCCTTAATGACAAACTTGGTATTTTTATTGAGGATACTCATTTTTGCCGTGTAGTCCAAAATTACATCGTCGGTTATCCCTTTGAAAAACTTAGACGGTAATTGGGTATCGCTCTCTTTCATAGTTGAAAGACTGTCAATATTCTCAAAGATAAGAGATAGCTTTTCCTTGTGTAATTCTACAAAGTTTAATTTTTCCATATGTCAAACTCCTTGCCGTTGTCGGTAGGCTCATTCTTAAATAGCGGGTAACGCTTACACCTAGCAAGCATACCCGCTTTGTTATTAGTCGTGGGGGTGGCAAGCGCAGTATGGTAATTACCCGTCATACCGTTATAAAAATACTCCTTACCGCTAAAGCTGTCAACGCAGTTGTAGATATTGCCTGTGTGAGTATAAGTCGTAGCCGTAGCCTCTCTTAGACTGCCCGTGTCCTTATACCGTGCAAAAGCTCTGATACCCGCAAACTCCAAGCACGCCCAAACGGTTTTTAAGAGTTCGCCGTTTTTAGCGTAGTAATCTTGTTTGTATTGCACCTCGATCAGTTTATCCGCCAAACTCCTAAACCGTTTGATAGAAGAAAAGTCGGCAAGACAGGTATTGCAGAGTATAGCTAATTTGGCGGCTATGTATGTATATGCGGACAGGACGGGTATGGTAGTCAGTCAAGAAGATAGTCTGAGTGCTTTGCCGGTGCGTTTAGACGAGGATATTCAAACAGAATCACCCAGTTACAAAAAGGTCAAAGCGTATTTTAGCGTCTGCGACGAGGATAGTATCCGTAGTTACGGTTTGAGTGAGTACAAATATGACGCTGCTATATACGCTACTACTAATACCACCCGAGTTCCGCCGATATTAGAGGCAATAGCTAATAGAATACTTGCTAAATATAAAAACGGTGTAGACTTTGTCGACACCGAATGGAAAGGTGATATTAGGTTAGGATTAAGTGATGAGTTTGTGGCTCATAGCTTACACGAGGAGCCGGCACGGGCAAAGGAGTATGAGTGTCTGTCTAATGAGTTGTCTCTTGATAGCGGGGGCTTTAGGCAGGTGACTAAGGGCAGGTGCAAGAGCAGAACTCCGGTGGGGGTACAATGTAATTGTCAAGCAGGGACGCAATGTAATTGCCCCGTCAAGATAACCCCCGACAATGCCTTTAGCTACAATATCCCCGTTAAGTCAAGGACTATCGTCAATAAGGTTAATGTCGAATACTATGTGCTTGTGCCTGACGGCGGTGGGGAAACTGTGACGGTCAACTATAAGGATTGTGAGGTAACTGAATTTTCAATTTCTAACCCACGACCTAATGGAACACCGCTTAATCATACACATAGTGTTGTTACTACAATTCAACTTGAAAAGGTGTATGAAAAAATTGATAACATCTACATTAACCGTATCAATATGGGTGAAATCGTTGGTATTGACGAAGCTAGATTTGCTAAAGTAATCTCGGCAACCGCTAGCAGTCTAAAAATTAGTTTATCATCAAGAACACGCAGTTTTAAGGAAATTGAAATTCTAATAAACTAACGAACTCTAAAAACGGCGAAAGGAATAATTGTGTTTCCGACGGGAGTCCCGAACCAAACATAATTATTACCTGCTCCTAACCCTCCAAATCCAGAATTAATGGTCACATAGTCTTCATAGTTGTGAAGTGTTATTGTTGAAATAGTGCTAGGAGCTGTTACTGTAGTATTTCCATTTCGTGTACGGACAAGGTCGTTTACAACAAAAGGGAGATGATTAATATTCGTAACGGTAATGCGAAAAGAAGTTGCTTCTGCTGAAAGAACATATACTCTTATGCTAAATAATGCCTGTCCGTGATTTGTAAAAACAAAAGTGTCACCAAGTTGATGTATCCTATTTAGTTCCGGTTGCCAAGCAGGACCTTCGGGTCCGATTGGACCAGTAGCACCTGTGTCACCTTGAGGACCCTGTGGTCCTTGAGGACCGGCAGCACCGTCATTACCTGCTGTGCCTTGCTCGCCTTGAGGACCTTGTGGTCCGGGTATTCCGCCTAACTCCCTTGCTTCGGCTAATTCTTGCTCTAACTGCTCTATACGGCGTAACAAGTCACTGTCAGACCCACAGCCCGCAAAAGCAAGCATAGACAAGCCCAATACTAACGCTAATACAATACTAATTAAAATCTTCTTTTTCATAGTAATTAACTCCTTTTTATGGGACAAAACCCACTATGATTAGTATATCACAACAGCACAAAAAAGTCAACTGAAATGCTATCATTAGCAGTAAAAATAATTTTTGAGGAGATATAACAATGTCACAATTTAATGGTAAAAGTGAATTTAATGGACGAGGTAATAACGGTAATTTTAATGAAGATAGCATACTAACCGTAGATGATATGAATATGCTTGTCGACAACACTGTCCATTTAGAAAGTCGAATAACACCTGTCAATAGAGGTGGCACTGGTCGGGGGACAAACTTTACATCAAAAGGGGTTGTGTTTGCCGATTCGGCTACAGAATTAGCATCAACTAGTGCAGGAAATGCCGGTAGTATTCTGATAAGTAACGGGGGGGTCAACAATAATCCGTCTTTTTCAACGACGCTTCCTGCAGCATATACATTTGGCAGAAATATAACTTCTGATACTGGAGGCGGAGTATGGCGCGATAACAACGTGACGGGAAATCTTATTGGTGATGCGAGAGCTGCAATACGCAAGCGAGCTCCTATAGCTGGAAGTGAGTGGACTCCGCTTATATCTTCTAGGATATCTAATGCGGCAGAACCCAACACAAATGCAAATAGTAATAATAATCAAGGATGTTTTTCTCTTGGAGTATATAGTAGTAGCGGTCCAAATTCGATGGATATAGTTTGGCATAGTGCGACAGGAACAGCCAGCGAAACTCCTCGACGCTGGAGATTTGTAGATAACGGAGCATTTGAAGCATCAACAATTAGATCTACATCCGACAAAAGGCTTAAAAAAGAGATCAAAGATTTTAATACAGACAGGTCAATTTTAGAACTTGATGTTAAAGAATATAAATATAAAGATTCAGATAAAAAATCTATTGGATTTATCGCTCAAGAACTTAAGGAAGTTTTTCCCGAGCTTGTTCATGGTGATGAGAAAAAAAAGGATGAATATCTTAGCATAGAAGAATCCAAACTTGCTTACTTATTATTAATCGAATTAAAAAAAATGAGAAAGGAACTTGATGAGTTAAAAGCAAAGAAGGAGGATAGTTAATGTCAGGCTTTTATAGTAGAAATAATAGGTTGAATGATAAAGTTGCTAACTATGCGTCAACATCTCCTATTCATAAATCTTTGTGTTTTAGACTTTCGGGTCGTAATTTTATCCCAAGTGGTACTGAGCGTTATTATCTTACTCGACAAACCGCAATATTAAACGGTTGGTGGGGAAATTCATTGGTATCAACCGACTTTCGTGATACAAACGGAGAGCTTCCATTTACAGCTCCTGCTAGTGGCTTTGTACCTCATAGACCAAGCAATTTAAGTGCAGTAAATTGGGGAGTAAGACGTCTTGTAGGCGGGGAAACACGATGGTATAGGGCTTGTGGTTCCCAAGGGGCAGGAATTTATGAGTCTATTGATACTACAAACGGAACAAATGGAAATTGGACTGCGTTAAAACTAGGGCATAGTTTAATGATAATTGACATGATAGGGGGCGGTGGAAGCGGGGGGAATCCTAATACAGGTTCTAGTAATACGGCTGCTGCCGGAGGTGGTGGCGGAAGCGGAGGGTTTCTTTCATATGCTATTAATCTTTCAATTGTTGGAGTAATTAGAGTAGTAGTAGGCAGAGGTGGCGACCAATCAAATATTGATGGTGATACTGTCGGACGAAATGGTGGTTCAACATCAATTGAGTTTATGAGTGTGTCGGTGCCAACTGTTATACTAGGGCTATCACTTAGAACAATGCGGAGTATAACAGCTTCAGGTGGTAGAGGCGGGCAGAGTGGCGGTTCTACAAATTCGGGGACTATTGGCGGACATGGCGGAGCTGGTGGAACAACCTCTTTACCGTCAGTGTCAATAGGAGGAATACAACTACTTACAAGGACTAGCGGACTTTCGGGAGGTTCAGGAGGTCGAAGCAATAGCGGTGGCACTCACACAAACGGTGCGGCGGGCGGAAGCTATGCAAATAATGATAATACTGTAATAGACGGCTCAGGAATTATTCCTAACATACGGGTGCATATGG
Source organism: Bacillota bacterium (assembly GCA_009783985.1). Classification (GTDB taxonomy): domain Bacteria; phylum Bacillota; class Clostridia; order Christensenellales; family Pumilibacteraceae; genus WQVM01. The sequence goes on along the minus strand of WQVM01000002.1, from coordinate 46,810 downwards.
CTAATTTAAGAGGTGTCGGTAGTTCGGGCAGAACGCCTCTTATTACGCACAATGGTGGGAATGGTATAAATAATACAGGTTCAGTCCTTGATCGGCGTGCTGGTGGTGGAGGGGGTGCTGGATCTGTTTTAGGAATTACAACTGCAACTTCTTCAGGAGGTAGCAGTACGATGGGATATGGTTCTGGTGGTTTAGGAGGCAGTAGATCAACTACATCAGGGTTGTTTACAGGCGGGTTTTGGTGGAGAGGATTAAATGGAAGAACTGGAGCGGCTATTCTGCACTATTGATAATAAACAAACAAGCAAAAAAGAGGAGGCAAAATGTATACAGGATTAACAGGAGCGTTAAAAACGCTTACGGGACTTACGGGTCGGTATGAGAGCGTTGCTTTCATAAGCGGCTGGAACTTAGAGCAATCTACCGAAGTTATTGAGATTTCGAAAGTAGGCAAAGTAGACAAAGAGGCTTATACCGGAAAGCAAAGCTGGAGTGCTAGTGCCAGCGGTACAATTGTTTTTAGTGGTGAGAATAGCGGTCATGAACAGTTATTTCGCGCTCAACAATTGGGGCAAAGGGTAAGACTTCAATTGCATCTATTTGATAGTATTCGTAACGGTCAAGATAGCACATATTTTTTGGGCAATGGGTTTATTGAATCGCTAAGTGTAGATATGAGTGCTGAAGGCGTAGCTAAGATAGATATAAGCATTAAAGGAACGGGTAAACTTGAAACAATAATAGATGGGGAGAACTTAGGAGATAGACCTATTGAACGAGCACCTATTGTTATAATAGAAGCTGAAAAATCAGAAAACTCTTTGCCTAATAGAAGTATTTGGCAACTTAGAGCTATGCCGGATGATAATAGTCCGATAGAAGCTATTAGGTTTGAAGAAGCAATTTCAGATGACGGAGAAACAAGATTCAATATTTTTAGAGCAGATGAGTTTTTAGTAACGCTAATATTCAAAGATTATGAAGGGTTTTTGTATCATCAAGTTCCGCTTGGAAGTCCTTATAGGTTTGATATTCAAGAATCAACAAATCAAAACGGAAAAACAATTATAAGCGTATACATTAAAAGATAAATTCAAAGGAGTAAAACCAATGAGAGAGATAAAACTAGGTCATGTTAGAGGAGATAAAGGACGACATTTCTTTGCATGGAATAAAGATGAGGAATTGGAAAACATATCCTATATTGAAGGGTTGAGAATTGACGATGCTGTTGTCAATACCGGCAAGATGCCAGTAAGGTTGCTTGGTGTTATGGCGGCAATTGGAGATATAGTGATAGTGACATCAAATGAAACCGGAAAAGCGGCCGGTAATTTAAGGGGACCTCAAGGAAATCCGCCACAACATGAATGGAATGGGACAAGTTTGAGATTTCAAAATGCTAATGGTGCTTGGGGTGCATTTACTGATCTTAGAGGAGCTACTGGACTGCAAGGCATACAGGGGATACAGGGTCCAGTAGGTGCTCCCGGAAGAGATGGTAGAGATGTAACACATTTGTTTGGACGACCAAATGGAATAGCGACACTTGATGAGAATGGACAAGTGCCGCTAGAGAAGTTGCCAGCTGGTGCGGGTGCTTCTTTTGTGTACAATTGCAATGGAGTCAATGACAATGAAATATTGACTAGAATGAGCAAGGATTTTTATAATGCTCCGCTTACAGGTGAGGGAGCATTAAATAATAATGCATCACTCAAGATTGTGGTTAATGGTGTTGTGGGAATAACTGAAAGACCAATCGCAGGAACAGGTGCATGGAGTAATGATTGGAGATATTTTGATTTTGGTATTGCAAATTATAGCGGCAATAGAAAACTTTATATAGATTGGAGTAATGCAACAATTCCGCAAAAGATTTTTAATGGAGGGGATAATGGCGTACTAATCTATAATAATGGAAGCTTTATTGGTCATGAGAAAGCCAATATAAAAATAACTCTTAATTTTAGATTTACTGGAAGAGGCGCAGCTTTCTATGGGGATAATACTATAATTTCTAAGGGTACAGTTAATATAAGTTCGGAGTCTGGAATATCGTCTATGTCAGGCACAGGATTTATGGGTAATGACAATATATATTATGATTGTAGGGTTACAGTAGCGACATCAGCTGCAAGTAGAGGATATAGTGGACACAACAACAAGCATTTTAATTGTGAGGTTGCAACTACAACGACAGGTAGTTCTACTACAGCTTTTGGAGGCAATAATAATGCTTATTCATATTGCAAAGGAGTGGCAATGGGAGTTGTGAGAGCTACAGGGTTTCACGGCAACAATAATAACCATTTTAATTGTACTGGAATTGGAAAAATCACAGTTATGACATCTAGCACTTCAGATAATTCAGGCAGAGGGTTTAGTGGGCGGACTAATAAATATACTAACTGTAATGGAATGGGAATAGGATTGACGGCAAGTAGTCATGACACCTCAACCATTAGAGGAGATGGCTTTAATGGTGACGAAAGCGAATATGCTAGTTGCATAGGCACGGGTATAGCCATGGGAATGGGAAGTCGTTTAGGCGTCGGTTTTCATTGTCATAATGCTATGCTTGTAAATTGCGACGGCATTGGCTTGACTGCTGATGGTCGGGGTGCTAGTGGATACAGGACTAATAATTCGGCATGGGATACTTATCATATAATACAGAATTGTAGATTTCCAATAGGGGCAGCTCAAGGCTTTAATGTGTCAAGCACAAATGTAGAGGCTATCAACTTGGGTTTTTCGGGTACTCATGTTGTAAGCGGCTGTATAATTAGTGACCAGATAAGTCCCCATAATCGAATAATCGGACAATTGGCGTCTGAGGGCAGCAGATTTAGGAGCAACAACATAACATCAAGACCTATAAGGAGGCAGGTACAGCTATGATAACAATATCTTTTCAGTTAACCAATGGGTATGTGGGTAAGTGGCACGAAGTTAGAGAATCTAGTTCGGCGACATTTGAGCATGTAATAGTGCTAAAAAATATTGAAGGTGGCAAAACAGCTGAGGAGCAACTAGCACATTTTAATAATAACTACCTCAACTATATTCTTAGAGATGGTCGGTTGTATTTTGATAAGAGTCATAACGGTTTTGAGAAAGAGCGTCAAAAACAAGCGGTGTTGATGTCACAGACAAAAAGGATATCCGAATTAAGGCGAGAGTTAACGGCGTATAGTGAGGATGCTATTCAGCTACAAATGGGAATCAATATTCCAGATATAGAGGAACGCAAGGCAAGATTTAGGGCAGTACATGCTGAGCTCAGACAGTTAGAGGGCAAACCACCGAGAGGTTAGGAGGAAAAAGCAGAATATGTTAAGATGGCAATCATTATTGACGACATTAGGGATAGGTGGTTTGTCTGTAGCTGCAACTGTAGCTATTACATGGATAAGGTCAAAAGCACTTAAGTGGAGTAAGCGTATTAACAACCCAATTATAGAGGAGCTTAATAAAAGGCTAGATATTTGGATAGACGACAGTATCAATACGGTCAATAAGAACTTTGTGGACAAGCTGAAAGAAACAGGTGAGTGGGAACATTTGGCAGGAGTTTTCAATAAAGAAATCTATAAGAAGAATTCTTTAGAAGCATTAGACCGCTGTTTAATCTCCCTCAAAAGCCGTATCCCAAAGCCTTTCAAGAAACTTGTAGCTAAGTATTATGACGATACTGACCTTTTTTACAAGAACCGAATAGACGAGCGTATGAAAGAGCATGAGTTGGCAAGAAAGCAAGCAGAAGAAAAATCAAAAGAAGCTGAGGTAACAAAAGTTCAAAATAATCCGCAGCAAGGTTACGAGTCGTATTCGCAAGCAATAACATATAATGAGTAACTATTCTAAAATCCTCGTAAGTAAAACCGTTTGAATAGGTTTCAGCTTACGGGGATTTTTTAGGTAAAAAAATTTTTAGCGATTTTGCAAACAGCCTTATAAATCAGTTGACAGGCGTTATGCATTTTGTTAGACTAGTAAGGAGCAATGACGCTTGCAGTAAGGAGTAATGCAAAATGAAAAAAATCCCCGAAATATATTATGCGCCTACACTCACCGCTAAGAGGCAAGTTACAGTACCGATGCAAATATGCGATACACTCGGATTGAAGCCAGGGGATAAACTTGGCATGATAATAACCCCAGAAGGGAAAGTAGAGCTTATCAATTTTGACGAAATTATTCATTTGCGAATGCGTGAGCAGTACGGTGATATGATGGACAAATACAGTAAAGAGGAATTAGACCGTATCATGAATATGGCTAAAGACTTGGTGCGTAGCTCAAAAAGAAGAGAGGAGTAGAGGGTTTTATATCAAAAGCATCTTGATAAGATTACCTTTATAAGAAAAAAGATAATTCCTAAATTCGTCAAAAAAAATTGCAAGTATTTTTTAATACTTGTCTTTTTTTAGTTGACATAGGTTTTAAGACATGGTATTATGGGTATAATTCTATATGGCACAAGTTGTGCCGTTTAGAATTTGGATAGATATGAGAACAATAAACAGAGAAAAATTCGAGGAGATTGAAGGAGCTATCAATGAATGGTTCTTTGACACAGGACAAGCTCCGAGCGCAAGGGAGCTTGCAGAAGCTGTGGAAATGTCGGCAAGCAATGTTGTTCGCTACCTAGAATTAATGGGGAAAGAGGGCATTATCGAGTATGATGGGGGAAAGAGTCGCGGAGCGGTAACAACAGCAATAAAAAAAGCAAAGTGCGGTTCTAAGTGTATACCTATAGTCGGATCTATCGCTTGCGGAACGCCTGTGCTTGCAGAAGAGAATATAGACAGCTATATTACAATATCTACCGAACTCTTAGGACGAGGAAATTATTACTTTTTAAGAGCATCGGGGGAAAGCATGATAGAGGCGGGTATTGATGACGGAGATTTGGTTTTAGTAAAGCAGCAAGAGGAGGCGGATGACGGGCAAATCATAGTTGCTCTAACCGAAGACGGTGAAAACACACTAAAGAGATACTATCGTGATGACAAAAGGCAGATGATATGCCTTCATCCCGAAAACAGTACAATGGAAGATATATATGTAAAGGAGTGCCGCATACAGGGTGTGGCATTAAAGGTAATAAAAGATTTGAGGTGAGAAAATGAAAAACATTGTGTGTGTAAGTTGTACGAGGCAGCAGCCTATGAGCATTGATGTCTCAAGCAGTGTAATACTGCTATGCATCTTTTGCGGAGCAAGGCTGAAAGCAAAGAGGGACAAGAGCGGAAGGGTTAAGATTGAGGAGATAGAAGCGGCGGACGGTCTGCCGAACATACCTCTTCTCTAAAATAAAGCCGTATAGTAATGTAAAAGAAAAACTGAATATGTTTGCGCCCAAGATACAAGCCGTTGTCAAGACGGCGAATCTGACCTTGGGAAGAGAGCTAGTTTCAACAAGTAGGAGGCTCAAACCACTACGGGGAGATTTGCGTTAGAAATAGCGTTGTCCGAAAGACATTAAATAATTAAGCCCTAAACGGAGAAAGGTTGAGTTAGGCGAATACACCCTTGCTAGGTAAACCGATGGAATTTTTTCATTGGTCTATCTAGCAAGGGTTTTTCTATATCCAAGGAAAAAACTCAATATTTATAGACTATGATGCCCGTTCTGTCGGTTCTGACGGAACGGGCTTTTTGTTTACCCATTTTATCTCCTGTTCCGTAATTTCAAAAAAGCGGGAAAGGAGTTAAAAATGAAAACAATTTATTTTTTTGACCATGAGAGTAAGAGAGTCACCCAAGAAGTAAGTGATGAAGTGGCAGATGTAATTGCCGAGGCTCGTAGAGCAGAATGGCGGAACGAGGCTAAAGAAAGATATTACCGACACATCAAACTTAACAAACTTAACGATAGGGACGAGGAAATAGGGTCAAGTGAGTTTGATCCGGAGTATTTACTTGTTCAAAGCGAGGAGCATAATGAGCTTAGGGCAAAACTGAAAACTGCGCTGCAATCATTAACACCAGAGCAGAGACAGCTTGTAATTATGCTTAAAAATGGTATAAGCGTTACTGACATTGCGACTAAGTTAGGAGTGGATAAGTCTGCCATTTCACATATGCGAAAAAGAATCCAAGAAAAAATAAAAAAATATTTGGTTTAACCCGTCAACAAACCTATAATTTTTCTCTGCTATATGAGAGCGCTTTAAGCACTTATCAAAAAAGTAGGAGAAAAATAAAAATGAAAACAATCAAGTACAAAATGGCGGATGGTAGTGTAGAGGAAATAGAGGTAACGGACGAATTTGCGACAGAGTACGCAAAGTTATGTGTGGAAGAGCGGAGAGTATATCGTAAGGAAACACGGAGACATATTTCATTAGATATGCTTATGGAGATTGAGGAACAAGAAAATTTAAGCGGTAGTTTGGAAAAAAAATCCCTCAAGCGGAATCAAGAAACCTATTCATATATTTCAAATGAGCATGACCCTTTAGAAATTTTATTACAGCAAGAGCAAGAGAGAAACAAGCCGCTACTTAAAGATTTCTCTTTAGGATTAACAGACTACCAAAGAAAAATAGCAGTTGAGTATTATGCTAACAACAAAACTCACGCACAAATTGCAACTGAACTAGGCATAAGCCGTCCCATTATAAGTAAAATCATCAAAAAAGTACAGATAAGAGTAATTAATAAGTTTGTTTTAAAAAAGAGGGGTGGGTACCAAAACAGCAGAGTTCTTGGCTATTAAGTAGAGGGTGTTTTTTTAGAGTGATGTTGCTAACCTTAAAAACTGGTTAAATCACAACAGCATCATTAAACGAGGTAAAGAAAATGAATTATAAGCCACCGGGGTTTTTAGTAGTAAAACCCGATGTAATGTATAAAGTGCTTGCATTTGCCGGTAAAACAGTTTTAGCCTTCGCAGAGGATTTAGACATTGAGCCTATTGAAGCGTATAGCTTATTATCTGGCGAAAAGATGGGCAAGGACATAGCAAAAAAATTTATTATTCACTATAAAGCTGAATATGCTCATCGATATATTGACTGGGAGATTTTAGGGTTAAGTGATCCTTATCTCAATATACGCAAGAGAAATATAAGAAGTCGCAATTTTTACCAATGCAATACGGCAAAAAAGGAGGATGCAATTGAAAATGAGTAATGAAGCTACACAAGTGCTTAGGCTTTATGATTCTGAATTTGCAGCTAAGATTAAGGCACTACAAAAAAAGGAGCAAAAGCAATTCAAAAGCAACAATGAATTTTTGACCGCGCTTTTAAGACTTGGGTATGAAAGCTATGTGAATGAAAACAAAAGCGAAGTGATTGGCACGGATGTAGGTCAATGTATTAAGGAAATTAAGGACATTGTAACACAGACAGCCGAGTATGAAATATTGCGGTTTAGGACTTTGGAGCTTTATCAGGAGGTGTTTCAAAGGCTGTTATCCGCAAGTTACCGTATGTTACTTGCCTTAACAGGCGGCGAAAAAGTAATGCCGCAAAAAATAGAGGACGGGTTTTTCGATGACCTGCCGGCAAGATTTAATAAAATACTTGCTAGCCTTACATCAAAGTCCGTAAATAAATGAGTGCGCCCAATGTTGTATTGCGATTTGCATACGCTCCGCATGAGGATAGCCAAATAACACCGTCTTTAAGAGAGAAGTACGGAGAAAAGCGTAAATTTTATTCTTGTAGAGGTAAGTCCAATTATGTCAGTTATGTTAATGACGGGTCAAAACAAAAGATAGATTATGTGTCATATACGGGAAATAAAGAGAAAAGTCACGGTGTTTATGATAGCGATGGACAATTAGATAAGGAACAACAAACAGAGCTGAGAAAAAAGTTGCGAGCATCAAAAAGCGTTATTTGGCACGGTGTCATATCTTTTACCACCGAGTTTGGCAATAAGTACATGACGGATAATGCCGATGCGTTAAGGCTAATGAACAAGGAACTTCCGAAGCTATTTAAGAGCGCGGGACTCAAGGCTGAGAATATAACATGGTATGCGGGACTTCATGAGAATACATTTAACAAGCATATCCATTTTTCATTCTTTGAGAATGAGCCGTTAAGATATACCGCGCGGAAAAACAATGAACCGCAGTTTTCAAACGGGCTAATCAATAAAAATATTCTAACCCGCTTTAAGATAAATATTGAGAGATGTTTAACGGATATAACCGGTGAATTGAAATTAGCGCGTAAGGGTGTGACGAGTATCGCAAAAAATGTATTATTCAGTACGGGCAACATGAAAAGAAACTTAACGGCAATACAAGAAAAAATGCTCAAACTTGTAACGCTGCTGCCTGCCGAGGGACACTTATCCTATGCAAGTGAAAATATGACAGCGCTTAGACCAAGGATAAACTGTATAACGGATCTATTAATTAAATCGGACAAAAAGCTGTATAATGCGTTTAATGTGTTTTGTAATGCGGCGGTAATACATGACGAGCGGACAAAGAAAATACTAATATCTCAAAAGGTAGACGAAAAGTATTGGGAAAAGTATTTAACGGCGGATAAGGTTTTAGATGATGTGTACAAACGGCTAGGGAATTATATTATCAATACGGCTAGGGTATTTAAGAACAAGCAAAAAGCCACAAAAAGCAACGCAATAAGAAAAAGAGTGAAAAAGCAAATGACAGCGGGTATGTTGACACATTGCTTAAAGATGGGCGTACTGATTGAACGCGAAGCGATGACCGCTTTTAGCGAATATTTAGCAAAATTAAAGGAGGCAGAGATGAATAATATCGGGAGCGATAAACAAAAGGAGCGAGATGAAATCGAAATGGAATAAACAATTAGAAAAAATACTATTGGCAGTCTTAATTTTAACGGCATTATCATACGCTTGCGGGTTTGTATTTAATAGCTTAGTAATAAATAATTTTAGCTTTCGTTTTAGTATTTGGTTACTAGCACACCGTGATACATTTATATATACGGGGCTGTTTATGGGTGTATCAATCTTAATTTACGCTATTTATTACTATAATCATTATTGGCTAAAAGCGACAAACAGGATTATTAAGGGACATAAGCGCGATAGCGATATTGAAACTAATTTAGAGGACGCAAAATTTCAAACTGATGAAGAAATCCGCAAGAACTTTAATCACTCGGATTTCGAGTCTTTAAGTAAACGCAATATAAGCGGTGTTCCTATCAGAGCAGTTCAAGGCAGAACCTATGACATAGATTTTGCAGGGTTTGCCCATGTGCTTATTATAGGCACAACAGGAAGCGGAAAAACCACAGCCTATATCAATCCCGTGATACAAATCCTTGCAGAGAGTGCGTCAAAAGCGTCAATGCTTATCAGTGACCCCAAAGGAGAACTGTATCAGCTCCATGCAAAGAGCCTAATGGATAGAGGCTATGATGTTAAGGTGCTTGATTTGCGTAACCCGTTTCACTCGATTAAGTGGAATCCGTTAGAAAGAGCGTATCTCAATCATCAAAGAATGTTACGGCTTGAAACGGAAGTAAAAGTTAATGAAGAAACGGGCGGTATGATGTTTAACGGTGAGGAGTATTACGACATAAAAAAGTTAGAAAATGCAATCGGAGTTAAAAGGCAAGAGATAGGTGACACCGTGTACGAGGACTTGCACGACATAGCTACTGTATTATGCCCGATACAAAATAAGCAAGAACCTCTATGGGAAAGCGGAGCAAAGAATTTTATATTAGCGATTGCGCTTGCGATGTTAGAGGACAGCGAAAATCCCGACTTAGGAATGACAAAGGAGCGATATAATTTTTATAATCTTAAAGCTATAGCGACAAATACTGAAAATGATTGTGAAGAATTACTTAAATATTTTCTTGGCAGACCCGACACATCAAGAGCGCGGAGCTTATCTAAGCAAGTTATCGGCAGTTCGGATAAAACACGGAACAGTTACTTATCTACTCTCTTCGATAAACTCAACTTATTCGCCGATTTGTCGCTATGCAGTCTAACAAGCGAAAACGATATAGATTTTACAAGTTTAGCGGATAAGCCGACGGCACTATTCTTACAAATACCCGATGAGAGGGAAACGCGACACCCGCTTGCGGCAATGGTTATTTTGCAAGCGTATAAGGAGCTTGTGCGTGTGGCAAATGAAAAGCAGGATTTGACTTTGCCGCGTCCTGTTTACTTTTTGCTTGACGAGTTCGGACAGTTGCCTCCAATACCAAAGCTGGAGCAGATGATAACAGTCGGCCGCTCACGCAATATCTGGCTTCATTTAGTTATTCAATCATATGCGCAACTTGCTAAGGTGTACGACGAAAAGGTAAGCGAGATTATTAAGTCTAATACCAATATCCAAGTATTTATAGGCTCGACTGACCAAAAGACAATCGAGGAATTTAGTAAACGGTGCGGCAACTTTTCGGTAATCACAAGGAATGTCGGCTACAACACAATAAAAGCAAGCGACATTAACTCCAATGCAAGTATTAAGGAGCGCCCGCTTATTTACCCGTCGGAATTACAAAAACTCAATTCACCGACAGATATGGGTAACGCAATTGTGACGGTTTTTGGATTTGACCCTATTAGAAGTAAATTCACACCCAGCTTTAAGTGTACATCATTAAAAATGGAAAAGACAACTCAAAAATTACACGAGGGAAAATTCTTTGACGAAACAAAGGTTTATTACGATATGAAAAAGCGTAACAGCGTTATTATACCGTATGAAAGTAACGGCGGAACAAACGGAAATGTGCCTAACCCTGTCAGCGACAAAGAAATGGATTTATTTATAGAGCATTATAAGAACTTAGCAGAGGCGGCAACGGAAGGCTTAATTGATGACAGCGGGTATGCAAAACTAATGTCTTATTTAGACAATAGGCAATATGTGGAAGCTATAGGAGTCATAGATGAGGCACGAGCAATTGCAAACGGATTTAAGAATTATTATCTTATTGAGCTACTGAGTGATTTAAGCGAGAAGTTAATCAAGCTACAGCAAGCTGATAAAACAGGCAGAACACATGAAATTATATCTAAACATTTACAAGGAGAAAATTTTAGTGAAAAAAATTAAAGTAAGGATAATTGTAATAAGTATGCTTATCGCGGTAGCGACAGGTTTATTCATTTTTATGTCGGCTACATCAAATTCAAGAGAAGAACGCGCGGAAGCGTCTGCATCAATAAATATGACATTTAATGCGATGCTAAGACATGAGTTTTCACTTAACGGAAATCTAATGTCATCAGGAGCGGGCGGAGGCGGTACAGCACAGTCAAGTATAATGATAAATGCCGTGACAGTCGGAATCAATAACGACGCTATCATATTTACAACTGACGCTGTATTCAACAACGCAATACGAGAGGTTACATTACGGGCATATATTAACGGTAATCTTCATTATATCCATAGCCAACTAAACCCGAATTTTAGTCCGCCGAACGGCACTATGGTAGCACCCTTTTCGCATACCGTATCAAATTTATGGGATAGGGATTGTATTATATCATTTCATATAAGAGTTGTATCAACGGCGGGCGGAGCTTTTTGGGATTTTAATTATTTCAGTACGAATGTAATGAATGCGAGAATAAATACAACCACGCCTACGGGTACATTTACTAATGCTGTAAGACAACCTAGCGGAAGATATTATAGTAATGCGTCTATGCCGAGTCCGCGTTTTAGTTGGGATAATCCGTTAGTTAATCAGCCTGCTAAATATGCGACGATTAACGGAGTTCCGTATCAGAGAAATTCTGCGATAGAAACGGACGGTATATATACAATTGTACTTCGTAATGAGGCAGGGCGACAGGCGATATTTACTCTTGTTGTAGACAAAACTCCGCCTGTAAATGCGGCGCTGCCTGAATTTACTAATCAAGCGATTAACTTTTATGCAACGGATGTGCTTACAGGAGTTGTGCGGGTATTTCATAGGCGAGGTAGTATCGGCGGATTTACAATCGTTACAGGTTCAAGTGTTACGATAGAAGCGATTATGGCTAATGTCGGCAGATGGTATTTCTATGCCGAGGACGGAGCAGGTAATACATCGCCCGTCATTTCGGTTTTTCTTGATTTAACTAAACCTCAGCTGACTATTTTTGACGCAATGGGTCAACTTAGTAGCGGTGCGTATACAAATAACGGCTTTGTTAGTTTTTCTGCATCAGACTTAGAAAGCGGAATTGCAGGAATGTTTGTAAGACTTCCGAATACAGCTAACTTTATTCCATATACAGAAGGCACACGGTTTTTTGAAGGAGGCAGATATTACTTTTTTGCCGTGGACAGGGCGGGAAATGTAGCCGAAACGATAAGCGTCACACTGGATACTTGTAGACCTATTGGCACGCTTTATGCAGGCGGCATAGCTATATTAAACGGAGCAAGTACCAACCTAGCTATAAGATTTTCAGCAGTAGATTCAGTAAGCGGAATAGCAAGAAAGGAGGTAATGCGTCCAAGCGGAACATGGACAATTTATAACGGAGAGATAATAACCACTAATTCGGGTGACGGATGGTATACTTTCAGAGCGATAGACAGAGCAGGAAATATGAGTGATGAGTATAAAGCGTATCTATTAACGGAAAGACCGTCAGTACAGCTATTTGCAAATGAAAGTCCCGTGGATAACGGGACTTTTACTAATGCGGAGCGTATCAGTATGTCGGCAAGCGGTGGCTCGATTTTGGTAACATTTGTAAAGCTGCCTAATACGGCAACCTTTATTCCGTACGCTCAATTCTTTACTTTTACTGCGGCGGGTCGATATGAGTTTTTTGCTCAGGATATTGTCGGAAACACCTCAAATATATATGTCATTATTGTTGACCGTACACCTAAGCCTGTTACTTTAAGCGGTGTCATCAATGATAGGACGAGTGAGAATGTAACTGTAAGCTGGATTAACGACAGCCCGCTCACTACTGCGCCGATTGTTTCGGTTACGGTTAACGGCAGATCGATTACATCAAATGGTGTTATACGAACTATCAATGGCGGAGCATATGTTATAGAAAGTATTGACGCGGCAGGAAATGTGTGGACGGCTGATTTCACGGCAAGTCGTATAGAAGTAATGAACAATACGATAAACAAACAGTTTTGGGAAACGGCAGATGAGGACGGCAATCGTTTTTCTTTTGATACATTCTATAATGCGTTTGTTTTTGCGGTAGCGCGGGAACGGAGCTTAATCCGTACAGCTGTTTGGTATGGCGATACATGGGACGGCGGTATTCCGATGGATAACATTGACAGCGTAAACGCTCAAAACGGAAAATACTTTATTTATAAAATGTCGGGTAATCATAATGTATTGGTTGCATACTTTACACTTGAAAGGCTTAATGCAGTAATCGCTGAATTTGCACTACAGTCTGTGAGTACATTCTACTGGTGGCAACGAACTCCCGCCCAAGCCTATGAGGGGAATAATGTCCACAAGCTAACGGCGTACAACACTTTTATAGGAAACAGCGTAACGCTTGCAGCTCACGCTAATTATCGTATAAACGGAGTGCCGTTTACGGGAGGCGTTTTTAGCACGGAAGGAGAACATATTTTGACCGTGTACGATGATTGGGGAAACAGTTATGTATTTACGCTTATTATTGTCCGTAATGTTCCCGAAATTTGGTTTAGATTAGAGGGCGGTGTATTAAACTTAGCTGACTCGGATATTCGGTATGCGTTTAGGGAAGCGGTTACGCTTAAAATAAATTCTGACTTTGGAGCTGACTTCGCTATGCTTATTATTCGTAACAGCATTGGTGAGATTTTAGCGGTAGTTCATCACGATGAAGAGTTTACTTTAACAAGCGGTAGATATTTTGTGACAGCAATAAACCATGCGGGGTTATCTTCCGAGATTCAATTTGCTATATCCTTGAACAGTCTGGTCATTACATTTGTAGATAATTTAGTTAGTAAGCGTTTGGAAGTGCGTATAGAGCCGAGTAACGATATTGGGGCAACACTGATAGAAATTCGGATTTATAGATCGATTGACGGTGGCTTGACATGGAAACGGTTAGAAACAGATAACTATAATAGAGTAATCAATACCGAGAGATTATTTTTTGAATTTAATCGTGACGGACTGTACAGAGTCGTTGTTACGGATAATTTCAGAAGCGGAATTGACGCTGTAATATCCGAGTTTGATTACCTGAAACCACCGCCTGTCGGCACTCTGCACGGTGTTGAAGACGGAGGGTATACAAACGGCGCAGTAAGGTTTTCATGGACGGATGAGGCATATGTAAGGCTTATGCGTGAAGGCATAGAGATTGAGTATACCTCTAACCGTGAAATTGCCGAAGAGGGCAGATATGTTTTAGAGTTCTTTGATAGTAACGGCTATATTAGAATTTTTACCTTTACTATCATTAAAGCTTTGCCTGTAGGCTTATTAAACGGTGTAACTAACGGCGGTATAACAAATCAACCTGTTTGGCTGGAGTTTGGCGGAGTCGGTATTATATCGAGACTTTATAAGGACGGAGTTTTTATCGGCACATATGAAGGCGGTAGTCAGTTAACCGAGAGCGGAGCGTATAGAATTACCTTGACTGACCGCGCGGGCAATGAGACTGAGTTTATATTCGAGATAGATACGGTTATGCCGAGTGCCGAACTTGTGGGTGTAACAAACGGTGGCAGAACAGGCGGGAATGTAACGCTGAGAAATCCGAATAAGCAAGTAACTGTCAGAGCATATCTAAACGGAGAAGCGTTTGCATTTTCGTTTGGTAATGTATTAACGGCAGAGGGCAGTTATAGAATTATTTTAACTGACAGTGCGGGAAATGTAACCGAGTATACTTTTCAAATTGTGTACGCGGTCAATGCCGCCGGAACGATTGTTATTATCCTCATAATAGGCTTATTGGTCGGCGGGATTACGGTAGTGATTGTCATGCGTAAGCGAAAGGCTTTCAAATCCAAACCGAAAAAGAACGCTTAATTATTATGGTGCGGGGCGCGGAACGGGGAGTCCGCGCCCCACTATTGGTGAGAAAACTAGTTACTTATTATGATTCAGAAATGGGGGAATGAATAAGTAAAAGACAAGCAGGATAAGGGTGTGAATCAGTACGGGCATTTTGCCCTGTTTCCACCCACAAATTACGCCTATAGGGACACCCTATAGCGTTTGCCGCAAAGGCGGCGTTTTATTGCGGAGATAAGAGGTCTCCGTATTTTCAAACAACAAAATAAGGAGTTAGTTTAATGGAATTATTTATGACAATGATATTAGCAGCACCGAACTTTAATCCGATTGTTCAACCGATACTCGATGTAATTAACGCAGTGCTATGGCCGGCAATAGCTATAGTCGGAAGCGTAGGAACGATTTATTGTATATTTTTAGGAATTAAAATTGCTAAAAGTGACGAGCAGAACAGTCGTGAAAAAGCAAAAAAAGATTTACTCGGTGCAATTATAGGTTTCGCGCTTATATTCATTTTAATAGTAGCGTTAAGGATTTCAATGCCTATATTACAAGATTGGGTCAGGTCACAAATTTAGGAGGGTAAATGTTAGACGGATTTTTAGATGACTTAGCGGGACTGTTATTCGGCTGGTTCTTTGACCTATTGTATAACTTGCAAATGAGTATATTCGTTATTGTTGACTTTATTGTTGAGACATTTAATATGCTTGCTGGTATTGATACGGTAACTGTGGACGGACGGCAGACAGATATATTATCACACTTTTTAGAGTCTAACGCAGTACGGACAGCATTTTTTGGTGTAATGCTTATCGGAATGATACTACTTTGTATATTTGTTATTATCGCAATAATACGGAGTGAATATGCAGACGCTCAACATAAAAAAACAAAAGCACAGATACTCGCCAAAGCGGGACAGAGTCTTCTTATCTTTTTGCTTATTCCGTTTTTACTTGCATCGGGAATAGTGCTGACAAATGTAATTATGAGCGCAGTGAACAGTAGTATGCTAATGAACGCAAGCGGAGGTGAGAGAGCATTATTTGGCGGACAGGTTTTAGTTACGGCGGGACATAATGCGTTTATCGGTCCCGCAGGGAGGAGAGTTGAAATTGAGCAAATGTTTATCACGGGTGCATTGTGTTACAGAGATTTAAGTGTAGTAAGACGGTATTACGATTTATCTAATGTAAATTTTGTTATAGGGATTTCAAGCGGAGTTATATTGCTTGTATTGTTTGCTCTTGCGGCACTACGTTTTATTCAGCGTATATTTGATATTATCCTTTTATACATTGTTTCGCCCGTTTCGGTTTCAACTATTCCCGTTGATGACGGAGCGCGATTCAAGTTATGGCGAGAAATGCTTATTTCAAAGGTCTTATCCGCATACGGAATAATACTTGCAATGAACTTATTTTTCCTTATAATACCGCAGATGATACGCATACAGTTTTTTGATAGTGGATTTCAAAATGGTTTAATTGGCTTACTGTTTATGATAGGCGGTGCATTTGCTGTTACTAAAGCGTATATGGTTATCGCACAGCTTACGGGGACGAATGCGGGTGCGCAGGAAGCACAACAAACTTTAAGCGGTATTTATTTCGGAGCAAGGTCAGTGCGTGGTGTTGCTCGTTTTGGTATGGGAGCGGCAGGGCAAGTAATCGGCGGCGCGGACTTTAGAAGAAACTTACGGAGAGGCGTGGGTTTTGGGGATAATGTAGGCGCATCTGTTAAAGGCAACCGCAATCAACGCAATTTAGATAGTGCAGACGGAAAAAACAAAGGTACAGGCAATATGGACGAAAAACAAAGCGGTGAAAACAAAAAAGAAATGAATGCGCTGCTTGGCAAAAAGAAACCCGAAAACAACTCACAGGAACAAAAGCAATCAGGAAAGCCGAATAAAGACAAAGGGCAACAGTCACAAGTAGTAAAAAACACAAATGAAAGCAATGTTAATAACGCCGTAAACAGTCAAGGTCAAGCGACTTCTGAAAAAGAAACAAGTGAAGGCGGTGAGAAAGGCAATAAAGCATTGCGAACATTAGGCGGAGCAAGCAGACTTGCAAGTATGCCTGTCGGTGTAATAAAAGATGCGTGGCAAGGCGGAGCTATCACTACAGTAAAAAATATATGGCCGAGAATTAAAAATATAGCTACAGGGCGCGGAATAATAAACCATGCGGATATAACAAGAAAGGAGGACAGTAAGAAATGAGGTTTATACCTAAAAGTACAAAAGTACGGTTGAAGTTTTATAAGAACATAACTTTGATAGATATTATAATTGGCGTTTGCTTGCTGTCGATTATAGCTATGATAGCAGCAAGTAATCTGCCGTACAAGTATGTTCTTGCTTTGGGTGTGGTTTGCTTGTCTGTTCCGCTATTTCTGCCGATTGGAGAGGAGCGTATATACTTGACAGCGTGGTATATGGTAAAGCACTTATTTAGTGTTAAAGCATTTAATAGAGGCGGTAAGCATGATACAGCGGATTTGTTTCCGTATGAGCGGTTAAAGGAAAACTATATTGAATTAAAGAACGGAACATTTATGGCGGTATTAGAAATACACCCCTTAGAATTTCGATTGTTATCAGGGGCAAAACAAGATTACATTATTGACGGCGCTATGACAGCAGTATATAACAGTTTGGGTGTCGGGCAAGAGGCATCTATAATTAAACTTGAAAAACCGCTAAACCTTGACGGACAGCTAGAGAGTGAAGTTAAGCGTATGAAGAATTTAGTTGAGAACTACGAGAGTGGCAATCTATCCGAAACCGAATATATGGCTAGAATGAATATCATTGAAGATAGGGCATTTACGATTGATGAGATGAATGGCTCATCAGCTAACCATTACGGCTCGTATTATTTTGCACTCTACGACCGTGATGAAAAAAGTCTCTTAAACTCTATAAGCTATATTAGGCAGCTCTTTTGTTCGGCAGGTGCGGAGGCGCGGCTACTGAAAATGGCAGGATTATATGAGTTCGTTAGGTTATCGGTCGGACGGCAAATAGCCGTTGATGAATACGATTCGAATAGCCAAGAAACCGAAGAACAAAATCAGTATGCACTAAGTAGTCTAATTCCAAAACGGATTGAATTTAACTTATTACGGACGCGGCAGGACGATAAAATCCTGTCGCATTTTATTATTACGGGTTATCCGCTAAATGTGGGTAATGCATGGGGAGCAGGATTATTTGATTTACCCTATACGAAAGTTACTTTATCACTAAAGCCTGTTGAGAAATCTAAAGCGGCACGCAGAATAGATAATGCAATAATGGAGTTATCTGCAAGAGCAGGTAATAAGGCAAGCGAGGTAATAGATAAGTCAACACACATAGAGACTTTATCAGCATTACTTAACAGTCTCCAAAACGATAACGAAACTATGCTTGACACAACGCTTTTGATTACAGCTTATGACGAACCGAATAAAAATACTGTCAAAAGAACTGTTAAGCGAAAGCTAAGAGAATTGGGGTTTAATTTTTCGGAAACAATCGGACGGCAATCGGACGCATACTTAGCAAACGGCTTTTATGATAAGCTAAATTATTCACGAGGTATTCAATCTTCATCAGTGGCGGCTTGTTTTCCGTTTGTGTCTAATGCAGTTGTTGATGAGGACGGTTTATTGATTGGAGAGAACGACTTGCCTGTGTTTGCGGATTTTTGGAAACGGGATACTGAAAGGGTTAATAGTAATATGGTAATTGTCGGCAAACCCGGTAGCGGTAAGTCATATGCCGCTAAGACTATGCTTTGTAATCTTGCATCTACGGGAGCTAAAATTTTTGTATTAGATCCTGAGTCAGAATATTCAAAAGTAACGGATAGCTTAGGCGGTAAGGTTTTAGACGCGGCAAGTTCTAAATACGGTATTATCAATCCTTTTCAAATTATTGCGGGTATGAAAGAAGATGACGCAGATACGGAAACGGGTAACGACTTTTTCGCACATTTAAGATTTTTAGAGCAGTTTTTTAAGGTTGCATTTGCAGGGCTTAACAGTGATTGTTTGGAGTTATTAAACAAGGCAACTTTAGACTGTTATCGTATTAAAGGCATTACAGGCAAGTCTAATCCGGAAACGCTAACAGGTGAGAGTTATCCCACCTTTGACAACCTTGCCGCTGTTGTTGACGAACAAGCAGAAAAAGAAACGGACGCATACACACTGTCGTGTATAAAGACTATACAAAATTATCTTTCTAAATTCAAAAGCGGCGGACGAAACTCAGCGCTATGGAATGGAGTATCATCATTTAATTTATCGGAAAACTTTGTATGTTTTAATTTTCAAAAATTATTAGCGGACAAAAATGAGACTGTTGCCAATGCTCAAATGCTACTAATTTTGAAGTGGCTTGAAAATGAAGTCATAAAGAATAGAGAGTATAATATGCGTCATTGCACGAGCAGAAAGATAGTAGTTGTAATTGATGAAGCACATTTGTTTGTCAATGAGCAGTATCCTGTTGCATTAGACTTTATGTTTCAGCTTGCTAAAAGAATCCGTAAGTATGACGGTATGCAAATAGTGATAACACAAAACATTAAAGACTTTGCGGGTACACCTGAAATAGCGAGAAAATCTACAGCGATTATAAATGTATCACAGTACAGTTTGATTTTTTCGTTATCGCCAAGCGATATGACAGATATATGTAAGTTATATGAAAAGGCAGGAGAGATAAACGAGAGCGAGCAAGCGAGTATTGCATATAATCCGCGAGGACGCATGTTCTTTATTTACGGTGCGGCTAATCGTACTAATGTTTCGATTAAGGCAACACCGTATGTAGAGAGTTTATTTATGTAGAAGTAAAAACTTAATAAAAAATTAGGAGCAAAAAATCATGGAGTTAGAGATAAATAAGAAATTTGAGGAAATTATACCACCGCTTAATAAAGAAGAGTATGCGGAGCTATATAACAGCCTAAAGACGGAGGGCTGTAGGGATAGCATTGTAACATGGAACGGTGTCATCATTGATGGTCATAACAGGTACGGGATTTGTAAGGAGTTAGATATTCCGTTTAACACCCTAGAGAAAGAGTTTGAGGATGAGGACGCGGCTTTAGAGTGGATAATGCGTAATCAGTTTGCTCGGCGGAATTTAATTGATGTTGAACGCGGGAGATTAGCTTTGAAATTAAAGGATGTAATAATGGCGAAAGCGAGGGAAAAGCAAATCTCAACGCTTAAACAAAATACCGTTCCGCAAAATTTTGCGGAACGGACAAACTCGATTGATACCCGTAAAGAGATCGCAAAATTAGCGGGGATATCACACACAACGATTGAAAAGATTGAAAAGGTAGACAATGAAGCTCCCGAAATTATCCGTGAGGCTATGGGTAAGACAATATCTATAGATAAAGCGGCGAGAATGAATAATATTTTAAGAAAAATACCGGAAGATGAACGGGAGGACGAGGCGGAGATTTTATTTATGGCAGAACTAAAAGAAAAAGAAGAGAGGATATATAGGGAAGAAAAAATTGCAAAGAAACTGCACAACATTCTCTCGGCAGCGATTATTGATTACGAATATATCACTGAGGAGTGCGTGGACATTTACATGAAAAAAAGTCCCGTACCTGCTTGGGATGTCGCGGAGTCTATTGACCTCGTTATAGAGTGGATGCTTAAACTAAAAGTTATGTTTAATAAAAAATCGGAGGAAAGCAAATAAATGGGAAACAAGGATTTACTATCATATATGAATGGCAGAGAGAGCGCGGGAAGGGATGAAATAATTAAATTATTCGGAGATACTTACAAATTGCCGTCTTATGAAAAACTTGCTAATTGCTACATTGCCGCTAAAATTTCACAGGCATTAAGAGCGGCGAGAGACGAAGAGGGACGGAGGTTAATCTTAGCAAAGCGCGGGAAGGGAGAAATACAGTATATCAATATACCCGCTTGTACGGATAGAGGATCTTTAGAGCATATAAAACGGCGTATTACACGCGACATAATAGGGCAAAGAGCATCGCTTGAAAAGGTGGATTTGCGGCTTGAAACAGTACAGCGGGATCGCAGGCGTCCGCGTCGAAAAAAGGATAGCGTATGATACAAATGGATTACAGTCAGATTAAGCAATTAAAAGAGCATTACGGAGGCGCACTAGTATTTTTGCGGGTTGGGGATTTCTATGAGTGTTACGATGACCACGCGGTTATTGTCAGCAAGGAATTAGATTTAACATTAATAGGTCGCGATATGCAAGGAGCGAAGGAGCGAGTGCCGATGACGGGAGTGCCGTTTCATGTTCTTGACGAGTATACCAAGAAACTTATTGAAAAGGGTTATAGGGTTGCCGTTGCAGAGAGCTTAGAGCAGCCGCTTGCAGACCAATCGAAAAATAAGATTCTTGTTGATGATAGTGATCATTATTACGACTCAATAGCGAGGGCGAGTATAGAGAAAGGTATATTAGATATTTCGCAAATTTATCGTAGAGATTATGTTATTGCGAGAAGTAAAGTAGCTAAAGTGTTTTCAGACATAGTTAATAAGGATATGAGTTATATTGACGCATCTTTTGTTGACCCTATTTCTGACACGCTGTTTTATGAAAAAATTATACTCAATGAGCTACTCTTAAAAATAACAGGCGAGGAGCATAGCGAAGTCCAAGAAAAATTTATAAAGGAAATAAGTAAAGAATATAGCGAACAGATAAGCGAAAGTGTTTTAGTGGCTTACGGTTGGGATCAAGACGGACTTTATGAAAAAATATTAAGTGATACTATGGAAGAATATCCAGTTCAAGACGAGCAACCACAAAAAGCAGAACAATTAGAACAGAAATCAGAACCATCAAAAAATATAATGATAAAATCACAAGTTGAGGGTTGGGATGATTGGTCAACCGAAACTTTGCCGGAAAATGTCCGCAAGGCAGCTGAGTGGCTCATACGAAACGGCTATGAGGATGAGCCTGATGTCAAGAATGCGTTTTATGATCGAGAAACTTCGGCAATGTCTGATGATTACAATGCAGAGAAAAACGATAATGCTGCTATTGTGCGAGTCTTTGATAAGTATTTTGAATTTGCTAAAGCCAAAGAAGGTGCTTGCCCTATATGTGGTGTAGAAAATCTTGATTATGGAGATAGTGAAATAGCAAGTGGCGGAGCAAAGCTTCCGTGGAATTGCAATGATTGTGGTGGAAGCGGTATTGAATGGCACGACATGGAGTTTGGAGAGCATTATAATATTGTAGACAAGGATGGTTACGAGTATTTTGGAAGCGATTTTGATAGTGACATAAGTGAAGTAGAGGCAGCTTATGAAATCTACAAAGATGAATATTATGATGACCATGATGAATCCATGACCCCTGCTTGTTTTAACGAGTTTGTAGATAATGAATGGCAAGAAGCTGAAATTAGAGAATATTATTTAAGAAAAATTGAGTCGGCAAAAAGCACAGCTACCAATACCAAACAAAAGAATAGTCAAGAGTCCATTGTAAAAGAACAGCAATCGCCCAAAGTTATTGATTTGGATATACCTAAAAACTTAAACTATTATCATGGTCATGAATTTAGTAGTGGCAGTTATGCGGGTAAGGATTATCTTGCTTTTCAAAGAGTTTATCTTAATCACTTAAAAAAACTAGCGACTGCAAACAGTTGGGAACTTGCTAGAGCATCAAAAAGGCATTATGAGTTCTCTGCATTTATCAAAAATAATAAAAATCATATTGTATATATGTCTATAAGTGATGTTCGAGGTGTTAATGACCAATGGTTTAAGAATGTATTAGTACGCACAGCACGACATGAAAAGGACTATACGGGTGGCAGGAATAATTTTACATCGTTACCTAATTTAGCAAGCAAAATAGGACAACTTTTTGAAGAAATTGCAAAAGCCTCAGCTATAGATAGCGAGGTTAGTAAGCAAACGGAAATATCCACAATAAAAACAATGCCGATACAGGCACAAGAAAATGTCAAGGAGGACAATAAAGAAATGGGAAATATGAAAGAGGAACTAGCAAATGACCCTATATTCGGAGAGGGTGCAGAAGTGCAAGCGGACAATACTACCGAGAGTGCAGGACCGCCTAAATTATCGCCGGAGGAATTTATAGAAGTAGCTGACGCAGAGTTTATAAAAGCTATGCGTGAGGGCAAGTACGATGAGATTATAAACGGGCTTGCTGATTTAGGCTACAGTGTAAGAAATGTTATGCTAATAAAAAATCAGTTACCTAATGCAACAAAGGTAGCGGGTGTTAGCAGTTGGAATTATCAGAAGCGGTCTATTGTTAAGGGTGAGAAAGCATTAAAAATTCTAGCCCCGAATATTGAGAGTGCGGTTAAAACCACCGATGGTGAATCAAGCGAGAATGCCGAGAGTGGGGATAACACACCAAAATATCGCCTAAGTTTTGTATTTGATGTATCTCAGACACATGGGAAAGACATTAAAGGGAAAGCTATCACAGCTGAAACTTTAGATAAACATTACGAGGGTATTAAGCAAACAATTCAAAGTTTTGCTAAAGAGTACGAGTTTAGCGAGGGCGAAAACGGCGGAGTGAATTTCAAGGGTAAAAAGATTACTATAAAAAGTGGACAATCCAAAGAGGATACACTTAAAGCCATGATACGGAGTGTTGTGCGAGTTCATACAGAGGGTAGAGAAAGAGAAAACGGCAATGAAATATCTCAAGGTCGAGCCATGTTTCACGCAATAGAGGGTACAGCGGCTACACATATTGTATCTCGTCGTTTAGGTTTAGGGGATACGAAACTTAAAACCGTTGACTTTACCGTTTTTGATGATGAGGATATATTGAAAGTATCTTCTAACTTAAACAATGCGCGTGTAAGAGCAGCTAGGATTGCAAGTGCAGTAGAGCTGTATATAAGCGGACAAGAGAGTGCTGACGGCATTCGTAAAGTGAGAGAGGAAGCGTCACCTGCTGTGAATAATGTGCAAGTTCAAAGACCGCCTATTCAAAACACAAGAGTGGCTATGGAAGCGGGAGGTTAAGTTATGATGATAAGCGGTGAAACAATGCCTTTTGTTGAAGCGTTAGATTTTGGTTCAAAAGATGAGCTATTAGAAAAGCTACAAGACATTAAAAAAAGGGCGTCGGGACTATCTCAGCCCGACCGCCTGATAGTAGAGGAAATGATAATGGCAAGCATTGAGGAAATTGAATATTGTGATGAGCATGAACTACTTAACTTTAAGCAGTATTTAGTGGCACGAAAACAATAATAGTAATAAAAATTTTTGAAGGGGAGTGTGAGGGGAAACTTTTTACAAAAAGTTTCCCCTCACTTTTACATTGAGAAATGAACAAAGGGTATTTAACTTGTGGGAGGGGTGCAGATAGTGATGAAGTATACACACCTTTTTATGCGGTAGAGCCTATTGTAAAGTACATACCTAAAGGTTTTACAATATGGTGTCCGTTTGATGAGGAGTGGTCGGCATTTGTGCAAGTATTTAGGGAACGAGGATACAAGGTTATTCACAGCCATATTGGAAATGGTCAGGACTTTTTTGATTACACACTTAATGAGCATTATGACTGTATCGTGTCCAATCCGCCGTTTTCAAAGAAAGATAAAGTTTTGAAAAGGTTGTACGAATTAGGCAAGCCGTTTGCGGTATTGTTACCGCTTAACAGTCTGCAAGGTATAGGGCGGTTTAAGAGCTTTCAAAAAGGTGTAGAGATTTTAGCGTTTGACAAGAGGGTAGATTACCACACCCATGAAAATTACAGGGATTATACAAAAGGCAATCATTTTGCGAGCGCATATTTTTGTCATGGACTTTTACCAAATAGCCTAATTTTAGAGGAATTAAAAAAATATGAACGACCACTTAAAGTGAGGATGAAAAACACTTGATTACAGGTAAAGAAATTTTAGACAAAGACCTTAAAGATGGCAGGGAGTATATGCATATAGGCGGTGAGCGGTATCGTGTAGGCGATTGTCTTTTGAACCATATCGGGCAGGAAATCACAATAAAGGAAATTCTTGACCAAACACATTTTATGGACGGGCGAGGCTTTTGCTTACACAGCTTTATGTTTTACGACCAAAAATGGCAACATTGTTTTGAAAGAAATGCAGATAAGAAAACAAAAGATAAAACGCCGTTAGCTAAACTTATGGATAGAGTAGATGAGGAATGTGTCGCTTTTAAGAATGAATTGATTAAGCAATCGCCAACACAAGTATACGATAACTATAATAGAATCTATTTTTATGAAAGTGTAAAACGACTTACAAAAGGTAGTTCTACACTAAGTGAAGA
The DNA here is from genome assembly GCA_009783985.1 of Bacillota bacterium. Taxonomy (GTDB): domain Bacteria; phylum Bacillota; class Clostridia; order Christensenellales; family Pumilibacteraceae; genus WQVM01. Next base: position 21,524 of record WQVM01000002.1, on the reverse strand, counting down.
GCTATGCAAGGAAATATTAAAAAAAGGCGAGAACCCGACATTGTTAAAGCAAAGTCATGGCTTACTTAGCGATATGTATTTTCACCACATATCACAGTCAAGTGCTAAAACAAGAATAAATATAACAAATACAGTAAATTCATACATTTCACAAGGCAATCAACAGCATTAAGAGGAGGTAAACATAATGCAAACGGCATATGCGTTAAAAGATGAACAAGCCGACGGATACGGAATATTTGATGACAAAAAACAACTAAGGGATTTTTACGCTTTTTTCTCACGGAATACTGAACTGACATTTTATCAGTGTGTTGAAGCGTTTGTTTACAATCCGAACATTACAGCGGTTAAGACATACGATGATTGGCACGATACAACGGATAGACGGATATTACGCGGGAGCAAAGGCATACCGATTACTAACCCATTGTATCCTAATAAAAGAAACTACTATTTTGATGTGTCACAAACCTACGGCTTTAAGGCATTTAAGACAGGCGAGAATATTACAGATACGCTTTTATTGGACGCCATTAAAAGTCAATGCTTTTTTTTGGGTAGCGTTAGCGGGACATATAGGGATAGGTTGTATTCAGCGGTTAAGGATTATTGTGAAAACAACTACTTAGATATAACCGGTGACGAGGAGTTTATGAAAGCCGTAACAGACGGAGTATTTACTTGCATAGTTAATCGTTATAACAAGCCTTTAGAGTATGTCCGTCATGAGGAGTATATCAGTCTTGATGACAGAAGTAGCACCTCGGCGGCATTAGCGGCAACAAGAATAGCAGAAACACTATTTAATAATATTACCAAATATAGGAGCAAACGAGATGAAAAAAGTGAACAGCAACGGCAAAACCGCCCCGTCAGAGAGGTTGAGCTTACAGGGACAGGGGAAAGTACGCAACAGTCCTTCTTCGAGTTCTTTGACCAAGTACGGGATACTACTACGGAATCACATGATGGTATACGAGCCGAACCTATACTTAGACTTGTTGATGGCGAGGAAACTGCACAAGTATCTTATAACGGCACAAAAGCAAGCGGACAAGCTACGGAAGGAATTGAATATAACTTTACGCAAGAAGACACCAATGCCGATAAAAGCGGAAACTTCATTCCTTACGAAAGTACGCTACGAGAACCAAATAGCGGACACGATACACGAGATAATTTTGGAAGAAGTGATTTATCGAACTACAAGCTGACGGATGAGAATTTTGAGAATTTAGGCGGGACAAAAACTCGGTACAATAATAATGTTAAAGCTATTAGACTTTTGAAAGAGTTAGAGGAGTCGGGAACACCTGCCACTAAAGAAGAGCAGGATATTTTAGCTAGGTATGCAGGTTGGGGCGGTATACCGCAAGCGTTTGACGAATTAAAAGCGGATTGGAAAAAGGAGTATACAGAGTTAAAGGAGCTTTTATCCGATGAGGAATACAGTCAGGCAAGAGGGTCTACCCTTAATGCTCACTTCACATCGAAGACAGTAATTGACGGAATATATGCAGGACTTAATCGTATGGGTCTTAGTGACGGTATTATGCTGGAGCCGTCTGTCGGCACCGGGAACTTTATAGGCTTAATGCCTGATAGCTTTAAGAGTAAAGTTCACGCTGCCGAGTTAGATACTATTACGGGCAAAATTGCAAAACATTTATACCCAAACGCAGATATACAAATTAAAGGCTTTGAGGAAACAGACTTTCCTGACAATTATTTTGACGGAGTGGCAACAAATGTACCATTTGGCTCGTACTCCGTTTTTGATACTAAATATAATAAGCATAATCTATATATCCATGATTACTTTATTCTTAAATCCTTAGATAAACTCCGTCATGGCGGTATAGCGGCTATCGTTACGAGTAAAGGTACATTAGATAAGGCAAATGCAAGTGTAAGGAAACTATTCGCAGAAAAGGCAGAGTTTTTGGGTGCAGTGCGATTACCGAATAATGCGTTTAAGGCAACCGCCGGAACAGAGGTTACAGCTGATGTGCTGTTTTTCCGTAAAGGTGCGGCGCAGACGCTGCAGTCAAGTGTTGATTGGTTGAATGTAGGAACAGATTCAAACGGTGTGCCTGTTAATCAGTATTATATAGATAATCCGCACATGGTGCTGGGAACAATGAAGCAAGGACAATCCATGTACGGAAGCGATACTGAAACATATTGCGAGCCTAACGGACGGGATTTGAAAGATGCGTTGTCGGAAGCTGTAAAATTCTTGCCTGAAAATATCTATATGCCCCGCACCAAAATTCTATCAACGGAGCGGAAAGAGGGCGAGCCTATTCCGGCGGATTTGTCAGTCAAAAATTATTGCTATGCGGTAAAAGAAAACAAAATTTATATGCGTGTGGATAATGAGATGGTCCCGCAAAATGTGCCAGCTACGCAAGAATTAAGATTCAAGGGCTTGATAAGCCTAAGACAACAAGTGCGGAACTTATTAAAAGTACAGCAAGAGGATTGTTCAGATGAAATTTTAGAGCGGGAGCAGGGTAAGCTGAACGCCATGTATGGTAGCTTTGTTAAGAATAACGGAGCGTTAAACACTAAAACCAACCGCAATATCTTTCGTAATGACGCTGATTATACTTTGCTTATATCTTTAGAGCATTATGACGAGGTGTCCGGCAAGGCAAAAAAGACGGACATATTCTCTAAGCGGACAATAAGAAAATACACCCGTCCTACCCGTGCGGATACAGTGCTTGAAGCGTTACAGATAAGTAAAAACGAGACAGGGCGTGTTAATCTTAAAATCATAGAGGAATTGACAAACAAAAGTTATGACGATATTATAACTGAGCTTGACGGACATATCTACCGTAATCCTGAAATAGTTTTAGGACTTGAGGACAATATATACGAGGGTTGGGAAACAGCGACGGAATACTTATCCGGCAATGTTAGGCGAAAGCTAGATTTTGTTAAGACTTATGCTGAAAGCTATCCTCGGTACAATAAGAATATTGAGGCATTAGAAAAGGTGCAGCCTACACCGCTTACAGCATCAGAGATTAGTGTGCGAATGGGTATGGGCTGGATTGATGCTGAAATTTACAAGCAATTCCTTTGCGAGAAATTTAATCTGAATTTTTGGCAGTCTAAAAATGTAAATTTATCGTTTAATCAATACACTCAAAGTTGGAAGTTGGAAGCGCCAAATGTAAGATACAACTTCGAGGCTACAAATTTATATGGTACGGAACGGATGAACGGCTGTAATATTTATGAACACGCTATTAACTTACAAACCCCGTCAGTTTATGATAAGATAACAGAGTCAGATGGCAAAGAGAAAAGAGTGCTTAATAAGTCTGAAACAATAGCCGTTAGAGAAAAGCTAAGGAAAATCCAAGAGGAATTTAAGTCATGGGTTTTTGATTGTCCCGACCGCCGTGAGAAATTAGTAAACAAGTATAACGAAAAGTTTAATAATCTTACACTAACTAGCTATGACGGCAGTTACTTGACATTCCCTGAAATGAATCCGCTTATTGAGTTAAAGCCTTTTCAAAAGGACGCTGTTGAAAGGATTATTACTAGCGGTAATACACTCTTGCATCATGTGGTAGGGGCAGGCAAGACCTTTGAGGTTGCCGCCGCTGCTATGAAATTAAGGCAACTAAAACTAGCCCAAAAGCCTATGATAATAGTTCCTAATCATTTAGTGTTACAATGGGCAAATGAGTTTAGATATTTGTATCCGCAAGCTAATTTGCTAATAGCGACAAAGAAAGATTTTGAGAAAGAGAATAGATTAAAGTTTGTTTCAAGAATTGCGACAGGGGATTGGGATGCAGTCATTATGGCAATGTCATCTTTTGAAAAAATACCTATATCCAACGAAAGGCGAGAAAAGAAAATTCGTGAGGAAATAGACGCGGTGCGTGAGACATTAGAGAATGCGCGTGATGACAATAATAGGATTACTATTAAAATAATGGAGAAGGTACTTAAAGATAAGGAAAAGGCATTAAAGGAATTATCTGACAGCAAAAAGGACGATTTAATTAAGTTTGAAGATTTAGGGGTAGACTACTTGTTCTGTGATGAAGCGCACAAGTACAAAAATAAGTTTATCTATACTAAAATGACTAATGTTGCGGGTATTTCACAGGCGGCTTCTAAACGGTCAAGCGACCTAGATATGAAAATAGATTACCTTGCGGAATTACATGGCGGCGCTCAAAAGGGCGTCGTTTTTGCTACAGGTACGCCAATAAGTAATTCAATGGTTGAGATGTTTACTATGCAGTCGTATTTGCAAAGACAGGACTTACTTGATGCGGGACTAAATGTATTTGACCATTGGGCAGCTAACTTTGGAGAAACGGTGTCTGCTTTGGAGCTTGCACCAAGCGGACAAGGGTATAGGTCAAAAACAAGGTTTGCAAAGTTTACTAATTTACCTGAATTATTAAAGATGTACCGTAAGACCGCCGATGTCAAAACAGCAGAGATGCTGAACCTTCCCGTGCCAAAAGCAAATAAGCATATTATAAATATTAAACCTACCGATACGATACTTGAATTATGTGAGGTAATAGCTGAAAGAGCCGAGCGGATAAATAACAGTAAGGTAGACCCGTCTATAGATAATATGCTTAAAATAACAGGTGACGGTAGAAAGCTAGCACTAGACCCCCGCTGCTTTGATAGTCATGCTCCCGACAGCCCAGACCATAAGGTTAATATTGCGTCAGAAAATATTTATAGGATTTGGCTGGACACGGAACATATAAGCGGAACGCAATTAGTCTTTTGTGATTTGTCTACACCAAAAACTGACTATGAGGATTACGACCCCGATAAAGATTTTGATGTGTATAATCATGTAAAAACAACACTTGTACAAATGGGCATACCACCCGAAGAAGTAGCGTATATCCACGATGCTAAAAACGATATTGAAAAGCAAATCCTTTTTAATAAAGTCCGAGCGGGAAATGTACGGATACTTATAGGTAGTACAGAAAAATGCGGAGCAGGTACTAATGTTCAGAATAAACTTGTTGCACTGCACCATTTAGATACTCCGTATCGCCCGTCAGATTTAGAACAGCGTGAGGGTAGGGCGATACGGCAAGGTAACACCAATGCAGAGGTTGACATTTGCACATATGTTACTGAACGCACATTTGACGCTTATAGTTATCAGATCCTTGAGAATAAGCAACGATTTATATCGCAAGTGAATAAGGGTGAGCTTACAGTTAGAGAGGCAGCAGATATTGACGAAACGACTTTGACCTATGCAGAGATAAAAGCGATTACTTCTGCTAACCCACTAATTAAACGCAAGAATGAAGTTGAGAATGAAGTAGGTAACTTGCAAGTTTTAGAGTCGCAATATAGGAAAAATCGTTATGCATTACAAGATAAGGTTGCTAAAGATTTGCCTCACACTATCGCTAATGCAGAAAAGCGGACAGAGGAGTTTGAACAGGACATAGCTTTGAGAAATGCTAATACAGCTGATGAGTTTTCTATGACGATTGCGGGCAAGCACTACACAGAGAAAAAGGATGCTGTGGAATTACTTCACAAGCTAATTTACTCACCGTCTAATTCGGACAAAGTAATTGCAAAATACAAAGGCTTTGAAATTATACCCGAAACTCCTATAATGCTAACGGATAAAGCTATCATTTTACGAGGTAACGGAGAACACCGTTTGACTGTTTCAGAGAGTCCGACAGGCACTATGACACGCATAGACAACGCTTTAGAGGGCTTAGATGGTAGCTTAAAGGCACTTAGTGAACGGATAGCCACCTATAAGAGCGATATAGAGGCGGCTACTATTGAACTAAGCAAACCGTTTGAACACGCTGAAAAAATTAGTGACCTGACTTTAGAGTTGGAGAAGATTAACGCTGAACTAAACCTAGACAAGGGTGAGCTAGAGCTTATAATTGATGACACTAAATTCCAAAATGAGGTTAGAGTAGAGGATTTAGACGAGGAAGAGAGTGGTGACGGTGATACAAAACGCCCTATTGTTATTCCTGAAAAACAAGCTATGCGAGAACAGGACTATGAAATGGGCTAGGAGGAAAATTGAATATTGAACTAAATAAAATCTATAATATTGATTGTTTAGAAGGGATGCGTTTGATGAAAGAGCAGGACATGAAGGCAGACTTAATTATAGCTGACCCGCCGTATTTAATCCGCAATACGAACACAGGAGGGAAAAGCAGGTTGTCTAAAAGTTTGCAGCCTATGAATGACGAGATATTAAACAACAATCTGACGGGTGGGATTACCGAAGAATATTTGGACTTAATGTGGGAACTGATGAAAACACCAAACATTTATATTTGGTGCAACGGCGCACAAATAATTCAATACTTAGACTTCTTTGTAAAAAAGCATAAATGTAATTTTGATATTCTAATATGGAATAAAACCAACCCTGTGCCGCTGTTTTTTAATAAGTATCTTACGGATAAAGAATATTGTTTATATTTTAAGCGTGGCGGTTATTGTAAGCCTGTCAGTTTTGAGACAGCTAAAACAGTTTATTATTCTCTATTAAATGTAAAAGACAAAAAAAGATACTCACATCCTACTGTAAAACCATTAAATATAATTAGCAACCTTATGTTAAACAGTAGTAAAGAAAATGATTTAATACTTGACCCGTTTATGGGTAGCGGTACAACGGCAGAGGCTTGTAAGAGGTTAAATCGAAAATTTATTGGTTTTGAAATAAATAAAAAATATTATGAAGCGAGCCTTAATAGGCTCGCTTCTGTAATTTAGGTGCTGAATGAAAGAAAAAATTAAAAACAAGTACGAGATATGGCAATTAAAGCAAAGACAGTCCTTGCCGTTAGAGGCTAAAGTCATTATGGCAAAAGAGAGGATACGGGATTGGTGTGCAGTTTGATGGTGAGCCTAACCGCTTTCAGCGGTTAGAGAAAACGCACTCGAAGCTATGGGCTTATTGTATGAAACATAGAGAGGACGGCGGGCTGGGATTAAAAGAGGTATTAGATTATATGGGCATCCCTTACAAAAATAACGATGGAACGGAACAGGCGGCAACGCCTGTTTTTTGTTAGGAGTTTTTATGAGGATAGGACTTATAGATATTGACGGTCATAATCTTGCACTTATGAAATTATCTGCTTACTGCAAGGCACAAGGACATTCAGTTGAAATGACCACACCGGACAAAGCAAATGATTACGACAGAGGCTTTGCAAGCAAGGTTTTTTCTTTTACACCTATGCCCGAATTGCCGAGTCATTTTGAGGTTGGAGGGTCGGGCATTAGTTTAGATAAAAAACTAATGGAAGAAATAGAGCATTGCTGTCCTGATTATGCCTTATATAACTTAAACTACTCTTTAGGATTTTTAACAAGAGGCTGTATAAGAAAATGCCCGTGGTGTCTTGTGCCGGAGAAAGAAGGCGGAATAACCGCTCATGCGGATATAGCAGAGTTTGCCCGTCATCGTGATGTTGTGCTTATGGATAATAATGTGTTGGCAAGTGAACATGGGATACGGCAGATAGAAAAGATTGCATGGCTGGGTTTAAGGGTAGATTTTAATCAGGGTTTAGACGCAAGACTTATAGATAACGCCACAGCAAAGCTACTTGCAAAGGTTAAGTGGTTAAAACCTATACGACTTGCTTGCGATAACCATGCTATGATTCCGTATGTTCAAAAGGCGGTTGAACTCTTGCGTTGGCATAATGCGACACCTCGCAGGTATTTTGTGTATGTGCTAGTCAAAGACATACCTGACGCATTAGAGCGGGTGCGTTTTCTGAAGGGCTTGGATGTAGACCCGTTTGCACAGCCGTATCGGGATTTCAAAAACGGAATAGAGCCAACAAAACAACAACGGAAGTTTGCAACATGGGTTAATCATAAAGCTATTTTCAAGTCCGTGCTATGGGAGGATTATGAAGCGTAGGAAATTAAGGACAAAGAAACTAGGCGACTTAGGGGGTGGAGTGAAAGTTGAAAATACTTGTAGCCTGTGAAGAAAGTCAGGCTGTTACTATTGAATTAAGAAAACTAGGGCATGAGGCTTATTCTTGCGATTTATATCCGTGTTCAGGCGGTTATCCACAATGGCACTTACAGCAAGATGTGCTACCGCTATTAAAAGATAAGTGGGATATGATAATTGCTTTCCCGCCTTGTACTTATTTAAGTAACGCTGGAATGTGTAACTTAACTCGTAAAAATGCTAGCGAGGAGTATCGGGAGCAGCGTAGGCAAAAGACCAAAGAAGCGGTAGAGTTTATCAAGGCTATTATAAGCGCGGATTGTGACAAGATTGCTATAGAGAATCCTGTCGGAGTATTATCCACGCTGTATCGTAAGCCTGACCAAATAATACAGCCGTTTATGTTCGGACATAGCGTCAATAAGAAGACTTGTTTATGGCTAAAGGGGTTGCCTAAACTAAAGCCTACTAAAATTGTAGAAAAAGATACGATAGTACATTGGGGCAACGGAAAGCCTATTTCAAAATGGTATAGAGATACGCTAACTTTATGTAAAGGCAATTTAGAAGAGTTATCCAAACTGCGAAGCAAAACATTTCAAGGTATTGCTAAGGCAATGGCGGCGCAGTGGACAAATTATGATGAAACAAAGCAGGCAGGCGATGCCTGTTTTTTAATTAACGGAGGATAAGATTGATAAAAACAAAAGAATTAAAGGTAATAGAATTGTTTTCGGGAGTAGGCAGTCAGACACAAGCACTAAAGAATATAGGGGTTAAGCATAAGGTAGTTGCAGTTAGCGATATTTGTCCTTATGCAGACAGAAGTTATAGGGCTTTGCATGACCCCGATGTAAACAATTTAGGAGATATACAAAAAATAGAAGAGCTACCACAAGCAGACCTATGGACATACAGTTTTCCTTGTCAAGATATTTCTGTAGCCTCTCCAACAAAATTAGGTCTAAAGGGGGCAAGGTCAGGGCTGTTATATGAGGTAGAGAGGCTACTATATAAAGCAAAAGAGCAAGGGCGATTGCCAAAATATTTACTCTTAGAAAATGTGAAAAACTTAATAGGGAAAAATCATAGAGCTGATTATGAGCAATGGTTAGCTTTTTTGAGTGGGTTAGGATACAAGAATTTTTGGAAAGTAATTAACGCTAAGGACTATATTCCTCAAAACCGTGAAAGGGTATTTTGTGTTAGCATTTTAGATGTTAATGCTAATTATGAATTTCCTATGACACCAACGAGAGAAACGGTGTTAAAAGAGTTTTTGGATTCGAATGCCGATGAAAAATACTATCTAAAGTTAAGTGTATTAGTGGGGATACTAAGTTCTAAATTCAATTCGCTTAGGGATGTAGTTCAAAAAAAGGATTATTGTCAAGCGCTAAGGGCAAGAGATTTTAATGGACCCGCTTGCACAATAACAGGACAGTTAAAACTAAAAGACTATTTAGACGAACAAGTTGATGAAAAGTATTATTTGAAAATAGGGTCATTTGAGACTATTTTGCGCTCAACTTATGATTACACTAGACGAGATGTCCAAACCAAAGATTTTTGCAGGACCCTAATGGCAAGAGAGGGAACGCACCCTATTTGTGTTCCGACAGGTAAACTTGAAACTGCTGTTTGGGATATGCTACTTCGTTTGACTAATGTTAAAAAAGGCGGTATTCCAGTACCGCCACGAAACGAGCCAATTATAGTAGCACAGCGAGGACGCAATCCAAACAATCCAAGCGACAGGACAGCGGGTGTTCCAACTGAACAAAGATTTGAGTTTAATCGAAATGGTGTAAGCAATACTCTTACGACTGTACGAAAAGATAATCTAGTTTGCGAAATTGACATTAGTGAAAAAGAGACATACACCTTAGAGGACATTTATAACGGACTAAAAATTCGCAAATTGACCGAGAGGGAGTATTGGAGGCTAATGGGTTGGAAAGACCATGAGATAGACAAAGTTATTGCAGTAGGAATGCCACGGCGATATATGTATATGCAAGCAGGTAATGGAATTTGTGTGCCAGTATTAGAAGCAATATTTAGGAGTTTATTTTTGTGAGGTAGAAAATGAGTAAAACAAAAAAACAAGAGGATTATGGAGCAAGTCTCAAAGAGTCACACGACAGGTGGGAGCATTTATATAAGTATGGCGCAAGCGACCCATTTTGGGAGGATGGGACAAATCTTAATCTTGTCCGTAATCATATTATGTATTATCGTGGAAAGATTGAGGAAAACCCGACATTGATAGGTATCCCCGAAGCGTACCATAAAGAGATACCGCCTAAGGTAGATTATAAATATATGGCACGAGCGGATGAGATCCGTGCTAATGCAAGAGCTACACTCAAAAAATATTTAGAGGACTCTAATTATCTGTATATAGTAGAGCATTATAACGATTTTACACCTAAAACACGGGAAAAGTTATATATAGATAATGTAATAGGTATTGTAAGCGGACTAAAAAATTATATAGAAGATGACAAACTTGTGGATATGCGTCGGCATGAAGACTATGAACGATATGCAAAGTCTTTTGAGGATTGTGTAAAGAGGATGCAGGTTGCTCCGGCTGAAATTGTGCAAACCTCTTTATTTTCTCCTGCTGTTAGTCCGATGGACGAAATTGACCGTGACAAAATAGGCGAATATGATATTTATGACAGTGGCACAAGTGATGACGATACTGATATGGTTAAACCGCAAGATAATATTGTTGAAAAAACAGAAACACCTAAAGCAACATCTGATGAGGAACTGATTAACAATATCCCCGAAGAATTAAAGTGTCTAAAACAATGGACAGTATTCAAAACCTATCCTAATAAAGAAAACGGCAAGCTAAAAAAAGTCATCATAAGTCCCGTCAATGCTTGTTTTGCCCTAAGTGACGAACCGCATACATGGGGAAGTTATGAACAGGCAAAAGGTTATGCCAAAAGACATAATTACAAAGGATTAGTATTTGCGTTAGGTGAGGGTATCACTTTTATAGATTTAGATAACGCAATAGAAAAAGATACGGGTAAGATAATCTCACAACAAGCAAAACAACTTTTAGAGTTGTTTCCCGATACCTATACGGAAAAATCTGTGAGCGGCACGGGTATTCATATTCTTGTAAAAGGCAACTTGCCCTCTGATTCATATAGAAGGAATGACAAAGTTGGCATAGAAATGTACGACAAGCGTAGGTTTATTTGCATTACGGGTGATGTGCTAAATGAGAGTAACGAAATAAAAGATTATTCTAGTATTATAAGTCAGATAGCTTATGACTTTGTGGGTAAGCGACCTCCATTGAGAGAATATAAACATATTCCTGCGACACAATCCGATACAGACTTAACAGAGAAAATATCTAAAAGCAAGCAAGGTGTAAAATTTAATTCTTTATATAACGGAGATAGCGGTGCATATCCTTCACATAGTCATGCAGAGTCTGCATTAGTTTATACGCTAGCATGGTGGACTCAAGATGGGGCTCAAATAGACCGTATTGTTCGGTCCTCAGGTTTAATGCGTAATAAATGGGACTCAAGACGAGGGAACGGTACTTACGGTAGTCAGATGATTAGCGAGGCATTGTCTACCGTGCGTGGAAGGCAAGCAGAAAATTATTAGTAAAAATAGTCCTAACCCCAAATAAGGAGATAACGAATGCCGAGATACAGAGAAAAATTTAAGAGAGAAATGACCTTTTTTATCAATCCAAGAACTGGTGATGTTACTTACAACAAGAAATGTGCGGTTTGTATACATGATTGCAAACAGTCATATAAGACGAAAATAATAACTTGTCAGTTTTATGAGAAAGCAACAGAAAAATTACTAAAAGCAAATAAACATTTATATAAAAATAAAAAGGTGGATTGTTAATGGAAAAAGAAAAGAGAAAAGAAAAATCAACAAGTGCGGATAAATTTATTGTTAAAGAATGTTACAATGGAAAGAAAATATTAAGAGATATAGTAGTCAAGTTAATATGTTCCGCTTACAATAAGGAAAATGCGGGCGGATAAGTATGAAAAGAAACGCAGAAAGCAAATAGACTTTCTGCGTTTCTTTTTATAAAAAACAAAAAAACAAGGCAATAAAGTTTGACAATTTGGGACAATATTGTGTATAGTTAGTATAAGTCAATTATCCTAAATACACGCTGTTCCAAATGGAGGTAAACATGGAGCATTTAGGATATAAATCACACGGGAATCAGCAATTTGGTATTGAAAACATACTGCTACCTGAACAATACAACACCGCACTTTACTTGCGTTTTTCGCGAGATGACGGTACGGAGTACGATAGTTCAAGTATTGAATCCCAAAAAATGCAGCTTGAAAAATATTGCAAAGATAACGGATACAAAGTTTATGACATTTACTCGGACGATGGATATACAGGCTTAAATTTCAACCGCCCAGACTTTCAAAGAATGATAGCTGACATAGAGGCGGGAAAAATAAATCTTGTCATAACCAAAGACCAAAGTCGATTAGGGAGAGACTATATTCAAACAGGTTACTTTGTCGAAATGCACTTTGCGGATTATAATGTAAGGTATATTGCGATAAATGACGGAGCGGATACATCGAAACCCGAAAATGCGGACTTTATGCCCTTTAGGAATATTATTAACAATATGTATTCTAAAGACATATCCCGCAAAACTAAGTCGGCAAAAAGACAGAGAGCATTACACGGATTGTTCCAACACGCTTATGCTCCGTATGGCTATAAGAAAGACCCTAACAATAAAAACAAACTCATCATAGACGAAGAACCCGCAGAGATTGTAAGAGAAATATTTAGACTAGCGGCTTCGGGTGAGGGCAAAAATGTCATTGCTAGATTATTGACTAAAAAAGGGGTGCTTGTACCGTCGGCATACAAAGCAGAGCAGGGATTAGGTGGTTCGTGGATAAAAAAACGAATTATGTCTAATTGTGATTGGAGTTATACGACGGTAGTAAATATTCTAAAAGACAGGACATATGTCGGAGCAGTCGTAAGCAGAAAATATGAGACGATAAACTACAAGACGGGAAGACTTGCCGTTATGCCAAAGGACAAGCATATTATTTGCGAGGATATGCACGAATCTATCATAACTTATGATGTATATGAAAAGGTTCAACAGCTTATCTCAGCGAAGTATATGCCGCCCGTACACTTTACTAAAAACATCTTTCGTGGAATTGTGTTTTGTGCCGAGTGTGGTCGTCGAATGTCATTGGCTCACAAAAAAGTCAAATGTGCTGGTGGAGTAATTGCTACAAGAACAATGTATCGTTGTAATTTTCATTATCGTTTCCCGACTAAGTGTGAACATCATAATTGTATCTATTTAGATAAACTTAGTGAGCAAATCTTAACAAGAGTCAAAAGTATGTTTAGGCTTGTGCTAGAGGACGAGACGATAGTCGAATCAGCTGCCGCTAAGATTGCTAAGGAAGGGAGTAGAGAAAAGCTGTTTGCAGAAAAAAACAAAATTGAAAAGAGACTTGGTGTATTACCGCCGATTATCCGAAAACTATTTGAGGAATATACAGCACAAAGTATATCTGTAGGCAATTACAAAGAGTTTTTAGAGGATTATCAAAAAGAGCAAGATCGGTTAAGCGAACGACTAGTTGAGATTAACATAGAGCTAGACAAAGCAGATGACTATAATGAGCGGATAAAGAAACTTAAAGAAATAGCGACGGTATATTCAGACTATACCGAATTAACTGCTGAAATGCTTAACGAATTGATAGAACGCATAGAAGTTCGTCACATAGAGCGTATAAACGGTAAGAAACATCAAGAAATCACAATAACTTATAGATTTATTAACACTACCATATAATTATATCAATTTAGGGGGTGCTGTCATATATGACAAGGGGTAGTGGCGGTACTGGACGACTAGGACACGGAGACTGGAGTCCTCAAAACCGCCCGCGAATGATAAGTCAAGTATTTGACGGAGAGGCTAATAATCTTATTTCTGCACCAGCATTTACAGATATAAGTGCTACAATCGGTAGTGCTAATGGTAATAGCATGGCATTAGATACTGCTGGCAATGTATGGACTTGGGGTTGGAACAGTGGTGGACAACTAGGACACGGTGATAGAGTTAGTCAATACCGTCCTCGTATGGTAAGTCAAGTATATGACGGAGAGACTGATAATCTTATTCCCGCACCGGTATTTGTTGAGATAAGTTCAGGTAGTAACTATAGCATAGCACTAGATACTGCTGGCAATGTATGGACTTGGGGTACTGGAGAATTAGGGCACGGTGAACGCGGAAACTTATCTTATCAACTCCGCCCTCGTATGATAAGTCAAGTTTTTGACGGAGTAACGGATAACCTTATTTCTGCACCTATATTTATCAATATAAGTGCAAATAGAGTTTCAAACATAGCGCTAGATACCACTGGTAATATATGGACTTGGGGTCCTTTACTAGGGCATGGAAACACGGCTAACACGCTCCGCCCTCGTATAATAAGTCAAGTTTTTGACGGCGTGACGGATAACCTTATTTCTGCACCTATATTTATTAATATAAGTGCAGGTGGTCGTCACGGCATGGCGATAGATACTGCTGGCAACCTATGGACTTGGGGTGGTGCTACAGGCGGTCAAGTAGGCGATAGTCCGCTTGGACATGGAAACACAGCTATTCAACGCAGTCCTCGCATGATAAGTCAAGTTTTTGAGGGAGTGACAAATTATCTTATCTTTGCGCCGGTATTTATAAATGTAAGCGGGGGTAATACTCATAATATGGCGGTAGATACCGCTGGAAACATATGGACTTGGGGCAGCAACGGTAGTGGACAACTAGGACACGGAAACACAGCTAGTTTAACTCGTCCGCGCATGATTAGCCAAGCATAATGCTGAGCAATAAACCTTTCCATTCATAGATAAGAACTAAAATAACGGGTGCAGACGCTAAATTAGTAGCCCCTCAAAATTCTGTTAAAGGAGTTTTTGAGGGGCTTTTTTTAATATTTAACAACGAGAGGTAAAATAAATATGCCGACAAGCAAGCAACAAAAAATCAAATTACTTATATTGTACGATTTGCTAACCCGTCATACTGACGAGGATAACCCTTTGTCAACGCAAGGGATTGTTGACCTGCTCCAAAGCAAGCACGGGGTCACAGTCGGCAGTCGCGCTTTAATTGAGGATATACGATTACTCAATAAATATGGTTATGAGGTAAATTCCTACAAGCGTAAAAGCCACTATTTTTATGTGGTTGACCGCCCTTTTGAGTTGTCAGAGCTAAAGGTGCTTATAGACGCAGTGCAGACGGCTAGTTTTATTCCCGAAGAAAAGACAAAGATTTTTGTAGATAAGATTGCCGACCTAGCGGGTAAGCACCGCTCGGAACTCCTAAAGAAAAACATTATTTGCTACGATACTAACAAGCGCAGTAATAAGTATGTATTCTATTCTGTGGACACGCTAATATCCGCTATTGAGGGCAAGAAAAAAGCCTCATTCCTATACTATGATTTGGATATAAGTAAAAACAAGGTTTATCGTAAAAGTGGTAATCGCTATATAGTCAACCCATTATCACTCTTATATACTAATGACAAGTATTATCTTGTATGTTATTCGGACAAACTCCTCAAATTATGTAATTACCGCATTGACCGTATGGAGCAAGTAGAGATAGAAAAAAGCCGTGTTACTCCCGCCCCTCAGTACGATAATTTTAATATCCATACCTACAAGCAACAAGCCTTTTCTATGTTTGGCGGTGACTTAAAAAGTGTCAGATTAAAGGTAGACAACACCTGCATAGATGCCATACTTGACCGTTTTGGCGAGAATACCCCCTTAAAACAAATAGACAATAATACCTTTAGTACAACCGTCAAAGTACAAGTCAGCCCTACCTTTTTTGGTTGGTGTCTTAACTCTCGTGGAAAAATACGCATAAGCTCACCAAGAGATGTAGAATTTGCTATGGACGCATATGTCAAGTCAGTTGTAGGTAATGCAGATAATAATGCGGTCGTATGATGCCTTCCGCCAGCGTATGAGTATGGGGGTATTGTGGTGTAGCATATTCGGCAAGGGGCTGTCAATGGGTCAAAAATATTTTTTCGGGAGTTTGGCTTTGGAGCAAAGCGAAAAATATTTTTGCCCTGTATCCTTGACAGCCCCTTGCCGAATATGCTCTTGATTATTATACCCCCATACCCATACGCTGACGGAAGGCATCATACATCACTAATTTAATAACCCCGCCCCGCCACCTCAAAAAAACATCATATCTTGATAGGGTCGCACCCTTAAACAGCGAAAGGAGCTAAGAGAATGAGCAATGTAGTAATGCACACAAGAGTAGGCACAACGGCACAGTCAGGAACAAAGAATAACGCCGTTATTTATCCGCGCTATTCGAGCACGGGACAAAATGAGCAGACTATCGAAACGCAAATACAACTATGCAAGGAGTATGCAGAAAAAAGGGGTTTGAAAGTTATCAAGGTTTTTGACGGCGACAAAGCCAAGTCCGCAAGCAAGGAAACTAACAAACGCAAGGACTTGCATAAAATGTTGGCGGTAGCAGAGGGCGGTACTTTTCAATATATAATCGTTTATGAGTTAAACCGATTTGCCCGTAACCGTGCCGAAAGCGTATTGTTCAAGTCGCAACTAGAGAAATACGGGGTTCGGGTTTTGTCCGTATGCGAGGACATACGGGACGACGAGGGCGGCGAACTTTATGAAATGATACTAGAATGGCGGGACGAAAAGTATAGCCGTGATTTGTCAAGGCGTGTTAGGCACGGGTTAGATACGAGCGTAGCAAACGGGACTTATTGTGGCGGTTACCTTATTTATGGTTATAAGAAAATACTAGAGCCGATAGCGGGAAAAGTTGACCGTTTTATTAAGACCGTCGCTATTGACGAGGAGCAAGCGGTAATCGTGCGTTATGTTTTTGAGGAATACGACAAGGGCGTAGAAAAAAAGGACATTGCCACCGCCCTCAACGCACGGGGGCATAGATACGGGGGCAAACCCTTTACGGGCAAGTCCTTTGATAAGTGGGTTGTCAATGAAAAGTACACGGGCGAGTTTTATTTTGGCGAAAGACATTGTACGAATATGTATCCGCCCATTATTGATAAAGCGTTGTTTTTGCGGGTGCAAGAGCGGTTAAGTAAGAACAAATATTTTGCGGGTGGCGTAGCTACTGCGAGAGTGCCGTATTATTTGACGGGTAAGGCGGTTTGTGAGCATTGCGATACTGATATAGTGTCCGATGGTGGCACGGGCAGACACGGCACGACCTATCATTATTACGCTTGCAAGAAAATGAAAAAGCGTTTTTGCGATAAAAAACGCAACGGCAAGGACGAGTTGGAATTATATGTTGTCGAGTGTGTGAGGGACTTTTTGAGTGACCCTGCCAATGCCGAACTTGCGGCAAGCGACACGATTAAATATTACGAAAAACGCACGGGGTCTGACAATCTCAAAAGCGTTGAAACGAAAATCGCCAATACCCGAAAAGAGGTTGAGGAGCTTGCGGACGCTTTTGTTAAGGCAAAAAGTGATTTGCTCCAAGCGACCATTGAAAAGAAAATGACAGAGATTGAAACGGTGCTTGATGACCTGCTGACCGAAAAATCCAAGTTAGAAATGGAACGAGGTTTGAGAATGACCAAGCGTGATGTGCTTGATTTTATCGCCGAACTTTTAGAGGGCGACCCGCAAGATAAAGAATACCAACGCAAATTGATTGACAAATTAGTTTATAAGGTGTATATTAGTGATAGTCACGGTGGACACAAGGTTGTATTTCTCAACCTAAACAGTTGCAACGGTATCGAAAACGACCGAGTTTCATTAAAAAATACAAAAGAGGCTGTTTTTGGAGTATTATTGGCAAATAATAATGGTGTAAGTGTTCAAACGCATTTACCACCACTCCGCCAAGTGAGAATGTGCACTAAAACTTTTAATGCACATTTAGTGAAATAGCGAAATAGTGAATAAGTAAAGAGTTAAGGTCTAGAGTGTGCCTTCACAACTTATTCATTTTTTCAATTACGCACTTATTTGCTAAGTTTTAGGTTGACTGTAAGACAGAAAAGGATAATAAGTCTTAATGATAAACTTTGACGAAGAATTAGAAAAAGCTAAAGGTGGCGATGGCATTGCTGCTTATGTTGTAGCTGTTTGTTATCATCACGGTTACCATGGTGTAGGAATTCACTATGGAAAGTCTTTTAGCTGGTGGAAAAAAGGTGCAAAAATGAAAGACAATGCGTTATGCTTATTTATGCTGGCATTCATAAATAGGGCAAATCGCAAAAAATCAAAAAAATTCTTCGACCAATCTTTTTCTAGGATTGAAAAAATGGCAGAGCAGGGCAATCCTTTTGCACAAAACCTTTTGGGCGTCTATCATTCGCAAGGCTTTATGGGCAACCCTATCAACTTTGCACAAGCGGCTGAGATGTATAAAAAGTCAGCTCTACAAGGATTTGTTATGGCTCAAAGTAATATCGGGTGTTATTATTTAGAAGGCAAAGGTGTGGAGATAGATGTAAAAAAAGCTGTAGAATGGTTTGATAAAGCTATTGCTAATGGGTGCAAAAACTCGATGCTAGAGAGGCAAAAAGCCATAGCGATTTTACAAAACAGTAGCACTAATTTTTCTCAAAATAGTCCTACACAACAATCGCAATTAACAAAACTTAAATGCTCGGCTTGTGGTGGCACAATAGAATTTCAAGGCAATCTTAAAAGAGGATTTTGTCAATTTTGCGACACGGCGTTTATTGTAAATTAAATAAGAGTCCAATCATACAATTATTAAGTGGCTAGCAAAACTATTAAGCGTTTTACATATAGAGAGGTTATTATGGATAACAAACTAAAGAACAAATTTGAAGAGATATATGGGGCGGGTGGCGAGATTCGGTTTTTTGCCGCAGCCGGACGGGTTAATTTGATTGGCGAGCATATTGATTATTGCGGTGGCAAGGTTTTGCCTGCGGGACTTAATCTTAAGTGTGTTGTGGCGGCGAGACTTAGGAGCGATAAGGTTGTTAATCTTGCGGCAACTACCATTGGCGATAGGGTAAGTCTTGATATTGGTAAGTTAGGGGATTATAGGGAGCTGAAGTGGGGTAACTATCAGGCAGGAATGGCTTATATGATGCAGGGGGCGGGTTATGATGTCCCTGCGATGGATTTACTTTATGATTGTGATGTTCCTTTTGGGAGTGGGTTAAGTTCGAGTGCGGCGATTGAGGTGGCTACGGGCGTGACAATCGCACTTATGGGAAGAAAGGGGGGGAATAAAGAAAAAGAGAAAAGAGAGTTGACGGCAGAGGAGCTTGTGAAGATTGCAGTGCTTGCCCAAAAAGCCGAGAATGAATATGCAGGGGTTAGCTGTGGGATAATGGACCAATTTGCGTCCGCAATGGCAAAAAAAGATTGTGCAATACTGCTTGACTGTGCGACATTAGAATATAGTTATAACCCGCTCAAGTTGGGTGACTATAGACTTGTTATAGCTAACAGCAACAAGCGCAGGAGTTTAGCCGAGGGCAAGTATAACGAGAGGCGAAGCGAGTGCGAGGAAGGGCTAGCGGTACTCAAAAGCAAGCTACCTAATATTCAAAATCTTAGCGATGTCACCCCTAAGGATTTGCAAAAATACGAGGGGCTACTACCGCCTGTGGTTAGGCAGCGGGTGACCCATGTTGTGGGTGAGTGCGTGAGGGTCGCCGATAGTGTCAAGGCACTAGCTAAGGGCAAGATTGCCGAGTTTGGTGAGCTACTCAATCAGTCGCATTACAGCCTTAGGGATTTGTATGAGGTGACGGGGGTGGAGCTTGATACGCTGACACACCTTGCGAGGACTCATAAGGGTTGTATCGGCAGTCGTATGACGGGTGCGGGATTTGGCGGTTGTACGGTGAGTCTTGTTCATAAAGATTCGGTAGCGGATTTTGTGGAAAATGTCGGCAAGACATATGAGCAAAAAGTCGGACTCAAAGCAGATTTCTATGATACGAGTATAGAAGACGGCGCAAGGGAATTGTTGTAAGAGAATAATAGCGGACACTATTTTTAATAAATAAGGTGTCCGCTTTTTTTGTAGTGAGAGTATGAGTTAGACAAATGTGGAAGCAAAGAAACTCATTTTTAGTCACTATATGCTGATTAGGAGGTGGGATAACTAGTTATAGTTAGTTGCAATCAATGACAGAAAATATTTTTACAAATCTTAAAAAAATTAATTCAAGCAACTATCTTAAAACAATTGACAAAATCCGCTCACTTTGGTATAATGAATATCATATATAATTTTAGTCGATAATATTTTTTGGAGGATACAATATAAATGGTAGAAAATGCACAAATTTTTCAGCAGGTCTTAACGAATGATGAGCAAGTCATCAGGGTCTTTAAGCCGCATAAGGGTCGTTTTTGGGCGAGCAGACTTTTAGGTCATTTGCCTGCACTCTTTTTCTTACTTGTTTTTGGCGTGATTTTTGGGGCGGTAATATTTGTAGAAGCAGGCTTGGCAGGCGGACTTATTGCCTTGTTTATTATACTGGCAGTCTTTGGATTGATATTACTTTTCTTTGGAATTGAGTTGCTTGCAGGTGTATTGTGGTACAAAAATCGTTGGTATTGTTTTACTAATAGACGAGTAATAATTCAATGCGGAATAATCGGTCGCAACTTTAGATTCCTTGACCTTAATCAAAATATGAACTCTTTTGTCCGTATAAGTGTGCTTGACAGAATGTTGCGCAAAAATACCGGCTCTATTAAGTTTTGGACAATGATGAATCCCGGAATGAACTTTGGCGGTGGTGGCGGCTGGGGTGCAGGTCATGGCAGAGGTATGGGTACAACTCCCGGAATGACCGGCTCAATGTTTTACTTTATGTATGTTCAAAACCCGCACGAAATTTTGAGAGAGATTCAGGACCAAGTTCAAAACAACCAAAACCAATTGGCTAACCTAAATCAACAACAAATCAACTTGATGCAACAACTTGTTCAAAACACCTCTAACAATAATGCGGGCGGCAATATGGGCAATAATAATATGGGTGGAATGAACAATAACCAAGGGTTCAATAATAACAATAACAATCAGAATTTTAACAACAACAATAATAACTGGAATAATAACAACAACAATAATAACGGAAACAATTGGTAAATAAGATAAGAGCGGCAAGAGATTGCCGCTCTTATTTTTTTGGCGGGGTTGAGGGGTAATTGTTTGCAAGTTAGTAGTATTTGTGATATAATGTGCGTATGAATGGGTAGAAATTTAAGAAGATTTATCCAGAATGCCAAACTAAAGAACAAGGAGAGATATGAACTATAACAACGACGCAGTTAGAATCATGACGGAGTTTGTTGAAGGTAAAATATCTATTGCAGACTTTAAGATTGAATTCGATTATAATCCGGACATAGAGAGGGCATT
>WQVM01000001.1 GCA_009783985.1 Bacillota bacterium | reverse complement strand
TGAGCTACCAGGATTAAGAGTACTAAGTGTTGTGCCTGTTATTCTAACAGCATTTGTATTGCTAGAAGTCCACGCTAAGGCGGTTGGTGCAATAGCTGTACCACCTATCAAGCTATCATTAGCATCAAGATTGTTAGCCTCATAGCGTCTAGCTACTACAGCTACACCTTGCGTTGTGCCGGGTGCTATTGTAATATTACTATTATCTAAGGTCACTCTGACAATTTTGGGTCTAACTCTCACTGTCATTTGAGCGACTGCCGTACCAAGAACAGCATGAATTGTAGCATCCCCGTACCCGACTGCCGTAAGCACTCCATTCTGCACGGTCACCACATCGGTATCATCCGATGTCCACGCTATACTCCCCGCCAAAGGATAACGACCATAATCAAGTGACATAACTTCGCCCCGCTCGCTAGCACTATCAAATAACATTTGAATCTCGCTAAAGGGAAGTGTTATTCGGGTAGTTGTCACCGTTACGCTTATAGATATAGATACATTACCTGCCCTTGCAGTAATAACAGCATCTCCGCCCCCAACTGCTGTAATAAGTCCATAGTTATTAACTATAGCTACACTTGCATTGTTAGATGAAAAAGTAGTAGAACCTATCGGATACTCACTAAAAAGTATAGTACTAGTGCCACCGACAAAAAGACTTATGTCCCTGTCGCTTGTCACCTCAAGACTCGCCCCGACATTGCCACCTGCACTCACCACAACCTTCGCACTCGCCACCCTGTCGCCTACCGTCACCCGCACTCTCGTCTCGCCCACATTCATAGGGTGTACAAGTCGTCTATAGTTGGGGTTGCCTGTTGGTGTGACTAGAGTAACCACTGTCGGGTCAACAACTTCCCATAATATTGGGGTGTCACCTAGATCTCGACTTATATCGTTACTCATCTCTAGAGTCAAATTACCTGCAGGACTTCCGATAACAAGGGCTAGCTCCTCGTGATTGAGCCTAAAATACGGTGTCGTAGGGCTAGACGATATACAGCCAAAAAAAGCAATACACAATAGCGATGCCATCAAAAGCATCGCTAATTTTGTGCCAAATTGTCTTATCTTGTTTTTCATAAATTTTGTTAAATGTAATTTTGTCAAAATCAGTCTATGACATTTGCCAATTATTTGTCGTTAGCCATTTAATCCTGCTTTCTAGCCAAATCCGTCTACCCGCTGGTGCAATATTTACTCCGTCTCTATAATAGACACCTACATGATTTTGCATCCAAAGTCTCTCTGCTATCTCTTGACTGGTATAACCGCCACTTCTGTTAGGAAAATTGTTATAAAAGTGTAGGTCACGCCCAAAGTTAAACCTTACTGACTCAACGAATTCCTCCGACAATGTTTCCCTAACAAAATCTGTCACTTGTCCAGAGATTTCTGCCCACCTAAGTCTTACTGCAGTCATAAACCAATTAGTCCTAGTAAGTGCGTAGAATTTTTGACTAAAAGTCGGAGGGGCATAATCTGCACGATAAGAGCAAGCTACATAAAACCCATAAGAGGTTTGATGATGTCCTTGACCTGCATATGGTCTATTGCGACCTAAAGACGCATCAAAATCCCAAGGTATTACAGCATACATCAATCCTGTTGTATGTGGTGGATTGTATGGTGTTCTCATAAAAAATATTGAACTCCAGCCTGTATCAGTGTTTTTGAATAATTCGTGCAATATATACATATCAACCCACGATGCTAAGTCCGCATACTGCATAAACATTGTTCGATTGCCTGTAAATATAGCGTGCATAACACTAGATACATGGATGTTGATAAGATCCGTCTGCTCTTGAAATACATCTACAGGAATTCTATCCGAAGCACCCCTGTCAGTGCCTGCGTTTTCTGGGTCGGGAGAAATCACTTCCCACGGATGTCTTGCCATATTGTTATATGGCTGATGACTACCCATCACTAGTCCGCTTGTGGGTATATTATACCTAGCATAAAAGAACGAATGCTCTAACGGACTCCAATCATTCCCTGCCCCTTGCCTAAAACCACTTGCTCTTACACAATACTCTACAAGCCAACCCGAATTAGGGCAAGCATAAAACTCATCTCTAGGGACACCCTGTGCTACTTGCCTATCTAGGTGTGTCTCTAACGGCACTCTGTCGGGTGCTATTCGGGGATGCTCTATAATCATATAGACACCCAAAAACAACCCATTGACAAAAACATCAACCATTCTTTGCCTTGCCGTATACGGAATATTAGTAAAAATATTGTACGACATTGATTGTGCCAGATGATTGTTAAGTATAGAGCGGTCATCAAAATTCGTTCCTGATACAAGATTCCAATCCCTTCCGTTAGGCATACCCAAAACAGGCGCCCAACCATCTATCCGTATCCTGTAACCACGCTTTGGAGGCTGTCCCTGTGCTTCTGTTTGCCAAGAACCACTACCCCGACCCCTAAACCTTATAGGCGTACTAGGCAAATTATAGCCCCCTGCATTACTTATCCTAATACTGCCGCCTACCCACGGATTTACCCACGGCGTCAGGGTAAAATTAGGGTTTTGGACATTTTGTATCGGAAAGGTTTCGCCTTGATTATTTACCAAATCAATATGCAGAGCAGGTAACCCTGACCTTGCGTTGTATATCCATCTTGCGTGCAACAAAATTGTCCTAAAGGGTGCATCTGTACTAATTGGTTGCATATTAAACACTTGACCTCCTGCAACCTCTAACTCCCATCTTAGGAATAAGTAATCCTCTCTGTACGGTATCGGCAAATCAATAGTACCCCCCGCTCCATGCACCTGAACAACAGGATTTATATCCTCGGCATAGTCCCCTGTGTCAAAGGCAAATATCGTCCCCCTAGTCCACACAGCAGTAAGAGTAATATCCTCTGTCATCACTTGCCCCATTGCAGGAAAAGGTCTTGTGCCAATATTCCACCCTCTAAAAGCATATCCTCTATGTTCGTAAAGAATATTGTCAGCAAGTATAGGCAGGTCTGCAGACATTACTCTGCTATTAGGTGGCACTCTCAAGCTAGGTACTGTTTTGCCTGTGGCTAGAGTATTAAAATGCACATAAACCGGTGCAGGCGGTGGCGGTATCGGCACTACAGTCACAGTTGCAGTTGTCGTTACGCTAGAATCCGCAACAGCCGACACAGTAATTGTCGCAGTCCCAACACTTCGTCCTATTACCGTAGCAGTTGCACGATTTGCACCAACAACAACCATAGCAACAGCTGTATCACTTGAACTAAACTCTGCCGCAGTATCCAAATCGCCCACTACAGTAACCGTAGCCGTAATATCAGCACTCTCTTCCTCGTACAACCTTATAGTGCTAGGGGTGACACTAATGCTTACTTGCGGCGGATTTGTAAGCGTATTGCCATTACATGCCGTCGCAAAGCTTGCAAAGGTCATCATAACTATAGCTACTGCCAAAATTTTACAGATGTTTTTTTTCATTTTATTTTCTTTAATTAGCTCCTATATGATAAGGTTTTGGCTATTAAAGTTGTAACCAAATATGGTTGTCTCACAACACGCAAAAATTGACCACTTGATAGCTTGTATCAAGTCGCCAGTCTTAGCGATAGGTCATCAAAGTCTGCTGTGCCACCTGTAGACAAAAGCGTAATCCTTACTCTCTTACTTCCTATGGGTGCTATAACTCTTTTTGTATATTGTATAAATTCATCACTATCAACAGTTATATCAATGGGCATCCCTAACACTTGGGTTCGGGCATAATTAAGAAACTCTATCCGTATAGTACCCGTACCGCCCATAGCCCTTGCATATGCTACAAAGTCAAGTGCAAAGTTGCTGTACACACCATTTATCTCCTGAAAAGCTGACCCGCCACTATTTACTTGCATAAACTGTTGTCCGCTGTTAGCGTTATATGGGTCAGTTACTACGCTAGCATTATTGACTCTCCATGGCGGAGGCGAATTATTAAAATGTGCTCCTGCTTGGGTTAGTTGTGAACCTTCAAAGTCACCGTGTGAGATAAGATTATTGATAGGTAGCGGTATCCTTGTAGCACCCGCCCTTGGCATACCGTTAGCTTGAGGCAAAGTTATGAATCTAGCATCATAAGGTGCGTAAGCCATTGAAGGATTATAAGCATATCTTCTAGATGGTTGCCCCTCAAAAGGTGTAATCCTTACATAGTTGACAAGCATAAAGTCTTGCTCAAAATCAGGCTGTCCGCACCATTGCCACGGAAACCATACCCCTATCCAAAATCTACCCTTAATATAAGGTATGCGTTCTGTGTTAGTCTGAACATGCTTGCCGTCAACAAAAAAATCTACTCTAGGGACAGGATAAGTATGCCAATCAAAACGATAAGTACGCCATTGCCCATCATTATGAGCCGATGTCTCACCTAGCGATACATCACCTAACCCTGTTTCGTTATTATCTCTATATACTGTCTGAGCACCATTTTCTGATGTCCATGTCGAAAATAACGCATTCTCAAAGCTATGCTCCCCTGTAATCGGATGCCTACCGGGGAATTCTATGTCTATCTCGTGGTTTATCGGGTCACCTTGCCAACGCGTGACTGAACCAGTCTCAGGGCAAACTGAACTCTGTCCAGGGCAGTTCTCCCAATAAAAAGTCCATATTGCCGGACAAGCACCTACCCGTGGCATAACCCTCATTCTTACCTCAAAGCTACCCGGTCCAAATCGCTCTTGTGTAAAAACCGCCGCTCCCGACCGCCTACCATGAGCCCCACCAAGTGCACCTCTTCTTGACCCTTGATAATAATCGCCATTAGCGGTAAGCACAAGCATATTACAATAAGTCAAGTCTACATTTTGTGCGGATTGTCCTGTGTTATCATAATCGCTTCCTACTACACCCCATCTGCGTCTAGATATATACCACTCATTAGGGCTAAGTCCGTCTACAAAACTGTCAAAAAAACCATTGCTACCAACGCCGTAACTGCTCGCCGCACGAAAGGTTCTTTGATTGCTATATCGCCCACTCGTCGCTACAACAGTAAACGCTGTGCCATGTGGTACTATGTTGTTATTTATCGTAAGCACGCCTGTGACCGCATCAACGGCTATTCCTAAGACAGGGTGCTCAAGATAAAATTTACAGCTCCTTCTCCTCCTACGAGTATAGCATCACCGTGTGACACATATATATCGCTGTTAAGAAAAGTTATGTTCATAGTTGATCCTGTGTAATCGTCACATTCGGGACAATCACAATAGGGCGGGCAATCGGGTGTTCCCGTCGCCCCTCCTAAAAATGAATTAGCTATAAGCTGCGGATACATTCCGTCCGCCAAGTACCAAACAGTCTCATCCCACTCCGCAGCTCTAAATGTAGCAGGGTCTTGCATTTGGGCAATAGGAAGTATGTTGGCATCAAGTGCTGACGGATTGTCTCCAAAAACACGAGTCGCCCCTGTCGTATCTGCACATACAAATGTTCCCAAAATATGTGCCGCATTTGATGTTCTAGCGATATTTCTAGTTGCACGATGAGCAGCCTGTTGATATACTCTTAGTAAGCTGTAAGAATTAATTATTCTTCCAGTAGCCTCGTTTGATAAGAACCAACCGCCAAAGTTAGCTGTACCGCCTGAAATCCTACCTTGTGCAAAAACATTTTCTACCAGTCCGTGATTTCTTCTTGCTATTAAGGCATTGTTGTGACTTCCTGTACCAGTAGCTACCAAACCATTACCACCTGTAACAATACCTATATTACGCAAAATTCCACCTACACCTATTTCTCTAAACAATCCAAAGTCAGCTGCTGTAGAAGAGCCTTGCAGGTTACGAAGGGCAAAACCGTTGCCGTCTAATGTGCCAGTAAATGATGTTGTCGCTGCCTGCCCGATAGGAGTATTAAATGCTCCGTACAGTATAATATCGTTAGTAAATACAAAGTTACGAGCAAAGTCTTCGGCATTAGGAGATGTAGCCCACGCTCTAAACTGTGCTTCTGTGCTTATCTTGACAAATGTTTGACTATTTATCTCTGTTATTTCAAACTCTACTCCGTTTATTTCGATACCTGATACCGTTGGATTATTAACCACAAATATCTCTATTGTATAGATTGTCGGATGTCCAGCAACTGCAACTCTAACAAAAACTTGTATTGCATCCTCAGCATCTGCAGTTACGATAATGACATCGCCATCTACTGTAATACCTGTATAAACTTGTGGGCTACCGGCAGAGTCAACCAATGACACAACTGCCTCTTGTAATGCCCCCGCAGGTGCAATCGCAAAGTTAATTGGGTTATAACCTCTATTAAGCACAAGCGAATCATTAAGCACTATTATGCCTGTAGGACTGTCGCCCCTAACCGTAACCACAAAAGTATCTGTATGTCTGCCATCGGCTGTTGTTACAGTAATTGTAGCAGTACCTGCACTAAGACCTGTCACAAGACCAGTAGCACTAACAACGGCTACCTCTGCATTAGAAGTGCTAAAAATCACATCATTGATTGTTGCATCGTTAGGTGTGATTGTAACAGCAAGCTGAACTGTCTCACCCGCATCTATCTCGTCAGTTAGACCTGTTAGGGTTACGCCTGTAACAGGTGTGATTGTGCGTCCACCCGCAACAAGTCTAGGATAACTACCTGCCTCAAAAGTCCAAACATTAAGATCCCAATCTTCAAAAGGAAAGCCACTTTGCATTTGAGCAGTAGTCATCATCCAAGTTGTGCCAAGCGGTGCAGGGTTTCCGTTTTGCAACCAGTGAGTAGCGCCAGTAACTGTAGTATCCGCAAAAAGTCCGCTAAAGCTACCAGCCACAGGATTTGCTGCAAAGTGTCGTTGTTGATTTCTTGTAACCTGTACAGCATCGTCACCTCTTGCAACTAATGCACTCCAGCTGTTGCGTATAGTACCAGTACCGGCATAAAATACCCAACCTGCCGTCCAGTTAGCATCAATATTAAGATAACCTTGTATATAAATATTCTCGATAAGTCCGTCATTACGGCGAGCTAGGAATGCCCCCAATGAGTTTAGGCTAAATCCAGCATCTGTCGTCACAAAACCAATGTTTCTCACAATTCCTGTTTGGCTTATTGTCCCAAACAAGCCCCTATAATAGACATTCGCTACAATGCCCCCATTTATTCCGCTGATTGTATGACCGTTACCATCTAAGATACCTGTAAAATCCGCACCGCCAAACAAAGAGTCAGTAATCTCAAATCCTGACAAGTCGATATTGGCAGTAAGTCTATATCTACCACCTGCGTTAGCACTATCCAAGAACAATGCCTCAAAACCCGCCGCATTAGCAATCATAACCCAACCTAACGCCGAGAATTGTCTGTCTGCATACAATGACGAGTCTGCCACCGAGGTTGCCCTTACCACAAAGGTAACAACCCCCTCAATATTATTGGCTATTGTGACTAGTCCGCCTGTAGTAATATCTACTCCGCTCACAGGGTCAACCAAAGTAAATATAAGTCCTTGATCCGCCCCTATCGGCTCAACCTCAGCCACAATCTGAGTGTCGCCAAAAGGAAGGAACTCATATTGTGTGATAAATATTACAGTAGGTACATTATTCGCATTTACTGTAACTGTAAAGGTTGCGGTATGTCCGCCGTCTACTGTTGTTACAGTTATTGTTGCTGTGCCTGCTTCTACTGCTGTTACTACTCCGTCAACAACTATCGCAACTGCTTCATTGCTTGATGACCATGTTACATTTTGGTTAGTTGCATTGGCTGGTGCAACTGTAGCTGTTAGCGTTATCTCGCCACCCACTGTAACACTGCCTGCTGCCTCATTAAGGGTTACCCCTGCTACTGGCACTGTAGCCGCATTAACTGTAACTGCAAATGTTGCGGTGTGTCCGCCATCTACTGTTGTTACTGTGATTGTTGCTGTACCTGCCGACATTGCTGCTACTACTCCGTTAACAACTGTCGCAATGGCATCATCACTTGATGACCATGTTACCTTTTGGTTAGTTGCATTAGCTGGTGCTACTGTTGCTGTTAGCGTTATCTCGCCACCCACTGTAACACTACCTGCTGTCTCATTAAGGGTTACCCCTGCTACGGGGATATTGGTTATTGCTGGTGACACGGTAACCATAAAAGTAGCGGTATGACCTCCCGCAACTGTTGTTACAGTTATTGTTGCTGTTCCTGCTGACACGGCTGTTATTAGCCCTGTATCACCAACTGTTGCAATGGCATTGTCGCTTGATGCCCATGTTACAGCTTGGTTAGTTGCCGTAGCTGGTGCGACTGTTGCTACTAGCTGATATGTGCCTGCTATCTCTAGTGTTGCTACACTTGTTGCTAGGATTACTCCTGTCACTGGGATATTAACACCTGCTACTGGAGTTACAACAACTGAGCTATGTGCCCTAAGACCCCCGTCTGCAGTCGTTACGGTAATCGTAGCTGTACCTGCTGACACAGCTGTGATAAGACCGCTGTTGTCAAT
Organism: Bacillota bacterium; assembly: GCA_009783985.1. GTDB lineage: Bacteria > Bacillota > Clostridia > Christensenellales > Pumilibacteraceae > WQVM01. The sequence continues at coordinate 78,618 of WQVM01000001.1, read as the reverse complement.
TGTCGCAATGGCAGTATTGCTTGACGACCATGCTACACCTTGGTTGGTTGCATCAGTCGGAAGCACGGTGGCTGTCAATCGATATGTACTCCCCACCTCAAGTTCCACTCTCGTTTGACTGACTGATACACTCTCAACGCTTATATCCCCACGAGTGCAGGCAAAAGCTACGAGAGCAACAATCGTCGACAACAAAACCAAAAACAAGATTTTGCTTAATCTTGCCCTAGTTGTTGTTTTTGTTGCTTTGTTTTCCATTTTTTTCTCCTTTTATTATAAAACTGGTTGTTTTCTTGATCAATATTCTTTATATGGTTTGTTTCACTATGGTGCAACAAACCAAAAAGGGCATGCCCTTTTTGACGACTATAGATAAGACAATTTATAATATAAATGAACTAATGGAACTATTAAAAAAGATAATATAAATGACAGGCTTAGCACATAAACCCTATTACTCTACTCGCAAATTTTTTCAAAATAGTATAACAATCAACTGTTTGACAACAGCTTCTATCTCTTCTAAAATTTTAGCTAATCATTTGTGTTTGCACTATAATACCATATATATGCACATATGTCAAGCGTTTTGTACAACAAAAATTGTTTGAATTTTTTTAGAGTTTTTTGGAGTTTTAATCCTTTTTGACCGCAAACATTACAAATCCCAAAACACCTAGACCAAAAAACACCACACCCGCAGTAACACTACCACTACCACAACGACCATTCGGGATTGGATATGGGTATCCATTGTTATTGTCACCATTGTTTCCGTTGTTATTCCCATTTCCGTTATTGCTAGGTGCATTAGAGGGCTGTCCTGTAAAATAAAAAAACCACGAATCAGCATCATAAGGACCTACACCAAACGGCTGCATAAGAGTAGTTGCAATAAGCGTGCCATCCACACGACAACGATTAGTCAAAACCCCCCGCACATAACCTCGAATTAAAGGATTTGTCCTAAAATTTATCCTATTACCAGCACCAGCTACGACGCCACCCTCTGTTATCCACTCAATATGAGTATGCTGACTTGCCCGCAACTCTATGTTACCTGTTATTTCGTCAATGATAATATCCTCAACTACAGGCACATAATTCCATCTACTACCAAGTTGTCCTCCAAACTCTGGAATCTCAAGATTTTCGGGAATAGCTCCTCCTCCAAAGGATTTGGCAAAAAACGCACCTCTCTCAAACGATTTCCTGAATTCATCTATTCCTTCTGGCTCACTAACCGAACCTGCTGGCATTAGCATCACATTGACATTAACTCCATAATGATTGCTATGATTGTCGTCATTTGCCATAAGCCATACAGGACGAGCAGGCATAATTCCCGTCATGATTTGGTCATACGTTCTGCGATCATTAGCATACCTGTCGTTTTGATTAAATACTTCTATCGCCAAGACTCGTGAAAAACTGGCGAATATGTTTTGATACCACTCCGTGGGAGTCATATCCGTGAAAGTCACCCATCTTTGTGCTGCTGTGGGACGATCGCTCCATACCAACTGCTCATTTGCATCCCAACTTGTGTATCTACCAGGGTGCTTTATAGTAAATCTCCCTGCTTTATCAGCATGTGCCGAAGCTTGCTTCAAAAGTGAAAATTCGTCTGTAATATCCGAACCATGAGTACCTGCTTCAAAGTCAGTAAAATAGCTCCCTATGTGATGAAACCAGCTAAGTTCGTTGCCTTGCACAGCCAAAAGCCCGTGACAATTAGTCATATCAACATCAAACGCATGACCATCCCTTCCTCCGGGTCCAGGACCAATAATATTTCCTGCCAGTACATCACGATTGTCCCACGGATAACTTACAAAATCATGATCGGCAAATGCTAAAATGTTAAAGCCAATCCCAGCGTTGCGGGTTATACTTCTTTGCATCGAACTAAATCCATCACTATTAAAGGTATGATTGTGCAGGGATGCTCTGTATCTGCCTATCGTCGCAAAATCAATGTCCCTATATGGATTGAACAAAAAAAGCTCCGACGGCAGAACAGTTGTCGCAACCGCACGATTTGTAGTTGCATCACTAATAAAGAACGCTCCCGAAATAACCATACTAAACGCAATAACTACTAATAAAATTTTTCTTTTCATAAAATTCTCCTATTATAACGACTACTTAGAAAACAATTTCCTATATCATATAAAATTCAAGTAGATTGGGGCAATTTCCATTTACTATAATAGCCTATCATAAAAAAATGTGTTTGTCAATACTTTTGAATAAAATATTTTTAGACCAAACTGTGTGTCATTAGAGATTTCTTTCTTATATCCGTCCACCTATCCCATCAAAGCATCGACAAACTGCTCTGCCTCAAAGATTTGTAGGTCGTCTATGCCTTCGCCTACTCCTATGAACACTACGGGCACATTAAGTTGTTTGACTATGGCTAAGACTACACCGCCTTTTGCCGTGCCGTCAAGTTTTGTGAGGATTATTCCGTCTATATCGCACGCCTCATTAAAGACCTCAACTTGAGCAATGGCGTTTTGACCTGTAGTAGCGTCAAGCACTATAAAATTAACTTTGGTCGCATCGGGATATTCTCTATCCACAATACGGTTGATTTTGGACAGTTCGTCCATTAGATTCTTTTTATTGTGCAGGCGACCTGCCGTATCTACTAGCAATACATCGGTCTTTTTTGCTTTTGCACTTGCGATAGCGTCATAAACCACCGCACCGGGGTCAGCCCCTTCTGCGTGTTTGACTATCCTTGCACCCGCACGGTCAGCCCAAACGGTAAGCTGGTCAGCCGCCGCTGCTCTAAAAGTATCCGCTGCCGCAATAGTTACAGACTTTTTACGCTCAATAAAACGGTGCGCCAACTTGCCCACCGCCGTAGTTTTGCCCACTCCGTTGACCCCGACAATGGTAATAACAACAGGAAAATGCAGCGTCGGATTAGGATACTCCAGCAAAATATCTTTAAGTATCTGCTTGAGTCCATCCCTTACCTTATCGGTAGTACGGATATGATTTTTGGCAACATAAGCCTTGAGCCTGTCAAGTATCTCCTCGGCGGCTTCTGCACCCACATCGCTGCTTATCAAAATCATCTCAAGCTCGTCATAAAAATCATCATCAAGCGCACCGCCCGTAAAGAGCTTATCGACTTTATACATAAGGGCTTCTTTGGTCTTAGTAAGCCCCGCCTTAATTTTTGAAAAAATTCCCATCCCCTAAATAATAACACAGTCCACCCCCAATGGTCAAGCAATATTGATAAGGATAATTGTTATTCGGGCGGTCGATGCCCGCCCCTACAAATAAGAAAACAGCTACACAAGGTAATCCAAGTGTAGGGGCAAGCATTGCTCGCCCTAATTGTAATTATCCTTATTTACATAATCGTCACCCCACCTATCTCGTTATGGAATTATGAAGCCCTGACCCCTTATCGTCTTTGCGAGGCACGAAGCAATCCGCTTTAGCGGCGGTATTATGACAACACAAACTCAAGAATAGTGCGACAAGAACAAGGTGCCCCTCTAACCACTAGCCACAAAAACAGCTTGCTATTTCTCCTAATATGTGTTATAATTTGGACTATGTTAAGATTAGTTGACTTGTCAAAAGAATATAGGCTAAACAAGAGTCAGAGTGTAACTGCACTTAAAGGTGTTGATTTGGAATTTGAGGGGCAGGGTCTTGTTAGTATCTTAGGTCCGTCAGGTTGTGGAAAGACTACCCTTCTTAATATAGTCGGCGGACTTGGTGGTGCAAGCGGTGGCGATATGATAGTTGACGATGTATCTACTAAGGATTATAAGGACCGTGATTGGGATGCTTACCGCAACGGCACTATTGGATTTGTTTTTCAGAGTTATAACCTAATCCCCCACCTCACCGCTAGAGAAAATGTGGCAATGTCACTCTCATTAAGAGGTGTGGCTAAGGCGGAAATGCTGTCGCTTGCAAGTCAGGCACTTGAGAGCGTAGGCTTAGGTGACCAAATAACAAAAAAACCTAATCAAATGTCTAACGGTCAAATGCAACGGGTAGCCATTGCACGAGCGCTTGTCGGCAACCCCAAAATTATTTTGGCTGACGAGCCGACAGGCGCACTTGATTACGAGACAAGTCGCCAAGTTATGGAACTCCTTAGCCAAATCGCCCAAACCAAACTTGTCATAATGGTCACGCATAACCGTGAACTTGCCACCGAATATAGCGACAGAATAATCACCTTAAGGGACGGGGTAGTTGTCTCTGATACTTATACCCAAAACCAAAGCACAGGTCAAAGTGATAATCCCCCTCAAAATTCCCATTGCCATCCCTCCAAAAAAACCTCCCTGCGACTACATACTGCACTTAGGCTATCTTTCAAAAATCTCCTCACCAAAAAAATCCGAACTATCCTAACCTCAATCGCAGGAAGTGTCGGTATTGTCGGCATTGGGCTAGTGCTTGCCATAACTATCGCAACAGGCAATCAGCTCTTAGAGACTCAATCAAATTTTTTGGCAGGGACACCCTTGACTATCACCGACACCACTAGCTATATGATTGAGGGTACAGGCAATTTTGCTCCACCTGCTCAAGGTGCATTCCCTGAGTCGGACACTATGTATCCTTTTGACCACCGTGACCTTGTAGCCGAATTTCACCTCAATTACTTCTCCGAGGATTTTATGGCGCACCTTGACTTGCTTGACCCTAATCTAATCACCAACATCAACTTAGCTAGAGGTATGACTTTGACCGCCGTCCTTAGGCGTGATAACGGAACTTACAGCAGACTCAGCGGTCAAAATTCAATAGGCGCTATGGGTAGGATTTTTGGCACTTTTGTTGAGCTGCCCCAATCCCCCGAATTTGCACAACATCACCACCCTGTTATTTTTGGACGCTATCCGCAGGCTTATAACGAAGTTGTCCTACTAGTTGACCGTTTTAACCGCATAGAAAGAAACACCTTAATGGCACTTGGCTTTGACTATACCCGCAACCATAGCTTTGAGGATATTATCGGTCGCACTATGCGGATTATCCCTAACAATGATTTATTTGTAGAAACTTCTTCAAGCACACCGTCACGACCCCGTTTTTCGAGACATCCTAGTAATATGTATTTGTATCATAATTCTGACCATCTTGAGGTGCGGATAGTGGGGATTATGCGTGAGAGGCAAGGTGTCACACCCGTGTTGCCCTTAATGGGACTTGCCTTTACCCCCTCGCTTATGGATATGATGCTAGCTAATGCCCAAAATTCTGAGGTTGTTAGGGTCGCACGCAGAATGTATTATGAATATAATTGGGATATTTTGTCCTCACCGCCGACACCGCCAAACACAGCCGAAACAGGATACTTTAACCCACATCCCGGTCACGGAACAAATTTTACCGCCAGACTGTTTGAGCTAGGCGGAACAACCGCACCTCGCACTATCCAAATATTTTATGCAAATTTTGATGCGGTTGATATTATATCCGACCATATCAATGCTTTTAATTATGGCAGACCGCCCGACGAGCAGATATTTTTTCAAAATCCGTCAGCACCTATTATCGAAATAATTGAAGAAGCCCTTAGCGTAATAACCGTGATTTTTATGATAATGATAGGCATCTCGCTTGCGGTGTCCACCATTATGATAGGCATAATCACCTATATTTCGGTAATGGAACGAATCAAAGAAATAGGACTACTAAGGGCTCTCGGTGCACGCAAAAAAGACATCTCCCGCATATTTAATGCCGAAACTCTAATCATAGGTTTTGTAGCAGGTCTACTCGGAACAATCCTGACTTTTGCCCTATCCAGTCCCATCAATAGACTAATCTACTCCCTAATACAAGTCCAAACTTCCGCCTCTCTACCCCTGCCATTCGCCCTCCTGCTCATAGCATCATCAATGCTCCTAACCCTAATAGCAGGTCTAATCCCCGCCAAAATCGCCGCCAAAAAAGACCCCGTAAAAGCCCTAAGAACAGACTAGTTTGTTGTGGTTAGTTGTTAGTAGCTAGTGATTAGTCGTCGCCCCACCCCTATCCGCATTGACAACACCCCGTCACGCAAGCGTGCCACCCCTCTATAAAGAGGCATTGTTCAAAGCGTGTGTATTGTGTGAAGTTTATATTAAGAAAGTTCATAAGGGTGTCATTTCGACCGAAGCGGAGAAATCTCTTCATTAGCGGTGTTATAGTACAGTTTTTGAGGAGATTTCTCCGCTTCGGTCGAAACGACACCCAACCAACTTACTCTTAACTATAATTAAGTTTTGGGTTCTTTTCCATACCTTTTGAACAAATGCCCTATAAAGAGGGGATTTTTTTATAGAAAGGGTTTTTTAATGGTTTTGCATTGGCACAACAATTCCCCTCTTTATAGAGGGGTGGCACGCTTGCGTGACGGGGTGTTGTTGGTAGATGGATAAGTAGGCGTATGGATAATTATTATTCGGGCAGATCGCCATCCGCCCCTACGAAATACCGATTAAAACCCACAAAAACTGTTCGGCTCTACATCATCTAAAAATCAAATATTTAATAAAAAAACGGCGGACAGGTTATTCTGTCCGCCGTTTATCTATTACATCTTATAACACTCGCCCACCACTCGCCTTTAGGCAAATATCATTGCTCTGCTATGCTCCCATTGTGTCTTCGCCTGCGTGACTTACTGCCTCCGAGAGTTTAACCGAAACAATCTTACTTACACCTTTTTCTTCCATTGTTACACCGTATAAGCCGTCTGCCATTTCCATAGTAGGCTTACGGTGAGTGATTACGATAATTTGGGTGTTGCTGCTAAACCTATGCAGATACTTAGCAAAACGACCTGCGTTGGCATCGTCAAGTGCTGCCTCGATTTCGTCAAGTACGCAGAAAGGCATCGGACGCATCCTAAGTATCGCAAACAAAATCGCAATAGCCGTAAGCGCTCTTTCACCACCCGACAATAGAGATATGGACTGCAATTTTTTCTCCGGCGGTTGAGCGATAATCTCAATACCCGCCTCCAGCATATCCTCGCCCTCTTGCAAGACTAACTCAGCATGACCGCCATTAAACAGCTCCTTGAATGTCGCTGTAAAGCCTGTTTGGATTTTTTCAAACTCTCTAGCAAACCTCTCGACCATCTCTTTGCTAAGTCCGCCGATAATATTGTTAAGGTCGTTAATTCCCTTAACCAAATCCTCTCGCTGAACATCCATCTCATTATACCGCTCAAAGCATTCCTTGCTCTGCTCAATAGCATCAATATTGACATGTCCGAGGTTTTTGATTTGGCGTCTTAGTCTGTCAGTTTCTTCCGCACCTGCTGTAATATCATACCCTTCTTCCTTAAACTCCAAACACGCTGTATAATCAAGCTCGTACTCCTGCATAACCCGCTCTTCCAAAGTTGCAATATCCGTATCAACCTTAACAAGCAGCATTTCCTCACGACTCTTTTTCTCCGTCAAACTCTGCATTGCCGTTATGAGGGCAGTCCGCCCCTCGTCAAGCTCGGCTACCCTTGCTTGCAATTGTTTTTTGTAGTTATCAAGATTGTCAAGTTTTGCGACAATCTGTTCAACCTTTTGCTTATCATCAGCCCGTTCGGGAGAGGTCATTCTCTCGATTTGTTTCTTAATATTAGCCGCCGCCTCTTTAGCAGACTCCGCAAGTGCTTTGTCGCTGTCGATTTGTTTGCCTATATTAGTAGCAGTACTGCTAAGCCTGTCTGACTCAACAGCAAGCGTACTAATCTCCGCATCAAGCTCAGCTACAGCAATCTTTGCCGAAGTCATTTGCTCTAGTGCCAAGTCCCGCCCTTTTTTAATCTCGTCAAATCTATTCTTTTGCTCACCTTGTGCTTGACTTGCTTCGGCTTTTTTGCCTGCTATAATCGCCTCTAATTCGCCCACGCTACCCAAGTCACCATCTATCGCACCCGTCCGCTCGCCGATAAGTTTTAACTCACCTTGCAAAACCTCGATTTCTTTGAGCAAATCCTCTAAGCTAGCCTCGATTTTTTCAAGTCCTGCTTTTTCGCTGGCAATCTCAACATCGGCAGTATGAATCTTACCATTAAGCGACTTGATTTTGCCCGACAGTTCCTCTTGCATTTCGGCTTTTTTCTCTCGCTCGCCTGTAAGAAGTTCCATATTTTTGGACGCATCCTTGATTGACGCGTCAAGCTCTTTAAGCTCTCTCTCGTGTCCAAGCAAGTTAGCCACATCAGACTTACGGCTACCGCCCGTCATCGCTCCGCCCGGCGTAACAAGGTCACCGTCAAGCGTAACTATCCTAAAGGAATACTTGCTCTTGCGTGCCAAGGCTATCGCCGTATCAAGGTCATCTACAACAACCGTACGACCGAGCAGTCCCGATATTATATTAGCGTACTTACTGTCACAAGTGACTAGCTTGTCCGCCGCACCATAAATCTTATCACCGATACAGTATGCCGTCTCATCTCTGTCAAGTGAGCGTCCCCTAGCCGCACTTATCGGCAAGAAAGTTATGCGTCCGTAGCGTTTTTCTTTGAGGTATCCGATTAGTGACTTGGCGTCCTCTTCGGTGCGAGTAACAATATTCGTCACCGCCGCCCCCAAAGCCGCCTCAATAGCCGCCTCGTACTTTTGCGGAACATTTATAAGTTGGGCTATAACGCCCTCCATTAGCCCCCTAAGAGCCTGATCCTCTCTGGCATCGGTCATCAGTTTTTTGACCGCCGCCCCAAAACCCTCATACGCCAAATGCATCTCGGCAAGCACTTTTTGTCTTGCTTCATGTGCAATAAGTGCCGTGTTGAGCTTATCAATCCTTGATGCAATCTCACTGATACTGCTTGCAATCTCGTTGTGCTTATCCGCCGCCTCTGTGCTTACTCTCATTAGGTCAGCCTTAGCATTTTGTAATCCGTCAATATACTTAGCCCGCTCGGCTACCTTGCTACTTTCTTCCGACGCTTTTTCGCTTATAGAGATTATACGGCGCTGAACATCCTCATGTCTTTCGGCGAGAGCCTTTTTTTCGGCGGTAAGACTTGATGCATTAGCCTTGATGTCAGCCAGCTTGTCCATCGCCTCCATTATAGCTTGCCTGTTGCTCTCTTCCTCACCCTCACCTACAGCAAGTTTTTCGGCAAAGTCTATGTAGACCTTAGTGATTTGCTCTAGTTCGGTTTTGCGTTTTTCTAATTGTTCCTTTTTGCTCTCGACAACCTTAGCGTTTTGGCTAAGATATTCTAGTGCTTGATTGCGTTCGGCTTCCAGTCTTGCGATTTCTCGGCTTAGATACTCTGCTTGCTCTGCTTGTGCGGCTGCTCTCTCAGCAAGAATCTTAACTTCGCCTGTGTATTTTTCTATCCCTACGGTTAGCTGTAGCTTTTGATTCCACAAATCCTCAATAGTCGCATCAAGTCCGTTGAGCTTGCTCATCGCCTCGTTGTATTCTGCTCCTGCAAGGTCAAAATCCTTTTGCACCTTATCAAACTCGGCAATAACCACATTAAGACGCTCGTCAATCGCCGCCTTTGCCTCACTCGCCGAATCATATTGATAGATATAAGTATTGATTTCAAAATGCCTTAGTCTCTCTCTAAGGTCCATATATTTGCGTGCGGCTTCGGCTTGCTTACTAAGAGGTTCAAGTTGTCTGCCAAGCTCACCCAAAATATCGGTCACACGGCTAAGGTTATCATTGGCTCTGGCTAGCTTTCGTTCTGCGTCTACCTTACGAGCCTTAAATTTGCTAATTCCTGCGGCTTCCTCAAATATGGCTCTCCTGTCTTCAGGCTTCGCACTAAGCATTTGGTCAATACGCCCCTGCCCGATGATAGAATATCCCTCACGACCCATTCCGCTGTCACGCAAAAGGTCAACAATATCTTTGAGCCTGCACGCACTGCGATTGAGGGCATACTCACTCTCACCGCTTCGATACAGCTTACGGGATATAACAACCTCGTCATATGCCAAAGACGGAAAAAGTCCCTCCTTGTTATCAAAAACAAGAGCGACCTCACAATAACTAAGCGACTTGCGTTTTTCGGTTCCGTTAAAAATAACATCAACCATACTTGAGCCACGCAAAAGTTTAGCCGATTGCTCACCGAGCACCCACCTTATACTGTCGGCAACATTGGACTTGCCGCAGCCGTTAGGTCCGACAATAGCAGTAATACCCTTGCCGAACTTAACTTCCAGCTTGTCCGCAAAGGACTTAAAGCCGTTAATTTCTAATCGCTTAAACTTCACTAATTAAGTATTTCCGTATTCGACGGTGCAAAAAACTGTCCGCCTAAAATTACACTCATTAAATATTGTATCATAATACAATCAAAAATACAACCAAAAGAGGTTGCATTTTGCAAATTGATGACTAATATAGTGATTGTGGATTGCAAGGGCTAGCATTACCGCTGAATTTCTCTTTATAATTTTTTGCCTTTTTGTTTTTCAAACTTCTTGAATTCTTCTTTTAGTACTTTCTTTGCATTCTTCCAATATTCTTCAGGTGTGTAATATGTTGGCGGCTCGTTATGAGGATGATTTTTCTTCCACCAAGCCTTATCCACATTAAACTGAAATGTTTTACCACCGCTTTCAAAAGTAAGTGTCGTGGTAAGTATCATGTCCGCATCATCAAATTTTTTGAGTTTGTATCGTTCTTTATCTTTGATTAACTCATTCATTTTACGCACCCAGTTCAAATAAATATTAAATTGCTTAATAATTTTTTCTCCGGACTCAGCGTCATCATCTTTCATATACGGTATCAAAAAACCAATTTGTGTGCCGTCGTCTAAAGCTCCGTAAACACCGTTGCCGCCACGGTCTCCACGGCTCACCCGCTCAAAAGCAAAACCCTCAATTCTGACTTTTTGCATTTGTGCCGTTAAACTTTTTACCGATTGTTGCTTTGCCATGATTACCTTCCCCTTACTTTAGCATAATTCTAACTTACTCTTCAGAGTGCCCGTGTTTGGCTATCCATGCTTTTTCAAGGTTGCTTTTTCTTAATTTGGTTTTTTGAAACGCTTTTTGCACATCTTCCAAATTAGCAATGTTCCGTTGTTTAATTCTTGTTCCGTCCATAAGAATAAAAGTTATCTTACCGTGTTTTGTTTGTCCGTTCAATCCATTGCGCTGCCTAGTCCTGGCTCCAATCAGCTCAAAGTCAAATATTGCTTCAATAACTTGGCTGATTGGAACAGTTTTTCTCTGTTTAGGGCGTGGCGCTAAGTAGACATTTTCTTTGTCAATTTCTATCAAGTTTTTCGGATATCTACGCAAAGCAATAATTGATATAACAAAATAAATGCTGCTTAACGCAAAAATTGACCCTCCGATTATCCCCGCAATATAACCCGCAACCGTTTGTTCAGGCTCTATTAAAGTTCCTATAAGTATTACTGTTCTCCAACCCGAAGGCTTCCGTGTCGCCAAAACCGTTCTTTCCATAACTATTCTCCATTTTGCCTCACATTATTCGAATTAGTGCGGTCACTTATCGGTTACCGTCTTTGCGAGCCGTCGCTACAACAGATAGCAAAGACTAAGTATATACGGCGAAGCAATCTAGCTAAGGAATAGATGAAAACATAGATAATATATCCATCTATTTCTTAGCTAGATTGCTTCGCCGTATAACAATTCCTTATCCCCTGCTATTATGACGGCTCGCAATGACGATGACCCGACTTGACTTAATTAAAACACTATTCCTTAGTTAATTTCATCGAATTCGACTAATTAAATAATTTTAGCAATCATTTTGCGTTTTGAACTACTCCCAATCAACTAGCCACTAATCACTACCCTAATTTACCGTACAACGCCTTTAACGCTGTTTCAAAATCCTTGTTATCCACGGCTACAATGATATTAAGTTCACTGCTGCCTTGGTCTATCATTCTGATATTGACATCCGCATCGGCAAGCGCACCGCAAACATCGGCAGCTGTTCCCTTGCGAGCGGTCATTCCGTGACCTACTACAGCGATAAGGGCAATATCCTCAACCACCGTTACCCTATCAGGCTTACACACCTTTTTGACATCGTCCACAACTTTTTGTATAGAGGACTTAGCAAATTGCGCCCTATCAATAACCACACAAATCGTATCAATCCCTGTAGGCATATGCTCTACCGAAACACCGTCATCCTCCAGTACCTGCAACAACCGCCGAGCAAAACCCACCTCATTATTCATCATTGACTTCTCAACATTGATTGCCACAAAATCTTTTTTGCCTGCGATTCCTGTAATCGTCGCAGTCTCCCGCTTGTAATCACCCCTCTCAAAAAACTTAGTCGGTACAATCATCGTCCCCTCGTGCTTAGGATTAAAGGTATTCCTAATATTGATAGAAATATCAGACGCCCTCACAGGGAAAATCGCCTCAGGGTGCAGCACATTAGCCCCCATATAACTAAGTTCCCTAAGTTCCTTATAGGTCAACATATCTATTAGCTTAGGACTATCAACAATGCGTGGGTCACACTTCAAAAAACCATCCACATCAGTCCAGTTTTCGTACACTTCGGCATCTATCGCCCTAGCAATAATCGCCCCCGTAACATCAGACCCCCCACGAGAAAAAGTCTTGATGTCACCCTTATCGTCACTTCCATAAAAACCCGGAATAACCGCACCCGTTTTGACTTTAGCAAAACGCTTTTTGCAAAGATTATGAGTAACCTCCGCCAAAAAGTTACCCTTGCTGTCAAATTTAATTATCTCGGCAGCGTCAATAAACTCATACCCCAAAATCTGTGCCATAACTTTACCGGCAAGATATTCTCCCCTACTGGCAAGATACTCACGGGTATCTTTTTTTGTCATAGTATAGTCTAGCTTTAGCTTGATTTTGCTCTCTTTGATTATATCGTCAAAGCGTTCTTTGACCTTGCTTAGAGCCTCGTCAAAATCCTTGCTGTCCGCACACGCATACAACAAATCCGTCACCTTAGTGTCACTGGGACGGCGTTTGCCCGGCGCAGACACCACCACAAACTTACGGCTCTTGTCCGTTTTAATTATCTCGGCAACTTTAGCTATTGTCTCAGCATTAGCCATACTAGTGCCGCCAAATTTACATACTTTCATTTTTGTACTCATTATTTTATTCTCTAAAATTTTTATTATTCAATTTATTATATAAACATTTGGTAGGAGCTGTCAAAGACCCCAAGCGAAGTATCTAGCGAGCCCCCTGCAGGTCTACCGTCATTAGACTTGTGTCGAAATGGGAAATATTATTCGTGGGTCAACAGTAAAGATTGTGTGTCATCTCGACCAAAGCGGAGAGATCTTCCCAAAAATCGTGCTAAAATACAGCTAATAAGGAGATTTCTCCGCTTCGGTCGAAATACCTGCGGTGCTTCGTAGGACATCTAACCGTTGCTGTTGCTCAATCAAATGATTATTACTCATTTCGACACAAGTCTATTGCGAGGAGTTTTAGCGACGAAGCAATCCCACGAATAGAACTCTTTACATGGGATTGCTTCGTCGCTTTCGCTCCTCGCAATGACATTAGCCCCGCAGGGGGTGGGTCGCTTCGCTCCTCAAAGAACAACAGCCCCGCCAAACACTCTCACACCCCTACAAAAGACCCTCATACAAGTCCAAATACTCAGGATTATCTTTGCAAATCAGAGTTATTTTATCCTGTCGGCTTCCGCCTTTAATTTGCTTTTCTCTAGCTATAGCATCTACTACACTAACAAATTTTTCAAAATACACTAACTTATCAGTATTGTATTTGCAACTGAATCCCTTAACAAGCTGATTCTTATGTTCATAAATACGCCGAATCAAATCATTAGTCACGCCCACATAAAAAACTTTATTGTACTTATTAGTAAGAATATAGATATACATCGTATCCCTCTATCTAATCTCTCTCGCCTCAAGATAATATCTTTTTTCATATGCCTCTCCCATTGAGAAAGTCTTTCTGGGCAAAGCACCTTTTTTGACCACATACTCAAACAACGCATCTTTACTCATCGGCGGCAACAAAATCCCTACGCTATTACTATCCTTAGCACAAAGCTCCTCCAAATCACCCTCACCGTGAATATAATCAATCTCACCACCGTTATGCGTAACAAAGTCATCCAAAATATCTTGCACCTTAGCTACAGCCTCAATCGCATCACTAGGGAATTTAAGACTGATTTTTTGCTTGCCGCACATAAGATTGTGCTTTGCCTTAGCTCCTGTATCTACACCCAGCTTAGCAACCAACACATCAACAAGCGCTTTTGACTTAGTCCCTATTATCAGTCTATGAATCGGTTCGAATTCCAGTCCCTCATCATAGATATTAACTACCTCTACAAGTGCATACTTGCTTTTTGGATTGCCCGATTGCTCATATACCATTTTAGCCGCCGCAAGCGAATGGTTGCCGTCACCTACTCCGAATAAGAGCGGTTCGCCGTACTTTTTGATACTATCGGCAAGTAGTTTTTCAAGAGCGCTTTCTGCCTGCTTACATCCGTCAACCAATTTCCCGCTAATCTTACCGCCACCGCTATTAAGTTCGGTCTTATACAACTCCTTGCCCTTTGCCTTAACCAACGGCTCAATCAATGTCCTTTTAGGGTCATCAACCAGTAGCATAATATGAGGCAACTCCAGTCCGCATTTAGCCCTTACGGCAGCCCTCGGCGGAAGACGCTCGATTACTGTGCCCTCTGTTGCTCTAATTAACGCCTTATCCTCATGCTTAAAACTATATGCATCCAAATCAACTACAAGCATTATGCCTTTGCGTTTTTTTGTTGACCCGTTAGACACCGTTGTCCTCTCGACAACGATTACCCCGTCATCTACCGTATCAAAAATCCCACCCTTGACATACTCCCCCATTGCGGCAGCGATTTTCTTGCTCCTGGTTTCGTCGTCTTTACCCAAAAAAACCTCCGGCAAAATCAGCCGCAAGGTACTTGGATTATCACCGACTTGAGTGTCCAACTTTTCCCAATACTCCGGATTAGAGGTATACTGGTCACAAGCCACAACAGCCCACTTACTTAAGTCAACATTTATCTTCGGGAGCAAAATCTTGTCCCACATAATTGGCAATTTCATTATCTACCTCTAATCTAGTTTTCAATAAAGTTGTTCCGTAACCTTAATAAGTTATTACTTGTCCGCCTAAAGATTATGCTTAACTCTCTCGTTAGTCTCGGTTTTTTTGGCGTTGTTGAATCGGTCTAGTGTGCCTACTAGGTAGCCGGTTATGCGTCTGATTCGCTCAAAGGCTTCACTTCCATCGGCTTCTTTGCGACCGCACTTGGGGCAGGTGCCGTTGATTATGCCTGTGTATCCGCATACAGGGTCTCTGTCTACGGGGTGATTGATAGAGCCGTAACCTACATCACTCTCTTTCATAAATCGGACAATCTTTTCAAAAGCCTCCAGATTGCCTACCGCCGCACCGTCAAACTCTACATAGGTAATATGTCCACCATTAGTCAGTGCGTGATACGGAGCTTCTAGCTTAATTTTGTCGTGGGCACTGATATTATAGTATACCGGCACATGGAAAGAATTAGTATAATACTCCCTATCTGTCACCTCAGGAATTATTCCAAATTTGTCCTTGTCAATCTTAACAAAACGACCGCTAAGCCCCTCGGCAGGGGTTGCTATAAGCGAGAAGTTGAGTTTGTATCTTTTGGCGGCTTCGTCGCATTTTTTGCGCATATAACCGACTATCTCCAGTCCTAAATTCTGCGACTCTACACTCTCGCCGTGGTGTTTGCCCGTAAGAGCCTTTAGACATTCGGCAAGCCCTATAAACCCAACCGCCAAAGTGCCGTGTTTGAGAGCCTCACCCACGCTGTCATCAGGACCCAATCCGTCCGTCCCAATCCACACTCCCTGCCCCATCAAGAAAGGATAATTACGCACCCGTTTATTAGATTGTATCTCAAATCTCTCCAGTAGCTGATTGACAATAACTTCCATATTACGGTCAAGCAAATCAAAAAATAAATCATTGCTGCCCTTTGCCCTAATCGCCATACGGGGCAAATTGAGAGAAGTAAAACTAAGGTTGCCCCGCCCCGTAACAATCTCATTATTAGGGTCGTGCGCATTGCCTATAACCCTTGTACGGCAACCCATATAAGCGCACTCGGTTTCGGGTCGTCCTTCTTTATAATACTGCTTATTAAAACTCGCATCCAAAAAATTAAAATTAGGAAAAAGCCTCTTAGCACTGACTTTCATCGCCAACTTAAATAAGTCATAGTTAGGGTCGGTTTTGTTATAGTTGACCCCTTCCTTTACCTTAAAAACATGAATAGGAAAAATCGGCGTCTCGCTATTGCCTAAGCCTGACTCAGTAGCTAGCAAAATATTGCGGATAATCATTCGCCCCTCAAGAGTCGTATCTGTACCGTAGTTGATTGAGCTAAACGGGATTTGTGCCCCTGCCCTAGAGTGCATAGTATTAAGATTATGCACCAGTGCCTCCATAGCTTGGTAGGTCGCCCTCTCCGTCTCGGCTGTCGCTCTTTCGATTGTCCATTTTTGACACTTGGCAACAATTGCTTTAGTCGCAATCTTGCTAAGTTCCGCCGCCTCTGTAGCGCCGTACTTGTTATCGCTTTTGAGCGTAGGCACTAACTCATGCTCCGTCAAAATCTTAGCCATAGTATCCTTAACAATTTTTTCGGCATCAGCCACACCGCCCAAAAGGTCAAGAGCCTTAATCATATTGTCACGATAACATTTGACATAAGTCTTAGCCACGCCGGGGGCAAGCGCATAGTCAAAAGTCGGCACGCTCTGTCCGCCGTGTTGGTCATTTTGATTAGACTGAATAGCAATACATGCCAAACTCGCATAACTTCCGATATGATTAGGTTCACGCAAAAAACCGTGACCTGTCGAAAAACCACCTCTAAAAAGTTTGTCCAAATCTATTTGACAACAAGTAGTCGTAAGCGTAAAAAAGTCAAGGTCGTGGATATGAATATCACCACTCTTGTGCATTTGGCTGTGCAAAGGATGCAGTACTGACATTTCATAAAACTGCTTAGCGCTCTCCGACCCGTATTTGAGCATTGTACCCATAGCCGTATCGCCGTCAATATTAGCATTTTCGCGCTTAATGTCGTTATCTTTTGCCGACTTAAAAGTAAGGTCTTGCAGAGTTTGCATAAGACGAGTGTTGCGCTCACGGATACGGGTACGCTCCGCCCTATACAATATAAACTCTTTAGCAGTCAAAACTAAACCGTTCTCGACAAGCACCGCCTCTACTGTGTCCTGAATAACCTCAACGGCAGGAATCACCCCATGTGCAAACTTAGCCTCGACTTGCTCGGCAAGTTCGACAGCTCTGCCCACATCTTTGATGTTGGCGGCACGCAATGCTTTTTCGATAGCACGGACAATCTTATCTTTGTCAAATCTAGCCTTGCGTCCGTCTCTTTTGACTACAGTATTCATATTAAACCTCACTTAAATAATTATAAATTATGAATTATAAGAAAGCCACCTTTGGTGGTAAAGGCTGATGCCCTTTCTTGTGTCACAACTTTAGCGTTAGATGTTTTTTCCTTAGACATGAATTATAAGTTATAACTTTTTGATTTTTGCGTTGACAAAACATCTATTCCAATAAATTATAATTGATAATTTATAACTTATAATTGTTACTATATATTGTGTCAAAAACCCCATTTTACAGCAAAAAAACACTATATATTGTGGTTTTTGTCAAAATGTATGTTTGCCTATAGATTATACACTTTGACCAAATATTTGTCAAGGATTTTTGCTCAAAAAAACTATAATTTTGTTGCAATTTTTTTGTCAAAAACCCTTGCTTTTTTTAATTAGATATGGTATAATATCAAAGACGCAAGTTATATTAAAAGCAAGCGTCAAGAGGAGAAAGTAAAATAATGCTTAACATCACAGAAACTCGTATCCGTATGGTCAAGACCGAAAGCGAAGGCAAACTCAAAGGTGTAGCTTCTATAACTATCGACAATTGCTTTGTTATCCACGACCTAAAAATCATTGAGGGCGGCGACGGCGGACTATTTGTAGCTATGCCCAGCAAAAAAACTCCTATGGGCGAATACAGAGATATCGTACATCCTACCAACAACGAAATGCGTGATAAACTCAAAGCTCTTATATTAAGCGAATTCGAAAAAGCAAAAGAAGCAAACACTTAAAACTTTTCAAAAACACAACTAAATATATTGCTAACTGTTTGAATAATAGCGACCAAATCCCTATTTAACAACATTAAGCAAATCACAAAGGCATCTTTGTCACCCCTTTGAATACAACCCAAAGGTTTCACTCCCCCGTATACAGATGATATTTTGACGGGCAAATGTATTTATGTGCTTAAAAGCCGTTAGGAACTCCCAAACGGCTTTTTTGGTATCTTTTGGGTCTTATTCCCCTATCCTTTTAGCAAGTCGTTACACTCACAGCAATATCTTCGATTTATAAATCAAGCAAAGCGTCTGTTTCGTAGGACAATTCTACCATATTCTGTTTTGATATGTATAAGGGTTTTCCATCCGTATGGGCGGATGAAAGTATATATTAGCCTCCCCTCATTAACAACTAACTACTAAACTACTGTTTACTTAAAAATATCGACAATATCAAGAAGTTTACTTTCAAACTCTGCAAAAGTGGTGTCCTTTGTAATTTCTGCTCCGATTCGGAATTGCCCTTCAGATATAATTAGATTTTTTGCCAGCTTTTTATTTTCGTCACTTAGAGTATCGTAGTTACAAGTAATACCTGGAAGAATCCCCCTCTCTTTACCCGAACCGCATGATATTGTTTGGATATTTTTATCATAAAGTTCATACATTGCTTTAAGGAAAAGCGGCGAACAAAAAAGGTGCAATGTATCTCTGTTAAACTCTTGACCCGAACCAATATTACTCGTAAAGTCAATTAACTCCGAAGCCGGTGTATTTTGATTATACTGCATTTTATATTCTCCTGTTATTTTAACGCCACATAGATTTTAGATTTTTCCAAATCCGCTTTAATACCTTTATTTATTGTCAGCGCGTAAGGGAGATTTATATTAACTACCCCAAGCTCGCCCAAAACAGCAAGCCCTGCTGTCCATTGTTCCAGACTAAAGGGTGGTGCTATTATAGTGGTGTAATGGTCGAGGACGGAAGTGCCAGATTGCATTTTACACGCTTCCTTGTATACGGCGCCCATTATTTCTCGGTTAAGTTTTGCCCCTTTATATAGCGGAGCGTCGTTTGTCACCCAAATATTTCCGCTTGTGTGGTTTTTGACAAACTCGTAATAAGCGTCTGTCAAAGGCTTATCAAGCAGTATTATATCCTCATATCCCGACAAGTCAAAGTCAAACACAGGTGACACCATTACTTTTGTTATATTATTGTTACTCCTTGCGTGCAAGAATTCATGTAGCAAAATCCGCTTACCATAAACCTCCGCAAATCGGCTATAAGTCTCCGTGTTGCCACATATAACAAGCACCCCCATCTTACGGTCCTTGATTATATCCCCAATCTTATCAAAAGCAATGGGTTTTATTTGTACATTGTTTGCAATTTGTACATTGTAATTTGCAATTTGACTATATAGCCACCCAGCCCGCACCTTAGCCCCGTCAGGCTCTAACTGACTTACCCACGCCTCTTTAAGTACAATCCTAGGATATTCCTTACCGTTATATTGATTGACCGACAACTCCGCTAAAAAAGTTTTTTGTTTTTTACCGCATAAGTTTTCGGCAAACTTAGCATGAGAAAAAATCATTCCCTTTACATTGCCACTCAAAGTTACTGCACAATGCGTTCCTTGCACTTGAGCCGTTACTCCATACTCACGCACTAATAACTGCGGACGAGGATTGCTATTGCCAAACGGCTCAAGTGCCGACAAGGCCTTAGCAAAATCCAAAGTAAGTTCGCCCGCCGCTACCTCTATATCATACTCAAACACAGGCAAATACAAGTCGTCCCTATTAGCTAAAGCCTTGTTGATTCCTTTTGTAAAGTCCTCTGCCTTATCCGCTTTCAAAGAAAATCCTGCCGCCTGCGAATGCCCTCCGAATTCCTCTAAAGTATCCGCAACCTGACCCAAAAGCTCATGCAAGTTGATACCGGCATAACTCCGAGCCGTCCCCTTGAGCAAACCGTCACCTTGGTCAACGAGCAAAAAAGCCGGTCGGCAAAACTCATTAGCCAGTCTTGCCGAAACTATTCCTGTAATTCCTCTCTCCCACGAAGGATTGTTGATAATTATGCTAGGTTGCTTGGCAAGACCTTTGTCCCGTATGAGGGCAACCGCCTCTTGATACATACTCTCGCACACTTCTCGCCGTTGGGTATTATCTCTCAAAATCTCATCAATAAGTTGCTCTGCCCTAATAGGGTCAGCATCGGTTATTAGCTCAAAAGCCCTGCCTGCGTCGCCCATACGCCCTGCGGCATTGATATGCGGCGATATTTTGTACGCTATGTCGCCTGCCGTCACACTACTATCCATCTTAAGCTTGTCCATTAGCTGTGCAAGCCCCCTATTAGGACGGCTCTTTAGTTGCCTAAGCCCTAACTGAACTATCAAACGGTTTTCGTCCACTAGCGGAACTAAGTCAGCTATGGTTGCTAATGACGCTAGGTACAGATACTTCTCCGCCACTTGCCTTCCGCCAAGAGCCTCGACAAGCTTGAGAGCGACACTCGCACCGCACAGCTCTCTAAAAGGATATCCGCAATCGTCTTGCTTAGCATCTACGACAGCGATACACTCAGGCAATCTCTCGCCCACCTCGTGATGGTCAGTAACAATGACATCCACACCCAAATCCATGCAGTGAGCTATCTCATCAATGCCACTTATACCGCAATCGCAAGTAATGAGCAAACTAACATCGCCCCGTTCAATTATCCCCTCTAGGCTTTCAATATTAAGTCCGTATCCGTCAGCAACACGGTTTGGGATAAAAGGATAAACCTGCACTCCTCGTTCGACCAAATAAAGCGTCAATATAGCCGTAGCACAAATTCCGTCCACATCATAGTCGCCATAGATAGCAATCCGCTCACCGCCCTCTATCGCCTCTGTAATACGCTCTACAGCCGTCCTCATACCCTTAAACAAAAAAGGGTCGTACATTTTGCGAATATCAGGCGTCAAAAAATCCTTGATTTGGTCGGCAGTCCTAAGCCCCCTGCAATACAAAATTTCGGTCATCTTATCATGCCCAAATCCTGCTACCTTAGCAAGAGATTTAACCTCATCCCTCTCCGCCTCACTCAAATTGTGTTTCTTTCTAAATATCATAAGCTTATATCTTGCTCTGCAAAAATCCCCGCTCCCCTCACAAAAGAAAAGAGCAGTATGCTATATAGTGTCAACTAAACTTCCTCCCAATTATAGCACAAAAAAAAACTTTTGTCAATTAAAATTCAAGCCCAATGAGATAACGGCATTGAGCAAACAAGTGCGTTATTAAGTCGCCACAAGCTACTTGAGCGTTATATGTAATGTATTTCTTTATTCGCCCTTGGAATAATCCGCTTTGACAATTGCTCTTGGATGCAGTTATTTCCTTAACTTCAGGGCGAGTATTCTCATTATCGTCCTTGAGAGTTCTACGGTCTAAATCAAAACTCCTACTATCAGCAATCCAATAATATGAGTTCGTCTACTGTCTAAAACCTCACCTGAAAATTCAAGTGAGGTTTTTGTTTTCTTGTGTATTTGTTTTTGCGTTTCTTTTGAGCATTATTTGTAGTATCATTGATAGGAGCGGGAAAATCGCACAAATGAGCAGGGTTATTCTGAGGGCTAGGGCTTGAGTTGTTAGTCCTAAGTCATACGCAAAGCCTGCCCAAGCCGTATTATCAAGAATCCCGCCGAACATTCCGAATAATGCAGGACCGCCCGCCGCACCGATTTTGCCCGCCATACTTATCATAACAAAAATTCTTACGCCGCCTGTTTTGTACCGTTCTCCTGTTTCGACCATTATACCGGGAACTAGCAAGCTCACCGCAAAACCCGATAGCGCAAGGGCGGCAACCCCGACCCCTGCGGACGGAGTGAGAGCGGCAACAAGATAAAACACAAAACACACAAAACTACCGCCTATCATAAGGGCACGCATATTGTTCTTTTTGCCCCATAGTCCGTAGACAAGCCGCCCTATCGCAAGACTAAGTGCAAACATCGCAGGACCCAAAATATCCCCGACAAGTTTGGTTACATTAAGCCCGACCTCTATATAAGATGATGCCCCCTTGGCTATAATGGCTTCGGACGCCAAAGCCGCCGTCATAGCACAAAGCAGGATTATAAGGATACCTTTATTTTTGGATTTTGGCTTGTCATTATTTATTTGACCCTTGCTTTCTTCACATGGGATTGCTTCGTCGCAAAGATCCTCGCAATGACGGTTTCTTTCTTCTTTCTTCTTTCTTCTTTCTTCTCCGCTCGTTTTCGGCGTTATTATCGGAGCTTTAATCCAAAGCAAAAAAGCACTCACAGGAATAATAATCCAAATCAACGGAACAAAATTCCAGTTCTTGTACGGCAAAAAGAATATACTCAAAGTTGTCCCGATTATAGCAAGCACCATAAGCCCTGCGTACGAAGTATGAAATAGCGTTAGGCTTCGCTCTTTGTTTTTGAGCGGTAGTGCATTAATCATAGGATTGAGCATAGCACCCAAAAATCCTGCACCGCAACCGTAAATAATTACGGCAATAATAAGTCCGGCTAAAATAATGCTCTCGGCAAAAACATACGGCACCAAGAAAAAAAACAAAAAACCGATTACAGTGAGTGCACTGGTGGTAAGCAAAACGGGTCTAAGCCCTATTTTGTCGGGTAGCTTACTGCATAGCAACATTACAGCCATCTGCGTTACAAACGATATCGCAATAAGAAGTCCCAAATTACTAAAAGGCAATCCATACAGATTCATCAACGGAACAAAAAGTATAGGCACTAGGTTGATAGCCACAACAAAAGTCATTACACTAAAAAGACAAGCGACTATTGTCAGCTTGTACTTTTGCATGATATTTATGTCTTGCGTTATCTCGCTTATGTTACTTTCGTCAGTCATTTTGTTGTTATTGTATCTTAATTACAGGTGGTGTGCATTGAGTACTTATTTTATTATGCCCTAGCTGCTTTCAAAGTATTAGCAAGCAGCATTGTTATCGTCATAGGTCCCACACCACCGGGGACAGGTGTAATATATCCTGCGACTTTACTTACCTCGCCAAAATTAACATCTCCGTATAGCTTACCCTCGTGGCGGTTGATTCCTACATCTATAACAATCGCACCCGATTTAACCATATCGCCCGTAACAAATTCCTTTTTACCGATTGCCGCCACCAAAATATCGGCTTGTTTAGTCACCTTTGCTAGGTCTTTAGTCCGTGAATGACATATGGTGACGGTACAATTCTCTTGCAATAGCAACATTGCCATAGGTTTACCTACGATATTGCTCCGCCCGATAACCACCGCATTGAGTCCCGACATTGATACGCCTGTAGATTTAATCAACTCAATACAACCCGCCGGAGTGCAAGCGGCAAGACACGGCTCTCCTAACAAAAGTGCACCAGCATTGCTTACACTAAAACAATCCACATCTTTTTTAGGGTCAAGCCTAGCCAAGACTGTACGCTCGTCTATATGCTTAGGTAGGGGCAACTGCACTAAAATTCCGTCAACAGCTTTGTCACGATTGAGCTTGTCTATAAGTTCAATCAGTTTTACCTGAGTAACATCAACCGCCAAATAATGAGCGAATGATTTGATACCCACTTGCTCACACCCTGCGACTTTGTTACCTACATAAACCTTACTCGCAGGGTCTTCCCCCACAAGCACAACCGCAAGTCCTGGCTGTCGCTTATACTTTTTAACAAAAGCCTCCGCCTCCGCCTTTAGCTTGCCACGAGTCTGCTCGGCTATTTTTTTACCGTCTATTATTTTAGCTGACATTATAAAACCACTCCCATTTGCCTATTAGCTTCTGTCAATATTTTCATTACTTGATAAGTATCCTCAAAAGTCTGTATAAGACTTTGCTTTTTGCCTGTCCTTAGTAGCTCATTAAAATGTCTTATCTGATAAACAAAGCCGTCTATATCCTCAAAAGTATATTGCTTTTTTGTTTTGTCCGCATACTCTACCTCGACACTCTTTGCTCCAAAAAAATCAGGAATAGTGATTTTGCCTTTTTGGCAAGTAATCTCCATATTAGCCCTGTACTCTCTAATTACGGACGACAGCAATTTGGCTTTTGCCCCACAATCATAAGTCAACTCAAAGTTACACTCGTGGTCTACTCCGCCCTCTACGATACCGCTTGCACTAATCCCACTAGGCACACCAAGCAAGGCATACACATAAGCCACCACATAAACCCCAATATCTAAGACCGAACCGCCACCCAACTCTTTTTTGAAAATCCGACAGTCAGGGTCACCCCTCATATCGCCCGCAAAAATCCCGTCAATATGTGTTATCGCACCCAACATTCCGCTCCTAACTAGCTCAACAACCTTTTGCGTAGACGGCAAGAATCTCGTCCACATTGCCTCCATAAGCAGGGTGTCATTTTGCTTAGCAGAGGTTATCATTTTTGCCGCTTGCAAATCGTCTAGACTAAACGACTTCTCACACAGCATAGGAATACGATTAGCTAACAATCCAAGAGTATTAGGACAATGTACGCTCATATTAGTCGCTATATATACAGCGTCAATTTCTTTTGACTTATATAGCTCGTCATAAGTATAAGCATATTTGAGATTATGCCTAACAGCAAACTCCTCTGCCCGCCTTTTATCACTCGACGCCGTCGCAACAACCTCGCAATTTTCTATCCCGTTACAAACGGTCAAAAATCTCTCAGCAATGCGTCCAAGCCCGCAAATCGCCCACCGAATCTTTCTCATACAATTATTATATCACAGTTTGACTGTGCGTGTCAACTCACGAGGAATGCGTGTCATATTCTTGCCGATTAAGTTGCTTAGTTTTTTGATGTTGGCAGGGCTGGTTAGGTCGTGGCATATATCGCTTAGGTCGGGGGGCATATCTATATACTCAGTTTTGTTTTGAGGGCAAGCACGCTGACAAATATCGCAACCTAAAACCCGCCCGCCTAACATTTTGATTTGGGCGGAAGTCATAGATTTTGGGTCGTTGGCCAGATGACGCAAACACTTACTATAGTTGACTTTAGTTTGAGTTATTGCACCGTTAGGACACGCTTTGATACAAAGGATGCAATCGGGATTGCATAGCGGAACGCCTAAGACAGTATCCTCTATCTTTTCGTCACTTTGCAAAACTATAGCCCCTATACAAAATCTTGAGCCATATTTTTTGTGATAGGCTAATCCATTCTTACCTTTTTTGTATGCAAGTCCGCTTTTGATTGCCAGTTCTTGCAACGGCAAATTACGACCTGCCTCTGAGGCTATTCCTGCCTTGCCTAATTCGGCTATTATCGTTTTGGTTAGATTATAACACTCTTGTGACGCAACATAATAAGCGTCAATTGTTAGATTTTTGTATGGTATGTACGGATATGCAAAAAGTATAACAGTTTTTGACTCATGAGATATCGTACTATATTCTGAGATATATTTTTTGATTGTATCTAACATGCTCTAGTCTAGTTAAACCTTACTATCTTTCCTCTTCACCTTTCACTTAAACATCTCTAATCTCTTGCATAGTTCATTCATATCAGTTTCGGTGCCGATTGTAATCCTTGCATATTCGCTTAGACGGGGTTTATCCCACACTCTTACCAAAATTTTATTTTTTTTGAGATAATTATAGATATCTGTACCACTAAATTTTGGATGACTGACAAACAAAAAGTTAGCAGACGATGGCAAAACTGTATAGCCTATTTTTGCAAGTTTGTCAGCCGTCTTGTTGCGTGTAGAAATAATTTTAGCTGTTATATCATTGTAGTAGTCACTGGCTGTTATGGCAATTGTTGCAATATCTGCACATATACGGTCAAGCGGATAACTATTAAAACAATCCTTAATCCTAAATAACCCATCAATAGCCACCTTATCACCTACCGCATAGCCCACCCTTGCACCTGCTAGGCTGTGACTCTTAGAAAAAGTCTTAACGACTATAAGATTTTTATATTTTTTGATAAGTGGCACACTGCTTGCATTTTTTTCGGCAAATTCTATGTATGCCTCATCAACAACGACAGGGATACTCTTATTGGCTTTGAGAATACTCTCGATAGCATCTCTTTCCAAAAGTATTGAAGTCGGAGCATTAGGATTGGCAAAAATTATTCCGCATTTACTGCCTTTGTCTAAGTAGTCTTTGACCCTTATCTTATAACTGTCATCAAGCGGCAAAGTCTTGTACGGAATATCGTATAAATCCGCCCACACTTTATAAAAACTATATGTAATGTCAGGGAATAACAATGCTCCCTTAGTTTTTTCGAATAGGGTCAAAAAAGCAAGCGCAAGCACCTCGTCACTGCTATTACCTACAAAAATATTATCCACCCCGACACCCTCTTTTTGGGCAATTGCCTGTCTTAGCTTGACATTATTTGGGTCTGGATAAAGACGCAAATTAGAAAAGTCCGCCCCCGCCAAGCATTGATAAATCTCGGGCACAGGCGGATAAGGATTCTCGTTAGTGTTGAGTTTGATATAAACTCCGTCTTGCGGTTGTTCGCCCGCTGTATAGGGAGTTATATTTTTTGCTTTTGCAGATAACATTGTTACAATGAAAAAGGAAAACTTAAAAGTGAAAATTATTGACTAGTAAATTAGCTACAGCTAACCACAAAACACTCATCTTTCACTTTTAAGTTTTCAATCAATTCTTAGTCTAATCTTGAGAATAAGTTGCGGTATTCTCTTTCGTAGATTGTTACTACACCTGAAGCGTGTGTGATAACGCCTCTTCTTCTGTTTTGGGTTGAAAGATGGATATTGATGTTATTTCTTTGCCACTCATCAAAAGCATGGTCAACAGCACCCTCCATCATCTGCTCTCTGATAGCATCTCCAATAGTCCTGTCCCTTAGCGGTGTTTCATACGCACCAAGATTAGGAACGGGACCCCTTTCAGGTCTATCAAACAAGAACATAATGTGCCAGCCAAAGTCGCTAAGCACAGGCTCCTCTAATAGTATACCGCCTCTCTGACTGCCTGCCATACTCAATAGCTCTCTTGCCCCACTAGTAAACTCAGGCACAAACTGTGATGCACCAGTAGCATTGACGGCATATCCTCTACTATTGCCAAACATTCCGGGATCAGTATTAAAAGTATATACAAGCTCTCTAAATGCTGCCGCAGACTCATTAATATTATTACTTGGTCTTGACATAGCCCCTCTTATCTCAGTAACAATTTCGCCTATAGACATAGATGTCCCGAAATTATTCCCGCCAACACGGCGATAACCTCTTACTTGGCTGCCTAATGTATTTCTAAGGTTATGAATCTCTTGAGGGGTTGCACCTGCAGTGCGTGCAGCAGTAAGCTCTGCACTTTGGGCATCGCTGAACGGAATAAGAATATGCATTACATAAAAAAGCTCTTGATAAGGATGAGCAGGACGATACAAAATCAATTGATTAGCGGCAGCTGATTCGTATGCGGCACGATTAGCACTAAAAAGTGTTCTTTGCTCATCTTGCATACGGAAAAAATGTTGCTCTATTTGGTCTTCGGTTATAAGCTCATCCCTTGTTCCGCCTTGCTCAAGATGAGCACCTGCCATAATAGCGTCTCTAAGCAGACCAATCTTCATTTGCTCTCTGACATGCCTACCGATTAGCCAGTCAACCATATATAGGTCAGCCAATATCGGGTAGATTTGAATAATACTCTCATTAGCACCAACATTAACCCCATCAACATAACCATCCAAAAGCGGACGCAAAATAGTCATATCCGCCTCAAAGCGTGCCCTATCCTCGGCAGTCGGTCTAAAGTCCTCTTCGGTCAAGCGGATTATAAGCGACACAAAACGGCGGACAGCATTACGCTCTAGGCTACTGGTATACGGGTCTTGACTCGCACCAAACCAAGTGCTTGGGGCAGGTGTCCAAAGTTCTCTTTCTAGGATTTCTTCTGGTTCCTCACCAGGTCTTACCGGAAAATCTGTCGGTGGTGTGCCGTGGTCCCTAATATCAGGAATAGAGTCCATATTTCTTTCGTTTAGGATAGTGTTTTGAAGGTTAAGAAGCTCGTTGTCAATTTGGGCAAAAATTTGACGGCGAAGTGCGTTTGTTTCATTATAAATCCTGTCATCTTCAGCTACACCTACAAGTACACGCTTAGGAACAAGCTGTCCTTGGTCAAGAACAGGCTCATAAACAATAGCCCCATACTCGTCTCTCTTATCCTCCCAACGCAAATCCCAAAGAATATTGTCGTGGTACATAAGCCTCTCGGCTTCTATAACAAGAAGCTCTCTTGTTACCATACTTCGCATTACTCTAAGGAAAGCTTCTTCGAAGGTAGCTCCGTCTTGAATATGTTGCATACCCTGTGCATTAAAAGCCATTATAAGGTCTTGCTTAAAAATCACACGCTCGGTAGAGCTTGTCCCATTAGCGTCAGCAGTAAAAGGAATCGGTGCGATTGTCGCAACAACTCTTTGCATATCTCGCTCTTCGTCAAAATCAAAAAGCACGCAGCCCACAAAAACAGACAAGCTAAGCACAAGACATAATAATATTGTTATAATTTTTTTTATCATTTTCTAATCACAAGACCTCAAGATTTTTGGCTAAACCACCCTTAGGATAGAATAGCCTACCTAATATATTACCATATTTCAAAAAATAATGCAACTAATTTTAGAGTTTTTTTATAAATTTTAGGACAAGTTGTTTTTTTGCACAAGCTTTTTCAGGTTTTGGCAAATTCATTATATGTTGTCTCCCACATCTAAATTCTAGCATATTTGTTTGGTAAATGCAAGACATTTGGGGCAACTTCCGACATTGGCTACAATTTTTTAGTTTTAGTCAATTTTCAAACTAAGTGCAACTGTGGCGTTTAAAGTGGGAGGGATTTTGAGGATGCATTTAGTGTGGTTAATTTATCTACCCTTAGATTTTAGAACCTGCAAAAAATGACCAACGCTGAGCCACCGTCAGCTTGCTGGCGGCTTGACCTTGACAATTCATAAATAAAATGCTATACTTTAATCTCAAAGGCGGCAAAAAAGCCAATTCTACTCTTGAGTTTTGTCGCCTTTGCAATATAATAAAAAGCATTTTCTTTATGAATGGTCAAGGTTGGCGGTACTTATAAAATGGGTAAAGCACATATTATTGCTTCCAAACTAAATGCAACCCTTTGTGGCATTTAGTTTGGAACGGCAATTTTATTGGCTCGATTTTCTATTTGCAAAACCATCCATTTTAGCCACTTAAAGTGGCACTTGCCAAACTAAACGCATCTTTTCCCAAACTAACTGCCACGACGGGTGTCACAGTTGCACTTACTTTGAAAATTGACGATTTTTTAGTTTTGTTTACAGCTTTATTTAACTGAGAAAATAGCACATCTCACTCAGGCTTGAGAAAGTTTGAATTGCAAATGATTGTATTTTGTTTATTGTTATGGTTAGATGATATTGGCTACTGCTCTGGAGTTGTGTCTAGCACCAAAAGTCTTGTGCGATCACGGCGAATTAAGAAACCCAACAAACCCTCATTGGCATCAGCAAAACCCCACAAACGCATCAATTTCTGCGAGTATGGGACTTACGGTGTTTCTTTTGTTGGCTATGGGATGTTAGGTGGCACAAAACCTGAACAGCGACTTTGATCGGTTTAGTTCGTGATGATTTATTACTACACTGTGGCAACAATCTAAAATACAAGGTGCAACTGGTCGAGGATTCCAACCTGCATACTAAATGTGCTAAATTTGTGCAAATGGCTTAATGTCGTGGTTTGGACGAATATGCCGTGAGTTGGAGTCCCTACCTTGCCAAAATTAATCAAAGATTTGGGGCAAAAAATTCAAAGATTTTTGATTTTTTGCCAAATTATTCAAACAAAAGCGCACTAAGACTTTTTCCGCTGAAATGGTGTCAAATGCTCTCGCCTATAAAGTTGCAAAAGGTGGACAAGAGCGGAGTCCAACCTACGTCAAAAGCACCTTGTTTGACGAAATATTGCCAAATAAGCCTCAAAAAGCATGAAAAAATCCCCACTCTAGCACTAAGACTAAAGTGAGGACAACTGTGTCCCACTTCGTATAGCAGCCAAACACACGAATGTTATGAAATATGAATTGATTTTGGATTTTGATTTATATAGTTGATTTATACTGTTCTAGTCTGGTCATCTGCTCAATGCACCCAAAGATCTGTATGCCATGCAGGCGGAACATTCCCATACAAACTTGAGCATCTCTAAAGCCACCATCGCCAGCATGCATCCATTTATTCCATCGCTACTAACAATAATAATTAGTGAGAGTATAACACAAATAAATACTTATGTCAAACAGTTTTTACTTTGTTCTAATAATAAGTTTTACAACAAAAAAACAACCATACTGCTTTCATTTTCACTCCTTTTTAGAACCATACTTTTTTAATGTTTTTTCAATTCTAATCCACGAAACAAATAACCATCGACATAATTGTCACCTGGTTTTTTAATGGATTAAAAGCTTTGTTTTTACTCTTTCCAATCTTATTATTTGAGCTTATTTTGTGAGTGTTTTGTATTAAAATAGAGTTCACCAAATTTGGTGAACTCTATTTTAATACAAAAACACATAAAACCAATCTTTGACAATATTACCAAAGCTGATTACACCCAAACTTAGACATTACTAATTCTAACTTTTATCTAATTGGGTGGGGAAAGCTTGCCTTATGTCGTTGCTACAGTAAGCCTGCTGCGGCTTTGTTTGCGTGTCTAAGTCCTGCTGTGTTTCCGCCTTGCCATGTTATATATAGGTTGTCTCTATTGTGGTCAACTGTCAATGTTGCTCTAAGGCTATCATTAGCATCAGACCTTATTATCATACTAATCGGGCTCAGTAGTGCGTTTTGAGGAATATCAATCCACCACCAATTTGTATTTTGATAGCGATTCATTCTCTGAGTTTCACTTCCCCATGACCCCAAAAGATCTACTGGTCCACCTGACGGATAATGCCACGCATGCAAGAAAGGCTGTCCCCAACCGCCGCTATTCAAAAACCATATTCTTGTTGCAGTATCAGCAACTGGCGGAAGCTCAACCGAACCGCCGCCCCCATGAGCAGCGATTCCTGCTAGTGCCGATGATATTGAAGTAAAGCCGTAAGGGTCAGAAATAAAAGTATCTGGCTCTGT
Source organism: Bacillota bacterium (assembly GCA_009783985.1). Lineage (GTDB taxonomy): Bacteria > Bacillota > Clostridia > Christensenellales > Pumilibacteraceae > WQVM01. The sequence goes on along the minus strand of WQVM01000001.1, from coordinate 47,233 downwards.
TAATACAAAAAACCTAGAAGGCAATCCTTCGGCAAATGTCCAGCCTGTGTGACCAACCACACTCCAGTCCCCATCCTCATGTAATATCGCTATTTCTAAAGAAGCAGCAATATTAGCAGTGCTATCAGCAAAATACCAATTTGTGTCAGCGATTTGCGTCATATTTACATGATAGAACATCGGTGTTCCACCAACCCATGCGTGTATTCTAGGCGTCCCTTCAACAACATTAAAACCATTATACACAAACAATCTTAGTCTTCCAACCATGGGTGCTGGCAATGCTGCAATAGCCTCTTCAATGTCAGCTCCATTTCCAGGCAAATTAATGTTGCCAGTGTTAGCAATAGTGAAACTTGATGAATTATTTATATTTGCTCTTGTAATATTTGAGGTTATATTATCCCTTGCGATAATTGTTCCGCTAGCTCCTAAATCTACATATATAATCTCCCTTGCATCATCTATCATATTGTCATTAAAAATTGTATTAGATAAATTCCCCGTGCCACTTATTGAAAGTGCTGCAAATGAACTATCCAAAATTGTATTATCTTCTATTGTAAATGCCGTAGGATTTATATTCCTGTTGCCTGCAATATTTATCCAAATAGCACCAATATCAAAACTTTGCCAATGAACTGACCCTGTACGCTTAAGTAGATTACTCCTTACACTGATTGTCGCCTCCGAATTAAAATTAGTGTTGAAGTCTGTTGAAATATTTATGCCCGCACCGACATGCACGGTGTCTTGTATAATGTTATTTTCTATTACTAGCCCTGCACCACCGCCATATACAGCAATACCATTTGCAAGCCATGTTACTTCGATTGTATTATTACGCACAACATTATGAGAATTAAACATCCCTTGTGACCATTGAGCAATAGCATCATCACCTAAATTTCGCCACGAATTGTTAGCAATTGTAGAATTATTGATTCCTCTTGCTAGGTTAATACCGTCTGCAAAAACATCCCTGACACGATTGCCCATTACAACATAGTTATTACCGTTGATAAACCAAAAACCAACTTTGTATCTTGATATATAAATATTGTGAGCGGTAAAGCCTGATATGTTTTCGTTATAACCGTTTTCAAAAAGTGCCCTTGCCGCAGGGTTTCGTCTTATGACCTCATTCCCTACAAATGCCATATCAAGGAATGTCGCATCGTTAGCACTAACAGTAAAAGTCAAACCACCTCTAATCTCTGTATGCCATTTGCCTGCACCTCTTATAGTTACACCATTATAATGAGAGCTTATCCAAAGATTATGCCCCCTTGTAATCGTTTCCCCTTGCACAGTGTAATTCATTTGTGGAAAATAAAACACTCCTGCTGGGATATAAACTGTATTTGCCGCAGTACTCCTTGCCGCAGTAATTGCCGCAATTAGTGCGACCAAATTCGCCGCTGCACTAGCAGGACTGTTTGCAACTGCACCGTGTGCTGCAATTGATGTCCACCCTATAGTGTGACCGATGGCATCATCCACCATCTCATAATCAACAAGGTCAATGACATACCATTCTGCTGTATCTTCCGCCGCAATTCTTAGACTCATTACAGTCCCTGCCGCAAAAGTTTGACCAAGCAATAATCTGCCTTCGTTGAAGAAATTTCTTGGATTGCCATAACTAGGATTGTTGCTCCATTGCTCAATTGCACCATCTCCGCCGTATGTTCCATAAAGCCACGAATGTCTTGATGTTAATGGCACAGAGCCTACTCTTGTGTTTCCCGCAAATAAACCTATTGTTGCATCAATCCCTGTTCCTGTTGCATTATCAGGGATACTTGCTCTTACAGAAAAAGCATTTGCATCTTGAGTTAGTGTCCACGAAACATATTGTCCCTGTCCTTGTAATCTTACCGCACTTCTTCCAACTGTCTCACCTGCTATCGCATTATTAAGTGCTACACTTGCTCCGCCAGTTGACGAATTGACTTGTCTTGATGGACCAATGATAGTTCCGTTCGTAGTCGAACCTACCCCAAACAAGCGTGTCACATAAGCGACCGAAGCACCGACTTCAGCACTTACAGTTTTATTATCAAAAGTAATATTATCAAAGGCACTAACATTCCCCGTCAATTCAACAAGATTATTTCCCCTTCTTAATGGCAAACTTATATTAGCATCCGTCGCTGCTTCCGCTATTACTTGCACATCATTTACACGGACTGCATAATTTCCAACCCCCGAAATCACCACATCAAAATCCCCAGCTACTCCGCTAAAAATACTAAAAATCAACCTATTGCCACGAATGTGAGCATCAACAGCAGTATAAACAGCATAGCCGTTTATTGGTCCGTTACCACTATCGTCATAAGTATAACTAAATATTAAGTTGCGTCCCTCAAGCGTAAAGTTAATATCATTTGGGTCTGATTGTGGTCTAAGTGTAAGCACAGCCCCTTGCCAGTAATTTATATTTTGTGCAGCAAGTGCATTGGTTGCATAATGAATAACAATTACCCAATCATTGTTTCTTTCGGCAACAAGCATTGTGTATCCGCTAGCCGTTATAATTTGAGCCGTAAAGCCCTCCGCAATTAAAGCGTTCTGAATCACACTCAATTCTCTTCCAGTTGCAGGACTTGACTGCCCGTCAATTATCGCCTCTAGTTCTTCTACTCTTGCAAGTAGTGCTGATATTTGTCCTTGCAAGCCTGCTTTGTTATCAAGCGCTGTTTGAAGCTGATTTATTCTTTGATTTAGTCTAATCTCTATTTGTGCCGTCTCTAATTCAGCCGCCGCCAAGTCATACTTGAGATCGGCTATTTGTCCAAGCAATTCATCAAGGTCAACACCACCAAGACTCTCTATAAGAACCTCAAGAGCACCAATTTGATCAATTAGTCCTTGTTGAATGTAATCAAGGTCATCTAACTCTTTTGTCAGATTGTAAATATCGTATTTTAGGTCGTCAATCTCATCTTGCAATTCGCTTATAAGCAATGTCAAACTTGCCACCTGACCCTGAAGTCCAGCAACTTGGTTTTGAAGTGCCACAAGCTGTCTTTCTAATTCTGCGATTTGTTTATCTCGCTCATTGGCTTCTTGCTCTAGCTGATAAATACGGTCTTCCAAATGAGAATTGCCACCACCGCAAGCAACAAAGAACGACATACTCATAAATACCGCTAAGACTAAAGCAGTTATTTGCATAATCTTGCTTTTACTTTTCATACTAAAAATCCCCTTTTATTACCTCATTCCTAATAGGATATTGTATTTTTTATTTGATATTTTTTACTTTTCTTTATATTTTGCACTCTTAATGCTGTGTTTTTTGTTAGTTATATTTATGTTATATCTTTTTCCGGCTATTGAGCATTTGAAGGCTAAGCGTTTCCAATGGGTGGGAAGCCTTGGATTGAGAACTGGGGTAATTCCTTTTTTTGTCTGCTTAAGAGTTAGTCCTGCAAAACCGTATACCATCATTTGATACGCACCGCCCCACGATGCGGGGTGTGAACCACCAATGTATATGCCACCTGCCCACAGCTTTGATGGTGTGACTAGATCAACTGCCGCAGATTTGACAAACATCGGATACGCATCTTGCACGCTGTCGCAGTAGCAATGCAACAGTCCGTACATACATGCACTAAGACTTGAGCCGTGTTCGGTGCGTTTTTCATAATATTCAAGATTTTTTCTTAGTGTCTGTATGTCATATTCATTTTTGAATAGTGCAAGCATCGTGACCACATCTGCCTGCTTAATTATTTTTGTTGTTGATGCTACACCGTTACTGCCACCCCAGTACTCTCTCTTATCCTTGAGTCTGCTACGCACTTCGTCCACACTGACATCTTCTAGCTCAAAATATCCGTCAAACTGCTCTATAACACCGTCCTTACTTGTACGGGGCTGACATATTGCTTCTATACATTTTTTAAGTTTCTTTTTGTATGCCGTAATCCTATTTTTCTCAACTTGACTTACACTTGTAGCAGTTTGTTTTTTTAGCACTTCTAGTGCATACTCAAGTACAAATTTTGCCATTCTGTTGGTGTATGCGTTGTTATTTACACGCTCATGGTATTCGTCAGGACCCACAACATCGTGTAGCTCCAGTTTGCCCACCCTATCACTGTCTTGCCTGTGACTGAATCTTTGGGATAACATAGACATATAAAAATCGGCACACTCTAAAATAATCTCTAGTCCACCATCCGCAAGAATAGAAAAATCACCCGTCATTGATGTGTACTTGTGCAAACCGTATACGATAGCCGCAGAAATATGCACCTGCTTATCCATAAAATATGTACGTACTGAACGCCCCGTAAAAACATCTGTGACATTAAATTTTGTACAAGCTTCTAGTCCGTTCTCATGACTTTCCCATGCATAAAATGCTCCATCAAAACCTTCTTGCTTTGCTTTAATCCTTGCACCCTTTAGTCCGTCAATTCTATACTTAAGAAGTGTTCGTGCTGTCCCTATGTCGTTAAGAATAAAATAATCTAGCATAAACATTTCGGTATCCCAAAATACAGCTCCCTTATACACCTGACCCGAAAGCCCCCGTGCAGGTATGCTAAGTGCCTTAGCGTGGCGTGGTGCAATAATTTGAAGACTATATATGCAATAATTAAGAGCCGTTTCCGCCTCTTTGTCGCCCTCGATTGTTACAAAGTTTTCTACCCAAAAACTCTTCCAATACTCCGTTTGTGCAACTAAAAGCTCATCATAAGTGAGTGACAAAAAATTTGTGTCGCTGGTTTTTTTTGCTATTTGCAAGTCCTTACTTGTACTGACATAGGCTACTTTCTTGATGCTACACTGTTCATCCTTTTTTACCGCAAAAGTAAGTGCCCTAAGTATTCTTTTGTCTTCCTTGATAACGCTTTGTGATTTGAGATTTCCTTTAATCTCTACTTTCTCTAGTGTCTTTACACTCAATCCATTATCACAAACACCTTCTACGCTCATAATCTCGCCATCAACAATATTATGCCTTACAAAATGCGGTCCATTAACATCCCAAACATTGCCATCAATACCGCTTGTAATTATAATTTCCGCATCAAAGTCTGCTGTCACGATATACTCTAATGCCAAAATATTATGTGCTGTCATACTTGCAAAACGCCGTGACTCTATATTTACTTGTCCTTGTTGTGTCTTAAAAACAGTTTTTCGCAAGTGTATTCCCAAAGCCATATTAATACTTTGTTCATGCAATAATACTTTGTTAGTGGCATCAGGCAAAGCTAGCTCCGTTCCGCCTATTGCTATCTTAACAAAAAATGGGTTAGGAGCATTAAGAGACTCTCTCCATTTGTCAGGTGCTGCCAAATTATAAACACCTGCAATATTAATCGCAGGCATATACTCTTTTGTATACTCTTCCGGTGTGCCACGCACACCCATATATCCATTGCCAATCAAAAACTTTGTGCCAAAATGGGCATAGTTTTCTTTGTTGTATCCGACTTCTTTTATTATCATAGTAACTTGAAACCTTTTTCTAAACTAACTTGAGTATATCCGAAAATGTATTTAGTTTGTATTCCGGTAAATCACTTTTAAGCGCATCACCAATTGCCGCACACTCAAAACCTCCCGCTTTAGCTGCCTCTACCCCCGCAATAGCGTCTTCAATTACAAGGCATTCCTGCGGTTTTAACCCTATCATATCTGCCGCAAGCAAAAAAACCTCCGGATCTGGCTTTGATTTAGTAATCATAGTTCCGTCACTAATCGCATCAAAAAAATTCTCTAAACCAATTTTTTTAAGAATAATTTTGGCATTCTTGCTCGAAGAGCCTATCGCTAATTTTAATTCTTTCTTTTTGAGTATCTCCAAAGTTTTTTTTACATCCTTGTCCAAATCTTTTGTAGACATCTTCTGCAAAAGTTGCAAATAAATATCATTCTTACTTATCAAAATCTCAGCTTTTTTTTCTTGACTCATCATACCGTCATAACGCTCCAAAACTATCTCCAAACTCTCACCTCTAGACACTCCTCTCAATCGGTTATTGATTTGCTTGTCAAAATATATGCCTAAATCATCAGCACTCTTCTTCCACGCCTCGTAGTGATACTCATCCGTAGAGCATATCACCCCGTCCAAATCAAATATTATCCCTTCAAATCTCATAAACTTACCTTTCTTGATTTATTCATTGCCTTTTATTCCCATACCTAAAGGATTGTTGTATTTTTTGTGCTTAAAATTTTTGACTACATTATTTTCAAATTCGACTTTGTTTTTTGAGTCATCTACACAATCCGCAAAGTGCGTAGAGCCGCCGTCAAATACATTGCTTATAATTTTAACATTATCAATTATACCGCCACCTTCAAAGAAAATCCCTTGATAAGTGCTGTCCAAAATTTGATTGCCTTCAAATACAACTTCAGCACGATTGTCATAATCTTTAACCGTCTTAAACCACACAGCACCCAAATCACAAGAATTTCGTTTGCTTCCGCAACGAACAATAACATTATCTTTAATAGTTATTATTCCGCCGAAAGGTGTAGGTTTGAATTCCGACGAAATATCTATTCCAGCTCCAGCATACACAGTATCGCACACATAGTTATTGCGGATAGTTGCGTTCTTACCACCATACATTGCGATTCCGTTAGCAAGCCATGGACTCTCCACCGTGTTAAACTCCACCAAATTACCGTCGTTAGGGTCACCTTCACTCCACATAGCAATAGCGTCATCACCCGTAGCCCTAAAAGAATTGTTGCGGATAATGCCGTTTTTGACCCCCCAGTGATAGTTTGCCCCATCAGCATATAAATCACGACAACGGCAATTCTCCATTAGCGTATTGCTCGCATAATTTATCCATGCACCAACCTTATGATGCACTATCCACAAGTTACATATAGTCAAACTTTCTGCACCGTGTGTTGTTTCTATAGCACCTATATCCGCCACATCACGACGCACCGTCATATTGCCATCCATCTTAAAATCTCTAAAAACAACTTTTTTGCCACTTACCTTAAAACAAATCTCACCCCGCAATATGCTGTGCCAAATTCCAGCACCACATATCGTAATATTGCTGTCCTTGACTTCAAAAATCTTGCTTATATAAAAATCCCCTTCGGGGATAAATAATGTCCTATTAGGTTGAGTCATTGCCTTAGCGTAAGCTTTAGCAAAAGCCTCATAGTTGCATGTCTTACCATCAGATACTGCACCAAAATCCATCAAATTGACAAAGCCGTCATCTGCGACAATTGCTTCGGATGCAATCTCTGTATCAATCAAATTTATAATGTAATACGGCGAAGTGTCCCCTACTTCTTTTTTAAGTATGATTTTTGTTCCTTTTGGATAGGTCTTATTTAGTTTAATTGACACTTCGTCAAAAAACTTGTGTTCGCCGAGTAATGATCTATCTTTACTCCATGAAAAATTGCCATACAAGTGCGAATGTGCCGTATTGACGGATAGAGTATATTTGTCTTTAGCGACATACAAGGTAAGCGTTGCCAAAAAAGCGTCAACATTGCTGATTTTCGCATTATGTTTTTGATCGGGTATTGAATAACGCACCGTTACCGCATTAGCAGGGTTTGTCAAAACGATAGCGATATATTGACCCGTCTTGCTAAGCTCTACCGCTTCTCGTCCGACACACTCAGAAGTAATTGTACGATAAACCCTTGACTTAGCAAGCATTTTGCCATTAGTCTTAAATTTGGTCGCTAAAAAAGTTGTATACGGAACAATTGCACCACACTTTATTTTGTCGATATTATCCTTCATTAGATTGTACTCTCTTTTTTTTGCCAACAAAAAGAAACACTATGACCGCACCGATAATCATTAGTAGTCCTAACACAGTAAGTACTATAACCCAAACTATCGGTGCATTACTAGATGGGGCAGCAACCGTTGATATAATTTCCGCAGTCGCTCTGTCACTAAATTTGCCCGCATTGCTAAAATAACGCAAGCCGTCATCAGTCACAAAACCATTGACAGAAGTTATTCCGTCAGAACCCGAAAACACTATAAGGATACCGCTCTCAAGGTCACCTACTACATCAGCAAAAAACCAGTTAGAGTCTGGTGCATCTTGCGTCATAACAATGTGTCCGCTTTCCCCAACAACTTGTACTCGTGGATTAAGTAGATTCAAATTGTTATAAAAATAAATCGTTACTGTTTCTTGCCGTGCAGACGGTGCTTGGGCAAGCACGGAGAGGTTTTCCTCTGCCGTGCCTGTCGCCAAAAACACCCCGATAACAATCATCGGAATCAATACTAATAATGATAAATAACTAACTTTTGTCTTTTTCATAAAATTTCACTTTTGATATAATCAACTAAATTTTACCCGATTGACGCTTCTGCATCAGCTCTACTACCATGTCGTTGACCATTATATGCTGCGTCCCCACCAGTCCAAGTTATATAAAGCCAATCAGTATTATGATTGATATGCAAATTATTAACACGATACGGATATACTTCATTGCTCGTTATAACCACATTAAACGGATTTGTATAACCACACGCAAGTATATCCATATACCACCAATTAGTATTTCCATCGCGTGTCATATTTTGAGATGGTGTTCCCCAAGGTCCAGTAAGATCACCAGGCCATGCGTGAACTCTCGGTTGCACCCAACCGCCACTATTAAGAAACCATATGCGAGTATAAACTGTCTGTTGATTGCCGCCATCATACGCTGCTATTGCTGCTTGAGCAAGTTCTAATGTAGCAAATCCTACATTATTTCCTGACAAATTAGCACCAGTTGCACTTAAAACAAAAAATCTAGACACACCAACATCGTCTACAAAGTTAGGAGTCCACTCAAAATTTCCTCTAGGATTCCACCCACCTGTTTGATTCTTAAATACTCCCTCAATATTGCCTGCTGTCAAATCAACACCTGCAATGCTGTCTGCAAACCACCAATTATCAGCACCTACTACTGGAGACATAACAACATGATAAAAAGGCTCACCACCACCGTCAATCCATCCATGTATACGGGGTGAACCTTCGATATTAATAAACCCATCATATAAGAACAATCTTAATTTTCCATCCTCAACAAGTGGCAACTGATCAAATGGGTTTGCCGAAGGATTTTGGTGCATATACAATGCTGCTTCTGCTGCGACAGCCGAAGGATGCCCGTAACCGCCTGGTCCAGGTAAAATACTGAAAGAGTCATCTACATTTTGACCGAATACTACAAATATATTGCCATACCAACCATCGCTACCACGAGGCAACCAAACATTGATTCTATTATCTGTGGCTGTACTATATGGGGTATCGCCTATTCCGATTAGACTTCCGTGAGGGGGAGTACCAGAAAATGTCGCAAAATACCAGTCGGTAACACCGATTCTATTCATATGTCCTCTGCCCAGTTCGGGTGTGCCACCATCTGTCAATGCTCTAAAATAGACTACATCCCACTCCATCCAATTAAGAAATAAAATATGAGTTTCGTTTTGACCTAGAGTTGGCAAATCGCTCAACTCCATAGGGACAATTCCTGTTAGTGCTACATTGCTCGAAAATCCGCCAAAAGTTACAACTGCAATTTGTCCGCCGCCAGTCTCTAATTGTGTTATCGCTTGGTCGCCTCTATACAAAGCAACTTCAAAATCAGTTGCCGCAAGAACTACATATGCTCCGTCTGCATAGTTGACTCTGACATTAAGTAGCGGACGCAACCCAGCAACAGTCATTCCTTGGTGCAATCTGGCATCTGTCTGAATACTTGCCGTAATACCGGTTGCCAAATTAATTGACACAGTAAAAGTTGCGGTAAGCTCACTATACGCAACAGTAATAGTGTTAGTTGCTGTATTAAGGTTGCCGCTCAGCGTATAACCGCCCGCACCAAATGTCAAAGTGCGTGTTGTGTCGTCCGTATAAACAGCAGCTACTGTCAATCCCGGAACCAAATCTGACAATGGTGCACCTTGTGATACCGTGACTTGTTGTTGATTAAATGTAGCTGTTATACTAGCAACATAAGGATCGCCTTGTGTGGTTTCACCCCCATTGCAAGCGGCAAATATTCCTACAGTAGTCAACGCAAGGATAGACATAAAAACAAGTGCTAAAAATGTTTTTTTAAGTTTCATATATTTTTCTCCTAGTTTTTATTTGATTGATTTATGTTAAGCGGATAATCCGCATTATTTTATGATAGACTACGCTACAGCAGCTTCGGCAGCTGCCCTGTTAGGATGACGAACTCCCGATGTATTGCCGCCACCCCATGTCACATATAGATTAGTTTGGCTATCAATTTCTAGAGTCGCACGGTTACTATCGGCAACACTACAACGAATAATCATACTGATTGTATGTTCATCAGCACATCTCGGCACAATAATATACCACCAATTAGTCTCCCCGTCACGCCTCATATTTTGTGTTCCGGCACCCCAACTTCCCAAAAGATTGACAGCATTTCCGGCAGTCGGATAATACCAAGCGTGCATCATAGGCTGAGCCCAACCTCCGCTATTAAGAAACCACACACGGGTATAATAATCAGGCATAGGTGGTATACCAATTTCGGCAGATTCTCTTGTCGGATGCTGAGTGCCATTCTTGTTAGTAAAGAAAGGATTAGCCGAACTTGTAATAACACTATGGATTCTATCAATCCCATTATTATGAAAATACATCTCAAAAGAGTCCTCATCAGGATTAGCCGGAATGTCTACAAAGTACCAGCCGTTACCTTCGGGCGTAAGTACAGTGCCAAGCCAAGGTCCAAGAGGCTCTAGGTCAAGAATAGTGTAATAATATGCATATGCAAATATCGGTCCTTCCCACTCAAGATAATTAAACAAATGAAATCTTACAGCATGGGTTAGATTGACCATAAATGTTGCAATATAATTATCCTGATATGTTACTGTTATCTCCTGTGTCCCTGCAATTATATCACTGATTTCTAGGTCAAAATCCATCATCCCTAACACGGCATACTGACCGTCCGCATAAATCGCATTGACTGTAATTAGCTCTCTTACCACATCTAACACTTCTGGATTAGTTAGTATACGCCTTGAGCCTTGAGCAAAGTCAACCTCAATCCCTGTACGATTTGGTGGCGGACCGCCATATGTTACGGCAACATAAAAAGTTGCTTCCAAATCTCTATATCGTACGGTAATTTGATTATCGCCTACTTCAGAGAGGTCCGCATATAAGCTGTAATGATTTGCCGCAACAATCTCATAAGTGTCATCTGAGAAATGCATTGTAACAGCAAGATAACGCTTGAGCGTATTAAGCACTGTCGCTGTAGTGATTCCACCACTGCCAAATGTTCCGTACGGTCCGAATGCCTGTTCTCTATCAAAAACAGCCGTAAATTGTCTAACATATCGCGGGTCAACTCTAACTTCGATTGTGGCATCTCTATTTTGATACCTAACAGTAACTTGAGTATAACCAACCCTTGTAAACGGTGCACCTCTCAAATCGTACTCATAGCGTTCGAGCTCTCTGCTTGTGCCGTCCAAGTATGTTGCAGTGACAGTCAAATGACTGCGCATCAATTCCATTGATGTATTAATCGCTACAGCATCTCTTGCAAACTCAACATCCAACTGCACAACTATGTTGGCACTTGTTCGGGCATCTTCACGAGTAGAATACCGCCCACCATTCATTGTCACAAAAACATATGTGCGATTATTGATAATCACGCTTTGCGAACCACCATTTGTGTTAGGTGACGAAAAGCTGATAGCAAATGGATTTGTAGAAGGATTACGACTAATTCTAACAGACCAAAAATTGGTGTCGCCTTCTCTGATTGCGGTGCGGTGCGTAATACGGCTGCCATCTCTCAGATTGCTTGCCGTCGCCTCAACATTATCCCATCCTGCACTATTATAAAAATAAACTGTTACGGCGTTTCCGCAACCCGAAAACACACCTATCACCCCGATAGAAAGTGTGGCTATCAATAGCAAGCTAATCAGTCTCTTTTTCATTGGATTTACCCCCTTTGAGTCTTTTGACAAGTAGGACTGCAATAAATGTGCCGCCGCCTACAATCATAAATAAGCCAATTATAATAAAACAAGCAACGACTGGACTTATGCCTGCTCCATCTCTATTAAATCTTCTGTCCGCACGAGCATTAACAACAGGTCTTATATCATTGTGTATCTCAATACGCATATTGTCCCCTGCTAGATTTCGAATCTCATCTGCGGCATCGACAATAATATTATCTATCAAAGTCATATTTCCCGAAACATCTGGTCCAATATCTATACCGAATGTACCTGCCGTATCAATTACATTGTTTTTGATAAACATATTATAGACAGGATGAACACCACTGACTTGTATGCCACTAAAAGTGCTGTCATAAATAACATTATGTTTGATTATAATCTCATCCGTCAATATGCCAAAACCTGGTCCATCAGGCAAAGATGGCACAAATATCCATATTGCACCTAAAGGACCACCTTCGGCATCAAGTGAACCAGTACGCTCCAAAAGGTTGTTAGTCACTATGACGCTACCACGGAATATTGGCGTGACCTGATCTGCAGGAGCAAAATTAGTCGAAATATTGATCCCCGCTCCGACATAGATAGTATCTCTAATGTGATTGCGTGTAATCAAGTGATCTTGTCCGCCATATACCGCAATACCGTTAGCAAGCCAAGTATGTGCGATACTGTTAAAGCTAACTACATTGCCTATATTGTGCTGACCTAGCGACCACTGAGCTATTGCATCATCACCTATATTACGGAAATAGTTTTGGGTGATAACAGAATTAGTCGCTCCCAAAGTGAGATTGATGCCGTCAGCAAACAAGTCATGCCCTTTGCCACCCGAAATATAGTGGTTAGAACCACCATAAAGCCACCAACCAACCTTGTAACGACTGACCCAAATGTTATGCGTTGTAAGACCATTTGTCGCTATTTCAGTCCCTTGAAATAACGAACGAGCAACTGAGTTGCGACGAATGGTTTCGTTTCCGATAAAGGCAATGTCCAAAAATGTTGCATCGTGAGCTCCCGCAAGATGGAATGTTACTCCACCATGAATATTAGTACGCCAAACACCTGCACCTCGCACTATAAGTCCAGCAAACTCTGGACCTAGCTCTATCGGTTCACCCCTTGTAAATGTCTCATTGCGAAAAGTAATTGTTTCTTGCGGAAAGAAAAAATCTCCCTCTGGAATAAATACTGTACGCCCTGCTGTATTCATAGCAGCCCTTGCAGCTGCCATAAAAGCATTATGATTTGCTGACGGACTACCTAACGGTCCTCTTTGTGCACCATGGTCTAATATATTGACCGCTCCATTAGGTGCAAGTAATGCCTCCTCAATAAAGTGTGTCTCGACAAAATCAATATAATAGAATGCAGCAAAATCTGTCAGACCTTCTTTGCGAAGCATTAGCTCCGTACCTTCAGGCCATGCTCTGTCAAGGATTTTGCGAGTTTCGCCAAAGAATTTGCGTACACCGCCATTGTCCATATGGGAAGGGTCATTAGTCCACTGCTCAGCTGCATCGTTACCACCGCCTGCACCATATCTACCATACAACCACGAATACCGAGAAGTCATATCTACAGCACCTATGAGTTGTCCGTTAGCAAACAAACTCAAAGTAAAGTCTAGACCCCTACCATCCGCACTATCAGGCACACTGGCTCTTACAATAATAGCGTTAGCTGGAGCTGATAGCGACCATCTGACCGAACCGCCCGTTTGAATTATTCTCACCGCTTGTCTTTCCGCAGCTTCGCTTGCAACAGTATGGTGTTGTCTATTTTCCAAAATAATTTCGGCATTAGTAACCGTCATATCTTGGGCTTGATACATTCTGGCGTTAGTTGATGCTCCAAAGAAACTACGACCCATAATTTGATGAAAAATCAAACTTCTAAAGCCCTCTGTATCGCCTGTGATTTCGATTAGGTTAGTACCCTTTCTTAGCGGAAGTTGGATATTAGTAGCAGGAACAGTCGTTTGGATAGAATCTGAAGCATTAACTCTGATTGTAATGTCACCCGTTGTAGTAGATGATATATCCGTAGCAAAAGTTGCTGTTCTTGCACTAAACACTGTGAGAAGCAATCTATCATCTCGTCTATGAGCGTCCTCAACTCTATAGATATATTGTCCTTCTACTTGAGTTAATTCTAAACTCATACCACGCAATGTAATATATGTCCTGCCGAGTCTCTCGGATATATTCCATAGAGTATCAGTATCCATAACACACGCAAGAACTTTTGTTTGAAATCTGCGTCCGTCAAAAAATATAAATCTACTCGTAACGCTATCTTGCAGTCTAACTTGTCTGCCATAATACTGCAATCGATAAATCGAACTTAGTGCACGGTTGCCCACAACTCTATAAAATCCGCCATCATTAAATGGTCTAAGTGCAACATTTTCAGTAGGTGGTTCGACATCGCCAGGGTTTATTACATTCTCATCAATCATCCAATACGCTCTTTCGTCGAGTATTGATACAAGTCCCGAAACAACACGACCTACCGACACATTAAGAAAAGGCTGATTGTGGGCAGGGCGGCTAAAAATGTTTCCAATCATTATAGCGTCAGGTCTGCCTGCACTTGTTATCTGCCAGCGTGCCGCTGCACCACCCTCTCTAAGAAGAGCCGTCGCACGGTCCAATACTTGCACATCATTGTCATGATTGACTGCATACTGACCAGAATATCTGTTTATTAAGTAATAGAAACCTTGTTGTCCAGTCGGCTCAAATCTCCAATGAGTACGAGCGTCATTAGCACGGAAATTACCATGAACAATAGCCCTGTTGTTTTGCATCAAAAAGTTGTTGTCGGTTTCGTGCTGATGATAATTAAAAATACGGACATACCCTTGCGGTGCCTGCACACTTGCTCCAATATCACCAAGATTTTTGCCTGCTTCTTCGGCTAGCAACGGCTCCCAATGAGGTGTTCCCCAGCTAGCTTGAGCGTCCGCTGAAAACTCAACGAAATGATATGTGCGGAAATTTTGAATATGCAAAAATCTAAAATCATTGGATACATTATTAGCATCAGTATTCGGACCTCTAAAACGCACTCCTGGATATCTTATGCCCGAAGGTGGCATCATTCTAAACGCATACACTCTTGTCGGTGTAAAGTAAAGATCATCGTTACTATCAAAATTCACATAATATCCGCTACCCTCATTACGAAGTGCAGAAAGACCACTTGCCGAATCAAAGAAAACCCGCCATTGTGCATGACTATCAGTTGGCATAGCATTACCAAATGAAACCCTGTTTTGGTATTTGAGAAGCATCATCCGTGAATTTTGATATCCATTGATAAAATTGAGCGGTCTTGCGCCTTCGGTAAAATCAGTAACATCAAATTCGGGAAATACTGTTTCTACCCAGCTATTTGCCCTAGCCGAATATGGTTTGTGCATTATAGCGGGTATTGTCAAAACACTCGTCAATATCAATATCAACGCCGTTATTGCACATAATAATTTTTTTGATTTTGATTTAGTCATAAATTCGCCTCAATTTTTCTTAACAGTTATCCTTTTACAGCACCCGAAACACCTTGCGTATAGTATTTTTGAAGTGCGACAAATAATCCTGCTATAGGTATTGATATCAATATAGACCCTGCCGCAAAACGAGTATACCACGATTCTATCCATCTATCGCCCAGCATTTGATGCAATCCAACTGCGACGGTAAAATTGTCACGCTGACCCCTTAGCAAAAAACTTGCAAATATAAAGTCACCCCACGGACCCATAAAACTTGTAAGTAGCGTAAATATTATTATAGGCTTACTAAGGGGAATCATTATTTGTATAAATACCCTTAACTTAGATGCCCCGTCAATAGCTGCCGCCTCTTCGATAGATTGCGGTAGCGTATCAAAGAATCCTTTGACTATTAGAAAACCAAGTGCACTTGACCCCGAATAAACAGCTATAAGTGCGATAAGTGTTTGACCAAGACCAATCCATTGCAACATAAAGTATACCGCTGTCATCGCCATAAAACCAGGAAACATTCCGACAATAAGTAAGCCCGCCATAAGAAACGGCTTGCCACGGAATTTGGTGCGAGATATTGCGTATGAAGTGCTAAGTATGATAGTTGCAGATACAAACATTGTAGCAGTAGCAACAATCATCGTATTAAAAAACCATCTGCCAAAATTAAACATATTCCCTTCGCCGCTGTCGGTGAACAGCGTCATATAGTTGCGAATTGTCCAATTTCTAGGGAAAAATGTCGGTGAAAATAATCCAGGTGTCGCTCTAAAAGAATTAGCAAACAGCCACAATATAGGTATTAGCCAAATAGCACAAAGTACCGCTAAAATTATGTAGCCAGTCTTGACCTTTATTGCCCGAAAAGAACAAAACATTACACCGAACGAACCAATAAAAAGCAAATACCATCCAAAATTAAGATTGAAAAACACCATAAACTCCGAATTCAAATACCCTACTGCGTCAGAAGCGGTTTTGATTGTGAACAAACTCACAAATGCCGAAATTGTCCCTATTATACCTAGTGCAATACTAATAAATGCAAGAATATTTTGAGTCTTAACAGCAACTAATGTAATACAGCTAGTGATACTCGCTATAATTGCCACTATAAGTATAAGCCCCGCCGTCTGCCCCTCTGACATAAATCTTCCTATAGCGGCAATAGTTATGACCACCTGCCCACGACTAGCAATAAATGGAACAAAAAGAGAAACTGCGACAATACAAGCAAAAATTATCGCCGCTTTTTTGAAACGCATATCAACCTTTATAGGATTTTTTTTGAATTTCTCTTGTATCATAATTTGTTTTTTATTACACTCTAAATGCCGTGTCATCTTTGAAAGACTTAGTTTTGAATAACGCTAGCGATATTAGTATGTTAATCAAGAAAACCGAAAGCCCTATAACACTAGCGAAAGAAAAGTCATTATGCTCTGCTGTCAATCTAAATAACCATGTAATAAGCAAATCTGTAGAACCAGCTCCACCAAAAGCACCCGATACAGCAGGTGCTCCGCCAGTCAAAAAGAATATTACATTAAAGTTATTGATATTGCCAATAAATTGCGTTATCAAAACGGGGGCAGTAATAAAAAGAACATATGGCATAACAATCTTGCGGAATCTCACCCATGCGTTAGCACCGTCAATCTTGGCACTCTCATGAAGTTCGGATGGAATATTTTGCAATACACCTGTTGCGAATAACATAGTAAAAGGTATGCCAATCCACATATTTATAACAATAACCGAAACTCTCGCCCACATACTATCAGAGAAAAACGGAAGCGGACTGGATATAAACCCCCAACGCATAAGAAGTATATTGACTATTCCGTTGCGTGCCATCATTCCCGATACAGCCGAAAGAGTGATAAATGCGGGGATAGCGATAGTAATAACAAAAACCGTACGAAAGAATGTTTTTCCCCTTATCCCCTTTTGATTGATTAGCATAGCCAAAAATATCCCGCCGAAATAACAAGTAACCGTAGCAAGTACCGCCCAAATAAGTGTCCAACCCAAAACTCTGACAAATGTCCTGCCTATCTGTGCACCATCGGCACTCATATTAAAAAACGCTCTAAAATTACTGAATCCTACCCAGTCAAACAATTCGGGATGCTGATGAAATCTGTCAAAGTTAGTAAAAGCTATCAGTATCATAAAAACTAACGGAACAATTGTAAAAAACAGCAATCCTAAAAACGGCACAGTCAGTAATGTCTTATGAAGGTCTTTATCAATTAACTTTTTGCAATCTGTCTTAAAGTCGAGACTGCATTTCTCTTTAAGATAGTTTTGCTTTGCAACAAGTCCGCTCTTAATCGACACAAATGCCAACAAGGCTACCGCAGGAAAAAGCAATATGGTAAATACGCCTAAAAGAAATAACTGTACCGAGTTGTCACCGGGTATAGTTACAACCGAACCGCCTATTTCTATGAACTCTTGATTTTGAGTGCCTATAGTAGCAAAATTGGCAAGATGCTGTCCGCCCCAAAACACAAAGAATATTACAATTGCGATTTGTAGTGCAAAAAATATAAGCCCTTTGATAATTTGACCAAATGCAATATTACCTAGTCCAAAAAAAATAAAGGACAGGTAAAACGCTATTTTTCGAATAATCGGCATTTCTTTGCTTGGCTGCATTGTCATATTTATCATAAGTTAAGCGGTTAAATTTATTGTAATACCATTGTACAAATCATCAAGCCAACGCTGAAAATCAGCTACCGCAGGCGGTGTTCCACTATCTGCATTGTTTACTATTTGCTGACCAAACACAGCTTGCGGTGACCAAAAATTGGATAACGCACGAGTAGCAGGCATAGGCATAGCACTATTTATTTGTGCTTGAATAATACTAGACACGATTTCAGGACGACCGGGATTGCCAGCACTAGGATTGCCAGCAATTGCAGGATGCGGGATGTTAGTTTGGTTGTGATTAACTAAAGTACGGGCGGTCGGTGCCGCAGATGTAAGCTCAAATCGTCTTAATTGATTGATATCGTTAGTTATATAATCTACAAAAAGCTGTGCAATTCTGGTTATTTGTGCCGCTTCCAAGTGATCACGACTTGCTCCAGTTAGAGCGTTTATGCCGTATACCCTATGCTCCGAAAAATCTATAAGTTGTCTGTCTTCACTATTAATTCTAATCGTAGGAAGCGGTGCCGACGCATAGTTAGCAGCGTTAATTACGCTACCCTCAGTAATATTCCCAGGAATATTGATTACATCGTTACGAGAGATAGGCGGACCAAAAAATGCACCAAGATTGCCACTGCGAAATTCTTGTCCGCCTTGCCCACCGTCATCATTTAAGAAAAGCGGATGGCGTGCAAGCCCAGACATATACTCTGCCGCCTTCATACCATATTCTCCAGCAAAAGTAGTTTGTAGCGTGTCTGTTTCCAAATTTACCGTCACAGTAGCCCCTGCACCCAAAAAGAACACCTTATTATACCACGCATTGGCAAGTGGCATCGCCAAATTAAATTCTGCATCAATATCAGCAGCCATTATACTCTCAATAGAACGAACATCTTCTTCTGTTAACAGGTCTGAATTATAGTGAAGTACAAAATTATTAGGCGAAGCTGGCAGTGCTACTAAAGCTCTCCTATTTTGACCTCCGATTGTAACATCACTCCAAAGTGCATCTAACGCAGCTTCTACATGACGAGATTCTGCATTAGTCAAAATCGGCTGATATATCATAGGAAGTAGATTGCCACCCATCGCTGGTATTGCTCCCGACGGAAACTTGAATATATTAGCCGCTGACATAGCATCCCTAATAACTTCATCAGGAACATTTGGAAAGTCCATAGTTACAAATTCAAATCTTACAAGTTCTGCAAATTCTGGATTTTCATACAAAAAACTTTCGCTCATGCTAAGAAGCATTTCTTGCTCTTCGGCAGGAGCCCATACAAGTAGTCTATAACGATCGTCTGACGAGCTACATGCGACAGTTATAGTCGCTACAAAAAATAAGCATATAGCCACAACTATAATTGAAATTCTTTTTTTCATTATCAATACTCCTTTATTTGGCAATATACATTGCCAAATAAAATAGGGATATCCCTATTTTATGACTTAATTTAACTGTTTGCTAGCAAGATTAAAAATTACTCTACCCTTATTCTATCTATTTTATCCTTATTTTATCTATAATACCATATAATTATAGATTTTTGCAATATCTAGATTTACCAAAATTAGCACAATTTTAACTTTTTTGAGTTGACAAAACTACGCAATTATGATATAATCCAGAGATGCTAGCAAGAAAATTACACAAGCAAAGTTTTGAAAAAGAGACTATCGAATACTCTAACAAGAGTTTTGGCGTCAAGTTTTTGTATGCCGACCATACCAATGACAATCTCGGCTTTATCCCCCATTCACATGCGGAATTAGAGTTTTTGTATATAGTACAAGGTGAAGCGGAAATTAACGTCGGCAATGTTAAGCACCATGCAAAGGCGGGCGATATTTTTGTTTTTAACAGCAACGAAATCCATAGTTGCCTCAAAACATATCCAAGCTACAAAACATATTGCTTGCAATTTTTACCATCTTTTCTTCAATCTAAAATTGTTGACATATGCGAATATAACTATATACTTCCGATGACAGAAAAGCGGAGCGAATTTGCAACACATTATTCAAGCAATCCCGAATTGATTGAATTGTTTAATCGATGCGAACAAGAATATCGGAATAAATCAAAAGGATATCATATTGCACTCAAGGGTTATATTTATGCTATGTTAGCACACTTATACAGACTCAACACGCATTTACTAAATGATACAATTGTACAAAACGACCCTAATTACAAGCGTGTTAATTCTGTCTTAAACCATATAGCCCAAAACTATGGCAACGATATAGATTTCCGAAAAATAATCAGTGATATGTATCTTCACTATTCTTACTTTTCACGCATATTTAAATCTCAAACAGGCAAATCAATGCGACAATATCTAAACGAATATCGTATAACTATAGCACTTGGCTTATTTACAAACACCGACAAAAATATAACTGAAATTGCAACAACATGCGGTTTTGACGATCTCAATTATTTTTCACGCTCATTCAAGCAAATAATAGGATTAAGTCCCGCCAAAGTAAAAAAAGCAATGCGTTTGTCTGAAAAGTTAAACACCCCCACAGAAAACTAATTACTACCAATATACGCTAGATATAGTAGCGAAAAACAAACCGAGTTAAGTATTGTAATATATCAAAAAAGTCATACTCGCAAAATTTGTCCGCTATGGAACCGATATCCAATAGTCCCGAAGGCATTTTACTTGAGAGTGTCTTAGAGGGTTATAACGAATATTTTAGTGCAGAATTGTCGCAGAAAACAAAACGGAGCATTAGAGAAAAAAACTCAAAGGTGAATATATAGGCGGTCATATTACCTATGGATATAGTATTGTTGACAAAAAATGGACTGTCAACCCATTTGAGAGTGCCTTTATTAAAGATATGTATAATATGCTTGTAAAGGATAACAAAACTCTTAAACAGATTGCTCAATACCTTAATGATAGCGGTGCAAGACGCAAGCTTAGTGGCAAGGAATTTACTATAAATGCTGTTTCTCAACTAATACGCAATAAACGATACATCGGATACAAATATGAGGATGTGGATTATATCCCTGCCATAGTTGACGAGGCGACTTTTAAGCGTGCTATTGCTATTTTGGATACCCATAGAAAGAGAGCGACTTTCTTTAAGTCGGCTACCCCTTTCCTACTTAGCGGAAAAACTTTTTGTGGGTATTGTCGCTCAACAATATCTGCCGACAGCGGAACAAGCAGAAACGGCACAGTCTATAATTATTACACTTGCTTTCAACATAAGAAGTATAATAAGCCATGTCCTAAGACTAATATCCGCAGAGATTTTTTGGAAGAAAAGGTTGTTAAGGTTATCCACGACTATGTGTTGACAGATGATTTCATCTCTCAAATTGCAGACAGAGTAAGTCAAAAGTTTAACGAGCATATAACAAAAAATGAGTTGCTTGACGACTTCAAAAAGCTATATGCCGAAAATGAGCGAGCTATAAATAATATGCTCTCTGCCCTAGAACAAGGTGTAGTGACTAACTCCACTCAATCTCGTCTGCTTAGCTTAGAAAAACGCAAAGATGAGCTACTCCATAATATTGCCATTCAAAATGCAATGCAACGAGAACCCATGACCATTAACGAGATAACAAACTATCTAACCTCTTTCAAAGGATTAGACTACTCTTTAGAGAATAACCGCAAACGATTGATACACCTCTTTATCCGTAAAGTAATCCTGCACAACAACAAATGTCAAGTCTATTTCAACTATACCGACCGTGCCGAAGCCTTGCTATCCCTTGACGAAAGCCTAGAAACCGAAAAAGCCGTCCACTCGGACGGCTTTGACTCCTATATAACAAACGAACCCAAACACTCTACTGTGTTCAAGTCCGTCATTGTTGGTGCCCGGAACCGGACTCGAACCGGTACGGGATTGCTCCCAAGGGATTTTAAGTCCCTGGCGTCTGCCATTCCGCCACCCGGGCAGGGTGAATATGGTCATTATAGCACATTTTGTAAGGTTTCGCAAGTACTTAATGGGGATTTAGAAAAAAACTGTAGTCTAATAGAAAAGCACTACCTAATACCAACTTAGATACACGGGCAGCACAAATGAGTTGACTTTATTTTGTAGATGTGATATAATGCCCGTTATGAATTCAATTCTTACCGCACAAAGTTTTTGGAAAGAATGGGACGCTGATGCGCCGCTTGCGACTACTGTAATCAAAGAGACTACAGATGAGTTTAATAAGGTCAAGGAAGTTTATTTTAGCGGCACAAAAAAAAATGACGGTGTTGTGCGGATTTTTGGCAGGCTGACTATGCGTAAGACGGCTGTCAAGCCGCCTTGTATTGTGATTATCGGCGAACCGCATAATCATATCGGAGTCCCCGAGATAGAGCTAGCAATGGATTCAGGTTATGCGGTTTTTGAATTTGACTACGGCGGAGAACACCCTACAGAAGCACGATATACTTTGTATCCTGAAAGTTTATCATATTGCAATTATTTTCGTGACCCAAATCTTATGAAGTCCATTACTCCTAATCCTTTTGACAGTTTGTGGTATGAGTGGACGGCTGTAGTGCGGAGAGCTGTAAAGCAAGCGGCAAGTTTTGCTGAGGTTGACACTAAAAAAATAGCTTTGCTCGGAATGGGTGACGGCGCAGTTAATGTATGGCGTGTATGTGCGCTTGAACCTCGTCTTAGAGGCGGAGCTATTTTGCTCGGCACCGAACAATCTCCGCCGGAAAATAATACTGATAATGATTCTTTGCGCTATCTCGCCGCTCTTTCACCTAAAAATTATTTAACATTTTTGGAACGCTCGGTTTTTGTAGAAATTGCTTCTAATGATACCAACGGTTATTTTGATACAATGAGCGGCTTTTTTAATTTTTTACCGCAAGCAAACAATAGCTTATTATCCGTCACCGAACGCAGTGAGCATATGGTAGGATTAAAACAGCGTCCTAATTTAGGGCTGTGGTTTAAGACAATTTTTTCGGAAAAACAACCTCTTATATACCGCCCTACTCTCAAGGCTGTACAAAGTGAAAACAAACTTTATTATGAACTTAAAACTAATAATCCTAATCTCAAAATAGAAAGCGTTGAGGTCTTTTATTCTTACGGCGAACTTGAACCCGGTTATCGAAACTGGACTACTCTGCCTGCCGAGTTTATCGGTGACGGCGAGTATATTATCAAAGCTCCGATTTTTGATATAAATGCTCCTATCAACTGTTTTGCTACAATCAAATTTGAGAACAGTTATTGCTTATCGACACGACTGGTTAAAAAGATTCCCTCAAAACTTGGAATCACCAATGCCGAAAAAATCGGTCATACCCGCCTTCTGTACGACAACTCTATGGGCACGGATTGTTTTTCGGCTGGTACTAACGGAATATTTATGAATGAGGACTCTCTCAAAATGGCTGTCGGTCCGCATAACATTGAGGGGGTAACCTCACTGTCCGGCATACTAATTACTAACAAACCTTGCGACAAGTCTTATCAAGCCTTTGCCGAAAGTTTGTTGCAACTCGAATTGTGGAGTAGCTCTCCAAGTACCATAAAAATCACCGCCATCGCTAGATTTGACGGCGGTGATACAGAATCTTTTTCGGTTGATTTCCCCATATCTGGAGGCAAGATTTGGAGCAAGGCAACCCTTAACGCAAACGAATTTAAGACTAAGGACGGCACTTATCATCTAGAGAGTTTTGAGAATGTCGTACAGTTGCAAATTATATCGTCTAAAGACAATCCCGTTGTTGTCAGCAGTATGCTTTGGATTTAGTTTAGTATTACTGTAAATTTTGTGCCTTGCCCTACTGTACTCTCGACATAAATTTGCCCGCAGAGTTTATCGATAATTTTCTTGACTATGGGAAGACCAAGACCGCTACCCTCGGTATTATGCGACTTGTCCGCCATAAAAAATTGAGAAAAAATTTGCTCTTTATCCTCATCGCTAATCCCTATCCCGTTGTCGGTTATTTTGAAGATTACTCCTTGCCCACTTCCTTCTACGCTGATTTTGAGCGTTCCGCCGTTGTTACTAAATTTTAGTGCGTTGCCTATTAGATTTTGCCATACTTGATAGAGTAGTTGCTCATTACTTGTTATAGTCACCTCGTCAAGTTGCAAGTCAAGTGTCAAATTCTTATCCGACCACTTGACCTCATAAAGCCTCAATATATCACGAATTTGTTCGGCAGGCTTAACCCTGTCGTCTTTTTTTATTATCGTGGTACTGTCAAGCAAAGATAGTTGCAAAATACTTTTGCTCATAGCAGTAAGGCGGTCACTCTCTTTTACAATTATCTCGGCATATTCTTTGAGAGTTTTTCTATCAATTTTTGGAGCGTCAGCCTCAGCATCAAGAAGTTCGCCATAAGCTCTTATCGCACTAATCGGCGTCTTAAATTCGTGGGATACATTACGGACAAAATCCTTGCTTAGGTACTCGTTAGCTTTAAGCTCGGCACTCATTTTGTTAAAACTCTCTGTAAGCTCAGATAACTCGTCACGCCCTTTTTGCTCAATTGTTATATCAAAATTGCCTTTGGCAACCTCTTTGGTAGCGTTGTTAAGTTTGCGGATTCGGGTAACCACAAGCCTATTTATCGCCAAAGCAAAAAGTGTCATTATGATAATCCCGATAACTATAGGCGAAAAGAACAGCCACCTATCGGGAGCATCAGGATTTATAATCGGTCTACTCATTACGGCACGCACAATCGCAAGTATTATTTGTAAAACAATAATGACAATCGCCAATATAACAAAAAGCAGCATTATTATTTTGAGGGGCAGCTTTATACGCACTCTTTTTTTGTTTTTTTCTTTCATTGTTTGATTACCGCCTTATATCCTAATCCCCATACAGTCGTTATCTCATAGTCGGGACTTTGTGCCTTGTCTCTAAGCCAACTTATATGTGTGTCCACTGTACGGTCAGACGAATCACTCTCGTATCCCCAAATCTCGTTGAGCAATTGCTCACGGCTAAAAATCTTGTTAGGGTTGACTAATAACTTAAATAGCAGCTGAAATTCTTTTTTGGTCAGCTCAATATTGCGTTCGCTTATAATTGAGGTTTGTGCGCCAAAGTCAATGACGGTATTAGCTAACTCAAGTCTTTTTTCGGTATTTATTTTGTATCGCCTAAGTAACGCCTTGACTCTTAACCCTAATTCTTTCATCAAAATAGGCTTAACAAGATAATCATCCGTACCGCTGTCAAAACCTTTTTCCTTATCGTCCATACTTTCCAGTGCGGTAAGCATTAAGATAGGAATATCAGGATTAACTTTTCGTATATGAGCCGTAAGAGTATTACCGTCCATTCGGGGCATCATTATATCGGTAATGACAATATCAATATGCTCCGAATAAAAAACTTCAAGAGCTTTTTGCCCGTCGTGGCACTCAATAACCTTGTACCCCTCTGCCGAAAGGCTTTTTGCCATAGCGGCTCTTAAATGAGGCTCATCCTCTGCTATTAGAATCTTAAACATATTGTTGTCCTCCGATATTTTTCCTCACCGCACGGCACGAAAGCACTATCTGTCACCGTCTTTGCGAGCCGTCACATTATAGGACATAAGGAATTATTGAACGGCGAAGCAATCCAGCTAAGAAATAGATGGAAACATAGATAGTGTATCCGTCTATTCCTTAGCTGGATTGCTTCGCCGTAGATACTTATCCTTGCTATCTTTTGTAGCGACGGCTCGCAAAGACGATGACAGATAGTTCCGTCCTAACCCCATAATTTCTGCAATGACGGGGGTGTGATTGTAATCTACTCACTTCTTAACGCCAATACAGGGTCTTTCTTAGCGGCTTTTCTTGCCGGCAGAAACCCTGACACAAATGCAACGCCTGTACTTACTCCAATCAAAATTAGTGCGTGCCAGAAAGTAAACGATGCCAATCCCGATGCCCCTAACAATACGCTGAATATCAAGTTGATTGGCAAAGTCAATAATAGTGTCGTTACTGTTCCCACAAGCCCTGCAAGTAATCCAAGCAATACATTCTCAGCATTAAACAATCTTGTCACATCTTTTTTTCTTGCGCCGATTGAACGAAGTATTCCGATTTCTTTTGTACGCTCTAACACAGAAATAGATGTTATTATAGAAATCATTACCGCACTAACTATCAAGGATATGCTCGTAAAGCCTATTAACACCCAGCTGATTACATTGACCATATTACTCATAATACTTGCAATCATATCCATCAAATCCTCATAGACGATTTGCTCGGCTTCGGGTCTGGTTGCGTTATAATTGTCAAGCACAGCGACAATAGCGTTTTTACCTGCCAAATCCCTCGCATATATACTTATCTCGTTAGCTTCAAGCCGTCCGATTCCGTCTACGGTTATACCTGCAAGAGGCACTCCGCCAAACACCCTGAATTGGTCTTCCCAACGGTTGGCAGGCGTATTGATAACCATACCGCTATGATTCAATGTATACGGTACATTATTAAATGGGTCATACAACGGATTAGCAATCATCCACTGTACAATATCCGAGTTGCTGTTAGCTGTTTCTAACCACTCCACTAGCTGCAACGGATATGCCAAGCCCATACCGTACAACCCCATATCTATGCCGTCCTTGCGTCTTAACACCGCCGTTATCTCAACAGTATGCACCCCACTAAAATCTATCGCCGAGGACGGATTTTGGGCAAAAACATTGCCGTCAAAAGAATACAACTGATTGTTAGTAGGTATCTTAAACTGTTTTCCTGCTACCTCGTCAAAACTAAATTCAGTTCGGGTGTCGCCCATTGTCCATAACCCTAGTTGCATTAGTGTCGTATCAGATATAGCGTTGCGGTCGTTGACCACTATTGCTATTTCATTCTCGTTTTGCGGTAGTCGTCCTCCTGTATTAACTATGTCATACAACTGAAGTGTCAAATCAGGAGCTAATAATTGTTGCCAATGCGTGCCGACTAATTGAGCAAACATTCCTGTCATAGGAGGTGCAATTTCCTCAAATGCTCCGCCTGTCCTCTCACTAAAAACCCGTACATCCATACCCGTGCGGAACAAAATATCATTATACCACGAACTGTCAAAATTATCTTCAAAATACTCTCTAAGTCCTAACGGAACAGGTGTCCTATTACGAGGCTCCATTGTCCGTTCTACAAACATTGTTTGCGCCTCAGGAAACCTCTCCAAGTTTTGCCTCATAGCATTCTCTGATTGTGTCACCGTGCCGCTGCTTATTGTTATGGGACTGCTCTCAACATTATTGCGTGTCAGGTCACTGATATAAGCGTTAAGTCCTGTTGTCAGCGACAATATTAGTCCTATGCCTAATATCCCTATAGCAGACGCAACCGCCGTCATTATACTCCGCTTCTTTTTGGTCTTGAGGTTTCTTGCCGATAATCCAAGTGCAGTAAAAAATGACATAGAGGTTTTTTCTTTGCGATTTTTGATAGGTGTTACAGCTGCAGCTTGCTCAATAGATTTGACCTCATCTACTTTTGCGCTACTGTCATAAGGATTAGTGTCCTTGCTGACCTTACCGTCTTTCATATGGACAAGCCGCTCGGAGTACTCCTCTGCAAGTTCGGGATTGTGTGTAACCATAATAATTAGCTTATCTTTTCCGATTTCCTTAATAAGCTCCATTATTTGTATTGATGTATTGGTATCAAGCGCACCGGTCGGCTCGTCAAGAAGCAATATCTCAGGGCGGTTGACAATAGCCCTTGCAATCGCCACTCTTTGCATTTGTCCGCCCGACAGTTGATTAGGTTTTTTATTGATATGGTCGCCTAAGCCTACCCTCTCTAAAGCCTCTTTGGCACGGGCTTTTCTCTCACTAAGCGAAATCCCCGAAATAGTCAAAGCCATCTCGACATTACCTGCAACAGTCAAATGCGAAATCAAGTTATAACTCTGAAAAACAAAACCCACCCGCTTATTGCGGTAGTTATCCCAATCATTACTCCCAAAATCCTTAGTAGACTTGCCGTCAATAATAAGGTCACCGTCAGTATATTGGTCAAGACCGCCCAAAATATTAAGCGTTGTTGTCTTTCCGCAACCGCTCGGACCTAGAATAGAAACAAATTCGTTTTTTCTAAATTCCAAATCAACCCCATTGACAGCCTTAATCGTCTGCCCCGGCAATTGATAGAATTTTGTGATGTTCTTAAGTTTTAGCATTGTAGTATCTCCTCGTGTTGATACTACAATCTTAACACCCAAATGTCAAAAAAGTATTAAATAATTTAACATTTGAAAAAATATTTTAGGATTTATTAAACAATCATATAATTTTGCTTTCCTCATCATTTTCTGTTTGTATTAACATTTCTGCGTGCTTTTTTAACGCTACTGCTATGCTCCAAAAATGATTATCGCCTGTGCTTGTTTTTTTATCAAACGAAAAGTAATAGCGCCAATTTACAGATAATTTTGCAATATACGGCAGTACGAATGCTATTTCTAATGTCACATTTTCTCTTGGAATTTTGTGTGATTTTTTTTTGGGCTGTTTTTGACCACTTGTTTTTTCAATATGCCCTGTTATCCATTTACTCCATTTTTTCTGTTCTTTCAAATACTCGTCTTCAATTGCCCTTTTTGATGTATCCGGCAATTTTTCGTAATATTTGTCAATATCATGACCAATATCATACGACTTGTTTGTTTTAAGTAAAATGGCTTTTAAGTAAAGCTCACAGGCTATTGCCAAATTAACTGTTTGTGCAAAATATAAAAGTCTTTTTCTTGATGTCATTCCACATCTTTTTGCCGTCTCGAAAAAATCTTCTGCACTTTCTACAATCTCGCTAGGCTTTTGTTTTGATTGGTCTTTGTTTGTAAATTCTGGCTTAGGTCTAATCACTTTATGTTCCGCCTCCTCCCTTGTTCTTTCTATCAACATGACTATCCCATAAAAAGCTTGCCAATATTGTGGCACTACCTACTGCTAGCTTTGCGTGGCGTTCCTCTAATCCTTTGTAATCTAAAGATTTTCCATGCCCTCCGCCATAAGGATTGCGTAATTCCGCTAGTCCACTTGATATTGCTCTTAGATTGCCAAGCACTTGCTTGATTGTTTTACTCAGCGGTTTTTCGTCGCTGATGTGATCTGGCGTTAATTCAAGCACAGTAACCACTTTTCCCATTAGTTCGCTAAGGTCATCGGCTTTCTTGTATTCAATATTCTTCTCATCTAATATCGCTTTGCATATTGTCTCAACTAATTCTTTGGCTTTGCCGATTGCCTCAGTCGGATTTTCCTTTTGCATTGCTATCATTATGTCAATCTGTTGCGAAAGATAATGGCTATCAATTTTGGCTTTAAGTTCGCCAACCATCTTCGCATTCTGACTTAATGGGTTTTCTAGCTCCCACAGCAAACCCTCAAACTCGCTTTGCAAAAATTGTCTTCGTCCCTCATAAGAATCTATTTTTGATTTAATAAAACTCCAAAACTCGCTTGGAGTTCTGCAAGTTAGAACAAATCTAGGGAGCAAGTGTTTGACAGGAGATATCATCAAAATTTGCCTATCTTGCTTGAATTCCAAATCTGCCATTCCACCACCTGTCGCCCTACTCATCAATCCATTCTTAAATCTTTCGGCTACTATTATCAAAGCTTCCACTATCTATATTCTTCTCTCCTAAATTACACTTGTCAAAATCTCACCGTATGACGGCAACGGCCAATAATTCTTACCTACGAGAGTTTCTAACTCGTCTACAACTACTCTCAACTCATTCATTTTAGCAAAAACACCGCTACGGTAAAATTTGCCTCTTGCTGTAATATCGCCCTTAGTTTTGGCATCGCTTATTGCTTTTTCGAGAGCGTCAAGTTTTTTGATAAGGCTACTTGATAGCTTAGAGATTTTGGCTAATAATCGCCCTTCCATCACATTTTCTGCTACCACACCGCAATTCTTTTTGCGTTCGAGGAGTAATACCAGTTCATTTTGATATTCGATAACGGCAGGGATAATCAGTCCCTTAGTCATCTCAATCATTGTAAGAGCCTCAATATTAAGCGTCTTACAATAGTTATCCATCATAATCTCAAAGCGTGACTGCATCTCAACTTGGCTGAATACATTGTGCTTAGCAAATAATGAAACGCTCTTTTGACTGACAAAAGCAGGCAATGCATCTGCCGCAGACGCCAAATTAGACAGTCCGCGTTTTTTTGCCTCTGTCGCCCACTCATCCGAATAATTATTACCGTTAAATATTATCCGCTTATTTTCGTTGTATGTTTTTTTAATAAGTCCTGCTAGGGCTTTTTTGAAGTCGTTAGCTTTTTCTAACTCGTCCGCAAATTGCCCCAAAACCTCAGCGACAGCAGTATTAAGCACAATATTAGGTCCGGCTATACTAAAAGCTGACCCCAACATTCTAAACTCAAATCTATTACCCGTAAAAGCAAACGGCGAAGTGCGGTTGCGGTCGGTAGAGTCCTTTGGAAAATGCGGTAAAACCGAAACACCAACTTCGACATTAAATCTACCCTTATCCTTATACTCCGCTCCGGCATCTATAGCCTCCAAAATTTCGGTAAGTTCATCTCCCAAAAACATTGATATTATAGCAGGCGGAGCTTCGTTAGCGCCTAAGCGGTGGTCATTCCCAGCACTTGATGCAGATGCCCTTAAACTGTCTTGATATTCATTGACCGCTTTGATAACCGCCGTCAAAAACAGCAAGAATTGTGCATTTTGGGAGGGGGTGTCGCCCGCCTCAAGCAGATTGACCCCCGTATCGGTAATTATTGACCAGTTGTTATGCTTACCGCTGCCGCTGATTCCGGCAAAAGGTTTTTCGTGCAACAGACACGAGAGTCCGTGCCTTACTGCGACAACCTTCATCATCTCCATAGTCAGCTGATTATGGTCGCACGCTACATTAGCCGTCCCGAATATAGGGGCAAGTTCGTGCTGTGCAGGTGCGGTCTCATTGTGCTTAGTCTTAGCGTATACTCCTAGTTTCCAAAGTTCCTCGTCAAGCTCTTTCATATAAGCCGACACTCTAGGCTTGAGAGAGCCAAAATAATGTGCCTCCATTTTTTGACCCTTAGACGGCTTTGCACCAAATAAGGTACGCCCCGTATACATAAGGTCAGGACGACTCAAATACATTTGCTCATCTATCAAAAAATACTCTTGCTCAGGACCAACAGTCGTAACAACTTTTTGTGCCGTTTTGTTGCCGAACAATCTAAGGATACGAAGAGCCTGCTTATTAACAGCCTCCATACTACGAAGTAATGGTGTTTTTTTGTCCAAAGCCTCACCGCTATAAGAACAAAAAGCCGTAGGAATACACAGCGTCCCGTCCTTAATAAAAGCGTACGAAGTAGTATCCCAAACAGTATACCCCCGTGCCTCAAAAGTGCATCTAAGCCCCCCTGACGGAAAACTTGATGCGTCAGGCTCGCCTTTGACAAGCTCCTTACCGCTAAAATCCATAACAGCCCCGCCGTCACCGCTAGGCATAATAAAGCTATCGTGTTTCTCTGCGGTAACACCGGTCATCGGCTGAAACCAATGAGTAAAATGGGTCGCACCTTTTTCTATCGCCCATTCTTTCATAGCATTAGCCACAGCATTAGCTACATCTAGCTCAAGATGCGTGCCGTGCGACATGGTTTTTTTGAGTGCCTTATAAACATCTTTAGGCAATCTCGCTTGCATAGCCACATCATTAAAAACCATCGAGCCAAATATTGTTGTTATGTCTTTCATTAGTGTACCTTCCAAGTCTTCGTCATTGCGAGGAGTTGCAACGACGAAGCAATCTCATGATTAGAATTCTATTATGTCACAAAACAAAACGATTTGTCAAGAGATTATGACAACAAAATTTTTATACACCATACCAAACGATTGACTTATTGCTAATAGTTGCTGTATAATATACTTCGTTATGTAATTTGCCCCATTCCTTATTCACCTTTCCTCTATCCCCTAATTACATGGATGGTTGCCCGAGTGGCCAAAGGGATCAGACTGTAAATCTGACGGCTCTGCCTACGGTGGTTCGAAACCACCACCATCCACCACAAGTACGACAGGAGTGATATTCAAATCACTCCTGTCGTACAAAAAACTCTTCTCTTTTACCCTTGCGGTCATGGTGGAATGGCAGACACGTACGCTTGAGGGGCGTATGCGAGAGCGTGAGGGTTCAAGTCCCTCTGACCGCACCATCAAGACACGACAGAACGGAGTTCGTTCAGTCGTGTTTTTCTGTGCCTTTTTGCCTTGATTTACGCTATTTTTGCTAAACTCGGTTACTTTTCGTTCGGGTTTCACTTTGCCGTTTTTATGTTTAGGATATGAACATAGGCAAATGGTTACTTTTCGTTCTGGTTACTTTCCGTCTTGTTACTTTTCGTTCGGTTGCAAATGTGCCGTTATGATTGTAAAACTATGTGCATTGACTGTTATTATTGCACTGCCCGTGTATGCGTACCAGTTTTTGCCCTTACGGGTTATCTCGCCCGCCTCTTGTATTTGCTTTTTACAATATGCTACAACATCAACGGCGCTTAATTTAAGATTGCGTCTTATCCGCTCCGCCCCCATCGGCGTCGTATGTATATTATCTATATTTAATAGTAAATCGTTATTTTCTATCATTATTGTATTTACCTTTCAATTATCGTCACGCTTACGGTGTCGCCCGCTTGCTTGTTTATCTTGGCTCGTATATCCTTGCGAATACCTATAATCGACTGAGGCGAGGGTCGCACGCAAGCTTGCTTGCGTATGACCGAGTCGATGGAGATTTCACCGCGAAGCGGTATAATATGGCACGGTGTCCCCATCCTCACGATACTGCCCTCGTATGGTTCGCCGTCAAATGTTGCGTGTACTTTGACTCGTACTCCGCTTTAACATCAAAAAGTATCTCTATATATGCCGTGTCCATGTCGGGTGCTTTTTTTATTACTACATTAAATTTGTATCGTTTCATTATGCCCCGCCTGCCACTAAGTTTATTTTAACAACTCATTCAAAGGAATTATTGTACTGCCTTGGCTCTCATAGTATTTCAGCATCTCATCAATTTTCCTTTTGTCATAACTTGTTACGCAATCAGATATAACATAAACCGTATTATTTTCCTTGCGTAAATTATAGCAAGTAGATTTAACGCAAGCGACAGCATCCGCTCCCGCAAGGTAAAATTCGTTTATTTCGTTTTTAGTGATAAAGTCCGTAAACGCCTCGCTTGTCAATGCGTTTGTTTTATATTTTGTAAAAATGTTTTGCGAAGCAATTTTCAAATCAACTGCTAATTCAGCACCGCGTGTGTTGGGCTTAAGCGTCCTTGTCCCTGCCGACAAATTTTCATGCCTTATATAAACGACATGAATGCCGTTATTGACAGCCCAATCTACCGCTGTATTTATATTGTCTATAATATCCTTATAATTCTTTGTTATATCGTTTTGTATATCTATTATTACTAACGCTTTATTTTGCATATTGCGGTTTATCCTCCGTTATTTTCTAACCCGTATAGTATAGCATAATATAACAAAAAACCAATGTAAAATACTCCTGTTCTAAATATTGTCAAATAAAAAAGACGGCAAGATTGCCCCTACCGTCTATCTAAGCGGCCTCGTGTGAAGCCGCTTTGTATTACATATTTTATAGTTTATTTTGTCACTAGAATTTGATTTTTCTTTACCCTACAATCGCACTAAAGCAAATCTCTATTGTTTGCCCTGACGCAATGGTATCAATCATATATGATAACTCTTGACCTATGATTGTCGGAGTTTGGTCTACCCCATCAACTTTGAACGACCCTGTTACATAAGTTAGCTTTGAGTCTAATAGGTCGCTCCATCTTAAATCGTACAACGGAACTGAACTATCGTTTGTTACCTCTACGCAATATTTCATTGTCATGCCTACAACATACAGCGGACAGCTTTGGTATTTTTTAAGAGATAACTTCAGTTCCTCTGCCACCGTCTCATTGCTTGCTATGGTGACAGGTGTATCACAAAGGTCAAGTCCTACATTTGATTGATTTATTATAACTGGTCTGTCGACAACCGCATTTAGTGCTATACTGTCAAAAGCAAAGAACGCATTCGTGTTCATAATATTGATTGAAAGATTTATTATGCCGTTTGAGCCGCTGTTAAAATCTAGTGCATATTGCGTCCAAATAGGGAAATCCGTACCTAGCAAAAGCGGGTCGGTTATCGCTTCAGCAACAATGTCATCGCTTTCGTCTACTGCCCTCATCTTAAACGCAAAAGCATCGGGCGTAAACTTTTCAAACCTCATAGCCCAAAAACTAAATCTATAATTAGTGTTTGGGTTAACATTGATTGTCGTTCTTAGAATTGGCACATCAACATTCATTCCGCTTCGCATAAGCACCATAGAGCTTGTTTCATCGCCGCTATGGTTTGCTACTCTCCACCATTCGTTGCCGACGCATCTTGGATTGGTTGACAGCTTGTTGACCATAGTCCAGTGTTCGGGCTGAATCATTCCTGCCGTCAATTGCGTGTAAGCAAAAGCACTGCCAATCGGGTATGGCATAGCACTTGGCGAAATGTCTGTGAAGCCGATGGGTTGCGGAACAAATTTGCCGTTATCAAAATCGGTCACTAAGTTAATATCGCCTATTTTTTTGCTAATGTCCACGGGTGCTGCTCTATAGCTTGCCGGAGCAATAAAAAAGTTTTGGCTGTCTAATGTGTCTGAACCAAACATTGTTTTTATTGTCGCCGCCCCTACAAATGCCGTTGCGTTTGCTCCGTCGGGCAGAGTTCTATCACTAGATAATTCCTCATAGGTAGGTGCAATACTTTTTATAGCTTCTGTTCCTTGTTCTCCAGTCCAATCGCCGCTACCGATAATGCCGTCAAAAGTTTTGTATACTGCTATCGAGTATTCTCCGGCAGGCACACTTCTAAATTCATAGCCTGGCGAATTTGCATTTGCCATAACTGCACTATACTCCAGCGTTTGCGTGTTTTGCAAAATGACAACATAATTACCCAGTCTTTGACTATCTAGTGCTGCTTTTGTTCTATTCGGGTCGTAATAGACCCCTCCTGTTATATTTGGCATAAGCCCTCCTCATACTACAAACTACACCCTTTTTTAGGGCGCAGTATGTAAAAGAGATTCGCGTTTCTCATTGTCATTCTATGCACCGCTTATGTATAGAGTTCATACAATGAACAGATGAAAACTAACAAAAGCGGATATATTTATAATCAATCTAAGGTGGAAATTGACATTTGCGGAAAGTTGCTTGTTGTAAAAAGCAATACTGTCTGCTCACGCCCAAAATGCTTGCCTAAGCCCTGCTTTTGCTATTGCTGTCATCCGTGCTGCTTAATGCTGATTTTGCTTAAATGCTTTTGCTGTTAGGTGTCTATGTTATTCGTCTTAGATTGCGAAAGGATACAATTAAAACACAAGCAACGCCGTTTGAAATTCGGCAACAAAAAATTTCCCTTACAGTAGCCTGTAAGGGAAATACAAAGTATATCGTATCATAGGGTTTTTATTTAACTGTCCACCAAACGGGGTTCATACTATATACCATAGGGTTGTGTCTACTTTTAAGGGGTCAGTTCAGATTTTGGGGCAGGGTTTATTTGTCTAATATGGCTAGTTTTATCATGTTGGCTACTTGTTTTCAAATGCTTGACGGGCGGCTATTGTTAATTGGTCGGCGCATGAGGTGGAGCGAAAACCGCAAACAATTCCCTTACATTTGTTTTCCAGTTGTTCTATTGTCATTCCGTCGGCGAGGCTTGCCACAGCTTTGAGATTGCCGTTGCAACCGCCCTCGAATGAAATGTCTTTGATTATGTTGCCGTCCAGATTAAAGTTAATTTTGACGGCACAAGTTCCTTTTGTTTTGTAACTGTGTTTCATTTTTTTGTTTAACTCCTAGTGTTTTGAAAAAACTATTTTCTTACGATAATAATGCGTCCCTCTATCTTGTCATAACCTTGCTTACGATAATATTCGTCCACATCTGACATTACATATATGGTATTACCCGCAAAGTTATCCGCCACAAACTCTATCAGTTTTTTGCCGTAGCCGTTGCCCCGATAGGCTTTGCCTACAAGCAGGTCGTGAATATATACGCCAAAGCCAAAATCGTCACGCACTCTAACAAAACCGCACAAGGTGTTGTCTCTATAGAGTACAAATGTCACGCTATCCTTTAGGGCAACCTTATATCGCACCACATTAGGTTCGTCACAATAGTCATTCCAATCGCCCTCTAACCGCATTAGCTCAAACATTGCATCAGCATCTTGGGTTTGGTCATAATTTTTGATTGTTATTTTGTTTTTCATTGTTTTTTAATTGTCTATAATATGATAGTTGCCATTCCACCTTACTGTCACCCTATGTCTCTTAATATATTTACATCTTTGATTTTTTTGTCGTCGGCAAGTAGTAGCATTTTAGAAACAATTTCGGCAGTTTTTGGATTGTCGTCTATAAAATTAAGAAATAGCTTATTGTGCGTTGAGTCGTTTATCG
The DNA here is from genome assembly GCA_009783985.1 of Bacillota bacterium. GTDB lineage: Bacteria > Bacillota > Clostridia > Christensenellales > Pumilibacteraceae > WQVM01. Next base: position 10,472 of record WQVM01000001.1, on the reverse strand, counting down.
CCATAATGTTTAGATTACCACTTAGTTTTTTGTCGGCTATTCCAGAACGCAGATTGACCGAATATTCGCCAAAACTTCCTTTAATGTGGATATGTTGTTTCTCTATACAAACATTGCTTAGATTTAGCAAATCTATAATACTTTGACAAACTTGACGACGCACCTCTACGGTAGAAAGAGATTCTTCAAAATCATAGCCTTGAGGATGAGCGGTTGAAACAATTAGGTCTACATCTCGCATAATCTCACTAAACATTTTGTCACCGATATCCTTAATAGGGATAATTTTGTAGCTACCATCCGTCTCCGCCTTACGCTTAACAAAATATATTTGAGATAGGGTTGGATGGTCATTAAAAGACGAATAACCTAAATCCCATACACCAAACAATACTGCGATAATACCTTCTTTATAAAATACTTTTTGCAAGCCAATATTTTCGCCTGAATGCCAACCACGATTTTTGCCAACGGCAATTGCCTTATTAACATTAACTTGATGTCCGTAATAACGATTAGTTTCCATCGCATCCATCTCATCATCAGTCTTTGGGTATAGCTCTCTAAATGCCTGCTTGAATGGTTGCCTAATTTTATTCTGCAACAAATAACACTGTGTCGTCTCCCACGATTTATTTGCAAGCAAGTCATAGGGATGCGCAATAAACACTCTATCTGCCTTTATAACTTTTTTTGTAATCAAATCAACAAAACTCTCACCATCAAATAGGACTGTTTTTTTGTCTACGATAAATAATAGCGATTTTAGGATTTGTTTAATAATGGGATTTATTGCAATTGTTGTTAGTTCATCTAAGCTAAAAATACTTTCTCGCTCCATTGCATTCTCTAGCGACTTGATAACCCTTGCCGACTGTTTGTTGAGTGTAGACACTTCGGCTTTGATAGCTACAATATGCGAATTAGCTTTAAGACCTGCTGGCACACTAGACAATTCTTTGCCATTTTTAGATACAACTATCTTACACTTAAATCTATCCGTAATTTGCAAGCAAGCCTCAAACTCACCGATAGCTTTTGGCTCAAAGCATAATGCAAGTCTGCCTGCATCCTTACTCTCCATAAACCAAACAAACCTATCCACATCCTCATAGCCCGCCACTCTTGCCATATTTTCTAGGGCTATCTCACAAGCCTTTTTTTCGCTTGCCTGCCGTTGTACGCCAAACTGCCTAGATTCTAACAAAAATTTTTGCACAACCTCATATCTAGTCTGAAGCTCCTTATCATCTTTTAACGGCACTAGCGAATAATATAAGACAAATTCTTTGTTGCGAGTTTCTTTGATTTTTGCTAAACACTCCTCCGCCGTTAGCTTGCCAGTCAGTGCATCATTAAAACGCTGAGCACGCTTATGAAAATTCGCTACCGTAATGTATTTTGCGTTGTCATAAACTAGCTTAAAGGTCTTATCATCCACATCATTTTTCATCGCCCAAAACCAATCTACATCCACTGCCCCATCCTTGAAGTCCTCTATTGCAATCGGCGAATACAATGCTATTTTTTCTTGCACGGCATTCGACACTCCATAATCTTTAAGATGTGCCTTAAAAAACATAACACAGCTAACAAAGCCTGTTTTGCCCAGATACTTATTCGTCCACTCTAGTAGCGTTTGATTGCTATTATACAAGACACCCTTTACTAGGTCGCTCTCACTTAGACTGTATTCCTTGACAAGTGTCACAAAAGCTTCATAGGTGTCAACCTTTGCGGGTAATACCCTGCCAAGAATTTTTGCAAAAATCGCTTCTTTGGTTTTTTCCCATATATACTCGTTATCTCCACGAGGCAAGGTGTTTTTTTGAAAAAATTTTAACATTTCTGCATAAAACCTTATCCCAAAAAAACTTGCACACGCACTCAAAATTACCGAATACTGTGTTTCTTTGATTTGCCTGTTTACTTCCATCTCCTGCATTTCAATCATCCGAGCCTCTACAATGTCGTACAAAGCCTTAGGGCATTTGTTATTAAAAATTGTAATGTCAGGTGATTTTTTCTTTTCATATCTAGACTCTTCTAGCAATCTCGCAATGCTAAAGGTGTTAGAAACAATCAGTCCTCTAATATCTTGCTCTCGGGCAACCCCTTTTTCTAGCCACATCCAAAGCAATATTACTATATCAAACAAAACATTCTTTTCGTTAAACTCGTAATAATTATCAACCTTTTCAAGCTTAATTTTCACACTTGATTTTTGTATTACTCTTGCAAGCAAAAAGCAATCTCTTAAAGCCTGCTCTGACAATAATTCAAATTTTATATATTTTTCAAAATCCCTTACCCCAGAAATTGCGTGTTTTTTTCTTAGCTTAAATGGAAGTTCCCAATACACTTGCAATATTTGCTTGATAAGAGCCTCAGAAAGCAGGGCATCATTATGTCTTTTAAAATACCCCTCTACTATGTTTGTGTAATGAGACCACGAAAGCTTGTCACCATCCCAAGCTCCAAGCTTTATTTTATACAAAACTCTCGCCATTTCGTCTGTCGACAGCCCTAATTGCTTTATAATCTCATCTACCTTATCCTGTAACGGATAATTATGTTCCTCGTCAATAGGATAGTATGCGTTACCCAAAAGCACATTATCACTCTCATACAAAGATTTATACTCGTAATTCTTGTTTTCTAATACAAATCGTCTAAGTGCTTTTTTTAGAGAATTTTCCCTATTGTCAGATAGTTTTTTTATTTTAGGCTTAGTTATTTTTGCAGATTTGTCTACAACAGCACACTTAATCTTTTCTTTTTTTGTCTTGCCTTGAGCTAACTCAATTGCAACCGCTCTCTTGTATTCCTCAGGCTGTTCATTCAAATACTCCTTTAGCATTACCTGATTTTTTTGTGACATTCTTAAATAAAACGAGAATATATTGTTTTTTATTTCGACTCTTTTTGATTTGAGAAAATCACTAATAATAATCGCCTCATCATAGGTTAGAGGTTTTCTTTCGAAAATTTTGCAATACTTCTTTTCATACATACTCTCCCACCAATCATAATGCCCAAAATAGTTTAGCATCTCTCTGCGGTAGTCAAGTGAAATATGCTCCCTAAAGCCACTAACAAAAATAAGCTTTTTGCCAATGTCTAACTTTGGATATAACTCCTTTTCAAAATCTCTAATTAGCTTTTTGTCGTTTAGTTTTTTAAGTATAAAAAATATTTTTTCTACAATGTCATTAAACTTAACATCTCTAGGAAACCAAATATTCCCATCAATATTCCAATGTAGATTTTTTTTTGGCAATCGGTTTAGCAGGTCGCAAAGCTTAGGATAAAGTGTACGATAATGTCCTCGTGTCTCAAGCATAGGGACAATACTTTTTGTAGGGGTATCGTTATAATCAGTAAGACACCCTAGCAAAGGGTCATAAAACTCCAAATCCTTTTGGTCAAAATGCTGTGTACATTGCCTAACTTTATCCTTTCGCACATTTCTAACATGATGTAATGCTATAAATTTTACATCCCGATTATCAGAATTTATGCACTTAAAAAAATAATCGTTATATGCCTGTGTCTTATCGGGCAATATGGTCAGCATCATATAAACCGTTTTTACATCTATTGTATTCCAATATTTTTTGTAGTTACCCGACACAATGTCCCATAACTTAACTACAAATTCTTTTGCATTTGTAATAGGAAAGTATATATCATAGCTGTTTGCTAGAAACTCTGCAACAATTTTATATCGATAAAATTGATTCTCTATTACCTTCGGAATAATAAAATCCCTAAATTCCTTTGAGGGCTTATTCCAACTCATAGTCTCAAAAACCTGCTCTATTACACCGATTTGATTGCCTGCACCTTTTAGCAATTCCAAAACTCTATTATGGTCAGTTGGTTTTTTTGATTTGGAAAGTGCTATAATCTTTCCTATCTCCTTAGTCTTTTTTTCTGCATCTGCCATACTTAAAACCACCTCCCACTTAATAGTGTTAGTTTTACAAATACGATCGCATCACCCTCGTTAAGATTAAGTGCTTCTGTCAAATTTTTATACTCGTGCTTTGCCGTCTCATTGATAATCTTAAAGCGTTCATTCTTGAATTGAAATAATGCCTCATCAATCATAACCCTAGCGTCAACCTTACGCTTATTGCTTAGTCTGCCAAATGAAATCTTTCCCCTCTCCGCCATAGATTCGGCAGTCTCATCACTTATCAAAAATAATGCCTTTTTATCTCTCTTGGAATTATACTCAGCCACATTAAAAACAACCATCTCTGTAATCAGTTCTTCTACAGTAGTTGCTTGTGTTTTATACTTCTCGTAAGTCAAAAAATCTTTTAACTTAGATACTTGCTTTACTTTAATCCTTATATTCATTTTGGATACACATCCGGCTTAGTTTTGCCTGACAAGGTTTTGAGATATTCCTCCGCTATGCGTTTACCTTGTGTTAGGTCTAAGGTGTTACAATTGCCACATTCTATAGGAGTGTCGCCTACCATATTATCCATTAGCAAGACTTTGCCAAACCCGTCTATTATATCCTTTACCGCCGCCTCGTCAGTTACGGCACGATACAGCACATAAAATCCTGTAGCACAACCCATTGGTCCTACATAAATCACGCTCTGCCCAAGCAGTCCGTTCCTTAGAGCGGTCGCAAGTAGGTGCTCTAGCGAATGCATCTCTACTTGTGTCAGCGTATCGTCCTCGTACGGACGGCGAATCCTTAGGTCAAATGTCGTTATATCGCCGTCCCGCCTTGACACATAAATACCTCGTTTTAGTTTGAGGTGGTCTATTGTAAATGATTGTATTTTTATCATCTGTATAGCTCCGTTAGTGCCGAGAATTCTTTTAGTCCTTTGCGTAATTTTTTGTACTCGGGCAGATGCGACTCTACAAGTGCCCAATATGTAGCACTGTGGTTATGGTGGACTGTGTGGCAAAGCTCGTGGATTATAAGATAATCAATAAGCACGGGTGGCAGACACGCTATTCTCCAATTAAAAGACAAGCGATTATCGGCAGTACAACTTGCCCACTTAGAGCGAGCATTGCTTAGTGTATATCCGTTATAACTGTACGACTGATTAGTTAGTTCGGCGGTCAAATATTCGTCGGCAAGTCCTTTAAGAAATTTTTTAACAACTCTTTGGGTTCCGCTAGGGTTATCATCATAACGCATAGGCAAAACAAGTCTGTCCCCTTGTAGTAAAGATGTTTTTGTCTTATCAAAAACAATCTTGTACATATGCCCAAATATCAATATATGGGTCAACTGCTTTAGTGGCTCAAAACGCTGATTAGACAAGCGGGATTGTGTTATTTTTCGCTCAATCCACGCACGCTTGTCCTCTATAATCTTGAGGGCTTGCACATCAGTTGTATAAAGCGGAACACGGACGGTTACAACCCCCTCTTTGACCATTATGCAGTAGCCACTCCGTTTGGTTCTTTCGATTTTGTAAGGGACTTGGCTACTTTCCACGCCTTTTCTCCCACTTTGCCGACATCAAAAAAGCGTCCCTGCCGTCACTCTTAACACCGTGATAAATCCGCTCCCCACTCTCGCCTGCCCTTATAATCTTGACCTTTTCGGCAAAGGCAAGCTCTCCCAAATAATTTATCTCAAAACATTTTAGGTCGTATTTTTGCACAAAATCTATGTTTTCATAATCAAGCAGCAGATTGGCGTACTTAGCATTGTTCATATGCACATTTGTATCTAAATCGGTTATTTTTACTTCATAATCCCCGATAACTTTGCCGTCTGCGGGCGGTCTGAGTCTGGTGCATCCTCCGCTAATAGCGTCCTTTGGATAGTAATACTCGTCTGTATAGCTAAACACATCAGAAGTCCGCCTGATTTTTTTGTTAGCAAAATCCAGTACGCACCACTTACTGCTACCTCTTACCAACACCTCTCCCTTGCTATCAAGGATATAATAGTCACGGGTCGCCTCAACCGGGCTAGGCTTGCGAGGGTATGTCAAAATCTTGACCCGCTCGCACATTGAGGGATTTTTGACAACCTCGGCACTAACCTTAGTCAATACCCAAAAGCATTTCATACTCATCATCTTTCTATATCCTATATCCAAAATATTAGCGTGCTCTGTAGCTATATCCTGAAAAAATTGCAAAATAGACGACGGTTTAAGTCTGTTTTTGAGGTCCATATCGTCCACAGCGACAATGGAATCCCACTCAAATTGTAACGGAGTTGTTGGCATAGTTGTTGTTTTCCTTTCCTTTGTTTTTTAATGCGTTTTGCACTTTGCATTACTTTAGTGTTTTATACAAGTACCACAATGCCCATTTGACACCCATTTGCACTATGGACTCTCGGTCACCTTCAAAACGGTGTCCAAATATATGAATACCCTCGGCAGAGCCTACGGCAATATAACACTCCCCCTTGCGACCTTCGGGGGCATCGGGTCCTGCGTATCCTGTGGTTGCGACAGCCGTGACATTATCAGCTGTGATAAGCCCCGCCGCCATCTCATACGCTGTCTCTACACTAACAACACCGTTATTGCGTATTGTTTTGTCGGCTACACCCAACCGCCTCATTTTTGCCTCTTCGGTATATGCGGTTATGCCCTCATCAAAAATCTGCCCCGCACCCGGATTTCTTGTAAGTTCGGCGGCTATGCGTCCACCCGTAAAAGACTCCGCTGTACGAAGTTTTGCCCCCCTGACCTGCGCCAAAGTTGCCACAGTAACATCTAAGGATTCGTCCTCAAAACTATACAAAAAATCCTTTAGCTCCGTTGTCACAGCTACTACATATTCGTCAAGATTAGCTTTACTAATACGGCTGCTGTAATGCAAGGCAATTTTGCATTCCAAAAAACCCGCCTCTATCTCAACTCTGATACTGCGTTTTATCTTATTGTGAGGTTTGAGTAATTCTTTGACTTCTTCCTCAGTCTTACCAAAAACCTTAAATATTAGTGTTGTTGCGCTTTGTTGTTGTTCCATAAATCTAATTCAATTCTCAACGCTCAGTGTTCAATGCTCAATTAAAGGATATTATCTCGTCAATCATTGAGCACTGAAAACTGAGCATTGCACCCTTATTTTATTTCTACTACTCCGTCTTTGCCTATATCTACAGTTACTGTCCCTTTTTCCTTAACCGCACCCATAAGCAAAGCTTCGGCTAGGCTATCCTCTATCTTTTGCTCTATTACCCGTCTTAGCGGTCTTGCACCATACTCGCCGTCAAACCCCTTGTTTACCACATACTCAAAAGCCGAATCAGTCAACTGCAAATCAATGCCCCTCTCTTTGAGTTTAGCCTTGACACTCTTAAGCATTATTGTGGCTATCTTACGGATATGCTCCTCAGACAAATAATGAAAAATACATACTACATCAATACGGTTAAGAAATTCCGGCTTAAAGCGGTTTTTGAGAGCATTCATAAGAACTTCCTCGTCCTTTTGCTTGACTTTTTCCTCACCGTCCCCAAAACCTAAGGAGCGTGTAACTTTTTTGAGTTGGTCAATACCCACATTACTTGTCATAATGATAATGGTATTCTTAAAATTAACTACTCTGCCTTGACTGTCCGTCAATCGCCCTTCGTCCAAAATCTGTAGCAGCGCATTGTAGACATCGGGGTGAGCTTTTTCTATCTCGTCAAAAAGCACAACGCTGTACGGTCGGCGTCTTACTGCCTCGGTTAGCTGTCCGCCATCATCATGCCCTATATAACCGGGGGGCGCACCGATTAGCTTACTGACACTATGCGACTCCATATATTCGGACATATCAAGACGGACAATATTATTTTCGCTGTCAAACATCGCCTCTGTGAGTGCCTTAGTCAGCTCGGTTTTGCCCACACCTGTAGGACCTAAAAATATAAAACTCCCTATAGGACGCTTGGGGTCTTTTAGCCCTGCCCTTGCCCGCCTTACCGCTTTAGCTACACTGCTGACCGCACCGTCCTGCCCGACAACTCTCTCGTGCAAAAGTTTTTCGAGATTGACTAACCTGTCTTTTTCCGTTTCGCTTAGTTTAGTGACAGGAATCTTAGTCCACTTGGCTACGATTTTGGCAATATCCTCACCGTCTATTGTTGCCGACATTTCTTGACTCTTGCTATACGCTAACTTTATCTTGTCAATCTGTGCCGTCACTTCCTTTTTGCGTTCGCTAATTTCAAGGCATTTTTCAAAGTCATTATTTGCCTTTGCTTGATTGAGTTGACTCTCCAAATCCTTGAGTTTGGTCTCGTATTCGATGGCTTGTGGCGGTGTGGCACTACTGCCAATCTTTGCCTTACTCATCGCCTCGTCTATAAGGTCAATCGCCTTATCAGGCAAAAATCTATCCATTATATATCGGTCGCTTAGGGTCACAGACGCCTCTATTGCCTCGTCACTTAGTTTGACTTTGTGAAAAGCCTCATAATTATCCCTAAGCCCCTTAATAATGCTAATCGTATCGGCTACACTGGGAGGCTCTACAATAATCGGCTGAAAGCGCCTTTCTAACGCTTTGTCTTTTTCGATAAATTTGCGGTACTCATCAGTAGTTGTCGCACCTATTGTCTGAAACTCGCCCCGTGCCAAATAAGGCTTGAGCATATCGGCAGGCGAAACCTCTCCCTTGTCGCTCCCTGCCATAGCAAGCGTATGAAGCTCATCAATAAAAGTAATTATATTGCCTTGCGACTTGATGATTTCTACGGCTTCTTTGAGTTTTTCCTCAAGCGCGCCTCTATACTTAGTCCCTGCCATAAGACTTGCTATATCTAGCGCAAAAACAATTTTGCCCGACAGTATATCAGGTACTTTGTTCTCGACAATTGCCTTAGCCAACCCCTCGATTATCGCACTTTTGCCCACACCGGGTTCACCTATAAGCACAGGGTTGTTTTTTGTCTTACGGCACAAAATCTGAATAATTCTTTCTATTTCCTCCGACCTGCCGATAATCGGGTCAATCTTATTTTCCCGTGCTTTTTGCGTAACATCTATGCCCAAATCTTTGAGCTGAGGAGGCAAGCCTGATTGTGCCGCCCCTTGTACAATATTTCCGCCGCCTGCACCAAAATTACCCCCAACACCGCCTGCTCCAAAAGCGGTGGCAAGTTTGCCTGACATCTTATTGACATCACAGCCAAAACCGCTGCTAAGCATTTTATAACCGTAACTATTAGGGTCTTGCAAAAGGCAAAAAAGCAAATGTTGCGTATCAACAAAACTTGCCCCGTGATTCTGCGCAATTTGACTTGCAAACAATAACGAATGTTTAACTCTGGGTGACAAATCCATCTTGCCCAAAGTCACCATACCATCGCCGGTCTCGACAAAAATCTTTTCTAATTCGCCTGTAGTTACGCCGTTTTCTCTAAGAATTTTACCCGCAACCCCATCGCCAAAAGCAAGCCCGTAGATAACATGCTCCGTTCCGACTTCTCCGCTACTGTACTTGTATGCGATTTGTTGCGCCGCCTTCAAGGCATTATTAACATCTTCCGAAAATCTTAACATTGTTTTTATTATTCTCCATTGATAACTAAGGATAATTCGTAGCCAAGAGTCCCCTACACTTGGATTTGTCTTATGCAGTTGTTGTCCAATCGTAGGGGCGGATGCCCTCAGCCGCCCGAATGGTAAAAATCATTATTCAAAAATATAAGGATAATTATTGTTCGGGCGGCTGAGGGCATCCGCCCCTACGACTAGACGACCTAGTACAAAAATATTTAATAATCTATACCAAAACATCAACTACCAACTAATCTAACCACTATACTAAGTCATCGCCCTTAACACTTTCCCTACATAATCAGCTCTGCATATATCTCTTTCTTCAGGGCTTAGCTCTCTGCCTGAAGCATAACTTATGCTTGACGGTTGCGTTTCGATTATGAGTTTTTCGAGTCGTTCAGGGTCTCCTATGTTGATAAATTTATAATGAACGCCTAACTTGACAAGTGCGATAAGCTGCATAAATTCTTTTGCAGTGAGTGTGTACGCATGAGTAAGCACCCCTAATGCCCGCATTATTTGGTCACGCACACCTATAGGGTCGTTATTAAGGAGTAGCTCTCTTGCACGCCCCTCAGTATTGATAAGGTGTTGTACTGTTTTGGTGACGGTATCAATAATCTCCCTCTCACTTACACCAAGAGTCCTGCTATTAGACACCTGATACATATGTCCGTCGGCGTCTGACCCTTCGCCATAAATCCCTCTCACAGTAATATTGGGTGTCCCTAAATTCCCTGCGATATTGCCCTTGCTCATAATAGCAAGTGCCGGCAAAAAAAGCATTACACTCGCCCTCATCCCCGTACCCAGATTAGTCGGGCAACTTGTTAGGTATCCAAGTTCGGGGTCAAAACTATATTTGATTCTGGCAGCTATACTGTCGTCAAGTTGACTTGCCCTTACAAAAGCCTCATTAAGCTGAAAACCCCTAAGCACCGCCTGAATCCGCAAATGGTCTTCTTC